>NZ_JAIUKE010000128.1:3041-21473 GCF_020176795.1 Streptomyces sp. 8L
TACCCGGCCGGGGGGGGGGGGGGGGGGCGCCCCCCCCCCGCCGCGCCCCGCCCCCCCCCCGGCCCCGCCGCGCCCCCCCCCCCCCCCCCCCCCCCCCCCCCCCCCCCCCCGGCGCTCAGGCCCCAGGTCCGTAGACCGCGCGCAGCGCCTCGTGCGCCGCCTCGCGGGCCGCGGCCTCGTTCAGTCCGAGGCGGTGTGCCCGCTGGGCGAAGGCCGCGGCGGCCAGAGCCGCCTCGTGGGCCGCCGCGTCGCCCGCCGACGCGACGAACGTGCCGTTGCGGCCGCGCGTCTCGATCACACCGTCCGTCTCCAGTACGCGGTACGCCTTCGCCACGGTGTTCGCGGCGAGGCCGAGGTCCGCGGCGAGACCGCGCACGGTGGGCAGCTTGTACCCGACCGGCAGCTCCCCGTCCCGGACCTGGTCCGCGATCTGGGCCCTGAGCTGTTCGTACGGCGCGTCGCCGCCCGCGGTGTCGATCCTGAGTCGCAAGGTCACGCCTCCGATTGTCTCCCCCGGCCCGCCCCGGCGGGAAAACGGGGCGCGGGCGCGCCGCCCGCGCGCGTACGGTCCTCCGCCGCGGGGCCGGCCCCCGCCGCAGCCGCCTCTGAGGAACGCCCTCGGAGGCCCGGACGAGTTCGTCGAAGGCGGGCTCGGACGAAACCCCGGGGCCGGCCCGGCAGGGTCAGGTGCCGGCACTCAACGTGGGCTGCGCCGGCTCCGGTAGGCCGCGACGCTGGCCCGGTGTGCGCAGGTTCGGGTGCAGTACTGCTTCGAGCCGTTGCGCGAGAGGTCCACGAACGTGGCCCGGCAGGTCGGCCCGGCACATACGCCGAGACGAGCGGGACCGAGCGTGGCGATCACGGAGGCCAGCGCGCTGAGCGTAGTCGCGGCAAGGTGCGCCGAGCAGCGGTCGGTGCCGGAGGTCACCTCGGTCCACCAGCGGTCGTCCTCGTGGCGCAGTTCCGGGGTGGCGCGGCTGCGACGCAGACCGTCGTTGATCAGAGCCGCGGCTTCGACCGCGTCCGCGTTCGCCCGTTCGAGCACCTCACGCACCGTCTCGCGCAACGCGCGGACTTCCGCCAGGTCGGCGTGGGTGAGATGCCGCAGACCTGTCCCTTGGTCCGCGGCCGAACTCGGAGGCTCGGCCGCGGGATGGTCGTCAAGGAAGTCCCTGAGCTGCTCCACGGTCTCGAGCGCGTCCTCCCCCTTGATCGGCCTCAAGGTGTTGGCCAGGTCGACGGCCGTCTGGACCACCCATGGGTTGTAACACGCATCCTGCATTTGACGTATCTCCTCACCGCTCCGTAACGTTACACCCAAAGGAGCTTTAGCGTGTCACAACCTGTCCGGCACCGGTGGCCCTCGCCGTGCTCGCGGCACTCCCCCTGGCCGGACTTGTCCTCAGCCTGACCCGGCTCCCTGCCGCCGACCGCCGCCCCGAACCCGACGCCACGCGTGGGAGCCCGCGATGACGGTCCATCTGCATCTGATCCGACAACGCCTTGACCAGTAAGGAGTTTTGCCATGTCCGCCGAGCCGTTCGAGGTCAGCATCACCGAAGCCGAGATCGCGGACCTGCGTGAACGATTGCGGCGGACACGGTGGCCCGAGCGCGAGCCGGTGGACGACTGGTCACAGGGTTTGCCGCTGGCGTACGCGCAGGAGCTTTGCCGCAGTTGGGCCGAGGACTACGACTTCGGGTTCGCCGAGCGGCTGAACGTGTTCCCGCAGTACCGCGACACGATCCACGGGCTGGGCATCCACTACCTGCACGTCCGCTCGCCGGAGCCGGACGCGTTCCCGCTCGTGCTCACGCACGGGTGGCCGGGTTCGGTACTCGAGTTCCTGGAGGTCCTCGGCCCGCTGACCGACCCGCGCGCGCACGGCGGCGACCCGGCGGACGCGTTCCACGTGGTCGCGCCGTCGTTGCCCGGGTACGGCTGGAGCGACAAGCCGTCGACGACCGGGTGGGGCATCACTCGCACCGCGCACGCCTGGGACACGTTGATGGTCTCGCTGGGGTACGAGCGGTACGGCGCGCAGGGCGGTGACTGGGGTTCGGCGGTGTCCGCGGTGCTGGGCGAGGTGGCGCCCGAGCGGGTCGCCGGCGTGCACCTGAACCTGGGCTCCGTGGCGGCGGGCACCTTCGACGACCCGACGCCCGCGGAGCTGGCGAATCTCGAGGCAGAGAAGGAGATGCGGCGCACCGGCCGGGGGTACTCGGCGATCCAGGCGACCCGGCCGCAGACCCTCGGCTACGGCCTCACCGACTCCCCGGCGGGGCAGGCCGCCTGGATCGCCGAGAAGTTCTGGGCGTGGACGGACAACGACGGCCATCCCGAGGACGCGGTGTCGCGGCAGACGATCCTCGACGAGATCTCGGTCTATTGGTTCACCGCGTCGGCCACGTCGTCGGCGCGCCTGTACTGGGAGAGCTTCGCCAACTTCCGAGACAAGGTGACCGCGCCATCCGGGCTGTCGGTCTACCCGTACGACATAACCCGCCCGTCGAGGCGGGAAGCCGAGCTGCGGTTCACCGACCTGCGCTGGTTCGAGGAGCTGCCGCACGGTGGCCACTTCGCCGCGCTGGAGCAGCCGGAGTCGCTGGTCGAGCAGGTGCGCGGGTTCTTCCGCCTGTTCCGCTGACTGTCCGTGCCACCCCGCGGGAAGCCAACGCCCAGGGGATGGTCCGCCCCGCCCTGCCGCCGGCCGTGCGAGGGCCGGGCCGCCCAGGACCGCGTACCGGTCGTCGTCCACCTCCTTGCCCCACAGCGCGTGTTCGCCGGAGAGCGGGAGGTGGCGCACCCGCCCGACCAGCGGGGTGAGCCACGCGACGATCCGCTCGTGGGGGATTCCCGCGCCCACTGACAATCGGCCGGGCGCGGACGCCGCTGCCGTACGACCGGGCGGCCGGCGCTCCCGGGACCTCCGTACGACCGGGCGCCCGAACCCCCGTACCCGAGCCCCCCGTACCGTCAGGCGGCCAGTGCTCCCGGGCCGATCGCCGACGGGCCGAAGCGGGCGCGGACGCGGTCCGCGGTCTCCTCCAGGCGGCGTGAGCGGTCGTCCGCCGGGTCGAAGGTGAGCTGGCGGGTGACCCGGTCCGCCGCGACCAGGGCCTCCGCGCGCAGCGAGAACGCCCGTACCCTGGCGCGCTGCAGGCCGAGCGCGTCGAGCATCCGGTAGGCGGTGGCGGTGAGGTCGGGCGAGTGGGCGGTGGCCTCGGGGAGGGCCCGGGTGCGGACGGTGGCCGAGCCGTCCGCGTAGCGCACCACCAGCGTCAGGGAGCGGCACGCCTGGTCGTGGTCGCGCAGCCGTGCGCCCAGTTCGCCGGCCGCGGACAGCAGGGCGCGGTGGTGCGCCCCGGGGTCCAGTTCGTCGTGGGGGAAGGAGCGTTCGGCGGCGATGCCGTGGCTGCCCGCGTCCGGGACCACCTTCGTGCGGTCGATGCCGTGCGCCTTCTCGTACACCTCCCGCCCCGCGCGTACGCCGAGGAGCCGCTGGAGGGTGGCCAGCGGGACGCCCGCCGCCTTCCCGACGGTGCCGAGGCCGTACGCGCGCAGCGTGCGCGCCGTCGCGGTACCGACGCCGGGCAGCGCGGTGACCGGCTTCGGCGCGAGGAACGCGGCGGGTTCGCGCGGGCCTTCCGCCACCGTCACCGTCGCGCCGTACGCGGCCTGGCGCGCGGCCATCCGCGCGAGCAGCGGGGTCGCGGCCACGCCGAGGGCGCAGTCGGCGCCCGCGTACGCGAGCGCGCGCACCCGCAGCACCGAGGCGATCCCGGCCGCGTCCTGGCCGAAGTACCGCTCGGCGCCCGCGACATCGACCAGCGCGGTGTCCGGCGGCAGCGCCTGGACCACCGGGCTGAGGTCCCGGGCCACGCCGAGCAGGTCGGGCAGTGCCGCGCCGTCGCGCAGCCGCACGCAGATGATCATCCCGCGCTCCCCGGGCTCGAATGCCACAGCTTCCGCCCTGTTCCCGGCCCTTCGCCGGCCGGGCGGAGGTCGGACCAGGGGTTCATCTCGTAGCCGGTGGGCAGGTGGATGCGGCGGTCGCCGCCCGGGGTGCCCCGGCCGTCCGGCACTCCGCCGCCGTCACCCGTGCCGCCGCCGGGCGCGGGCGCGGCCAGCGCGGCGGCAACCGCCTCCAGGCCCTCGCGCTGCCGGAGTTCCACCAGTTCCGCGAGGTTCCAGGCGCGTGCGCCCACCACGCTCAGGCTGCGCGGCCCGCGGCGCTGCACCACCCCGCGCACCAGCAGCAGCCAGGAGTGGAAGACGGTGTACGCGCACGCGTCGTGCGAGTCGTCGAAGAAGGCCAGGTCCACCAGGCCGCCGCCGTCGTCCAGCGTGGTGAAGATGACCCGCCTGCCGGACCGGATCGGCGGTGTCTGGGTGGCCACCTTGGCGCCCGCGACCAGCACGGTCGTGCCATGCGGCACATCCCGCAGCCGTTTCGCCCCGTACACGCCGAGTTCGGCGAGGAAGGCCTGGTGGTCGTCCATCAGGTTCCTGGACGCGTCCATGGACAGCACGCCGAGTTCGGCGCTCAGCCGCTCCGTGTCGTCCAGGTCGGGCAGTCCGACCGGCGCGGTCTTCTGCCCGTCCTCCAGCGGGAGTTGGGTCCCGGTCCCGCCTCTGCGCGTGCCCCTGCCGCGCTGGGCCGCGCCCAGTTCCGACAGGTGCAGCAGCAGGTCGCGGCGGTTCGCGCCGAACGCGTCCAGCGCGCCGACCTGGGCGAGCCGGTCTGCCACCAGCCTGCCGGGACGGGCCCGCTGCCAGAAGTCGAGCAGTGAGGTGTACGGCTGCCCGGCCTCGATCCGCTCGCTCTCCGCCTCGCTGATGCCGTGGACGTCCGAGAGCGCGAGCCGCAGCCCCCAACGTCCCACCTCGGGCCCCTTCTCAGACACCAGTTCGATTCGATGAGTGACCGCCGACCGGTTCACGTCGAGCGGCAGCACCGGCACCCCGCGCCGCCGCGCGTCGGCGAGCAGCAGCCTCTTCGGGTACATCCCCGGGTCGTGGGTGAGCAGCCCCGCGTAGAAGGCCGCCGGGTGGTGGGCCTTCAGCCACGCCGACTGGTAGGTCGGTACGGCGAACGCGACGGCGTGCGCCTTGCAGAACCCGTACGAGCCGAACGCCTCGACAATCTCCCAGGCGCGCGCGACGGCCTCGGGGCCGTACCCCCGCTCCCGGGTGGCCCGTTCGAACCAGGCGCGGATCGCCCCGGCCGACTCGGGGTCGGACAGGCCGCGCCTGACCCGGTCGGCCTGCTCCCGGCCGCAGCCGGTCATGATGTCCAGCATCTTGATGATCTGCTCGTGGAAGACGACCACGCCGTAGGTCTCCTCCAGCGCTCCCCTCAGGTGCTCGTGCGGATAGCGGACGGGCGCCCTGCCGTGCCGCGCCTCGATGAAGGGCCGCACCATGTCGGCGGCGACGGGCCCCGGCCTGAACAGCGAGATGTCCACGACCAGGTCGTGGAAGGTGGCGGGCTGGAGCCTGCCGACCAGGTCGCGCTGGCCCGGCGACTCGATCTGGAAGCAGCCGAGCGTCTCGGCGGAGCGGATCAGCCGGTACGTCTCCGGGTCGCCCTGCGGCACCTGCGCCGGGTCGTCGAGATCCAGCTCCCGGCCGGTGGCGCGGCCGATCTCGGCGACGGCGTGCGCCATCGCCGACTGCATCCGCACGCCCAGCACGTCCAGTTTGAGCAGGCCCAGATCCTCGACGTCCTCCTTGTCGAACTGGGACATCGGGAAGTTCTCGCCGCTGGTCGGCACCACCGGGGTGCGGCGCAGCAGCGAGGCGTCGGAGAGCAGCACGCCGCAGGGGTGCATGGCGACGCCACGCGGCAGCGCGTCCAGCGCCTCCACCAGGTCCCAGAACCTGCCGTAACGTTTCTTCTCCTCCGGCCGCTCCATCAGCCCCGCCAGTTCCGGCAGCTCGGCCAGGGCGGCGCGCGCGTCCTTGGCCCGGATGTGCGGAAACGCCTTGGCGATCCGGTCGATCTCGGCCGGGTCCATGGACAGTGCGGCGCCGACGTCCCGTACGGCGTGCCGGACCCGGTACGTCTCCGGCATCGCGACGGCCGCGACCCGCTCAGGCCCGAACCGGTCGAGGATCGCGCGGTACACCTCAAGGCGGCGCGCCGACTCCACGTCGATGTCGATGTCGGGCAGCCCGGGGCGGCGGCTGGACAGGAACCGCTCCATCAGCAGGCCGTGCTCGACCGGGTCGGCGGGCGCGATCCCCAGCAGGTGGTTGACCAGCGAACCGGCGCCCGAGCCGCGCGCGGCGACCCGAATCCCCATCCGCTTGATGTCGTCGCTCACCCCGGCGACGGTGAGGAAGTACGAGGCGAAGCCGAACCCGTCGATCGTGCGCAGCTCGGCGTCCAGCCGCTGCCAGTAGTCGCGGTGGTCGGGCCGCAGGTCGTAGCCGCGCGCGACCATCCCCGCGGCGGCGCGCGAGCGCAGCACGCGGGCGGCGGTGCGCCGGCCGGCCCCGACCAGGCCGGGCTCGGGGAAGTGCACGTTGTGCGCGCCGAACCCCTTCGCCATGTCGATGACGCCGATGTCGCCCGCCGGGTCGACCCGGCAGGCGTCCGCGGTCCGCTCGGTCAGCGCGAGCAACTGGTGCGCGATGTCCCGCCCGAGCCCCGCCGCCTCGGCGACCGCCCGGGCGGTACGGGCCATCGCGGGCGCGTCCTTCAGCCACCGCTCCCCCGTGTCGAGGCCCTTGCGGGGGTCGACGGGGACGAGGCGGCGGGCCGCGTCGAGCACGTCGGCGACCGGGCCGAGGCCGGGGTCCGCGTACCGCACGGCGTTGCCGAGCACCGCGGGGACGCCCTGCTCGACGGCGAAGCCGAGGGTACGGGCGGCATGGCGCAGCGAGCCGGGGCCCGTACCGCCGCGCCCGTGGTGCACGACCTCAAGGCGCAGGCCGTCGCCGTACGCCTCGCGCCAGGGCGCGAGGAGCCGGGCGGCGCGGTCCGGGCGGCCCGCGGCGAGGGCGCGGCCGACCTCGGAGTCCGGGCCGAGGAGGACGGTGAGGGCGTCGCCGTGGTTGTCGTCCCAGGTGAGCAGCGGGCCGTCCGCCCCGGTGGCGTGCGCGGTGGACACCAGCCTGCACAGGTCGGCCCAGCCGGCCGCGCCGTCGCGGGCGAGGAAGACGGCACGGGGCGCGGACTCGTCGACGAAGGCGCCGCCGCGCACGGGGGTGGCACGCCGGCGCACCGCGGTCCCGCCCGCGCGCCCGGGCCCCTCGCCCGGGATGGCGGGCCGCACGGCGAGGTCCACACCGAACAGCGGGCGCACACCCTGCCCCTCGCACGCCTTGGCGAACCTGACGGCGCCCGCGAGGGTGTCGCGGTCGGTCAGGGCGAGCGCGTCGAGGCCACGCTCCGCGGCGCGCGCCGCCAGCGCCGCCGGGTGGGAGGCGCCGTAGCGCAGGGAGAACCCGGAGGCGGTGTGCAGATGCGTGAACGTCGGCACACCCACCTCCTGAACCGTCCGGAAATCGCCCCCACGGTTCCCACCATAACCAGTTTCGAACGCTCGTGCGAACGACACCGAAGGGCGGCCTCCGCCGCTCTCCGCGACCGCCTTCCGCGCCCTTCCACGACCGGTCTCGCGCCCCTCCACGACCGGTCCCCGGGCCCTCTGCGACCGGCTCCCGGGCCGCTACGAGACCGGCCTCCGGGGCGCGGCACTGGGAATTTCAGCGGGAACCGGCACCGCTTCTGCGCCGCCGCCCGAGGGCCTGACTAGCTTTGAAGAACACGATCGAGCGCCGCTCGGCCCGCGGGTCCCCATGCCGGCTTGCCGCCAGGAAGGCCCCGGTCTCCGTTCTGGCCCATCAGCATGAGGAACAGGCTCTTCATAGCGGCCAGCCCGCGGGCGCGCCGGATCGCCGCCTCGTCCGCACGCGCGTACGCATCGAAGAACCGTGAGGCGCTGCCCGCGGGCAGCAGAACCCACGCGGCGGCGAGGTCCCAGGCCGGGTCGCCGGCGAACATGGCGCCGAAGTCGACGATGCCGCAGAGCGTTCCGTCCGAGACGACGACGTTCGCGGGATGGAGGTCGCCGTGCACCCATACCGGCGGGCCCTCCCACTCGGGGGCCGCGACGGCGTCGTCCCAGACGGCCCGGACCTCGCCCGCGATGCCGCCGGGGACCACGGCTTCAAAGAAGCGGTCGAAGCCGTCCGTGCACTCCTTGGGGTGAGCGCCGAAGTCCGAGCCGACCGGCGCCTCGGCGGGTGCTTCCACATGAAGCGCCCCGAGGAAGCCCGCCAGCGTGTCGGCCGCGTGGTCGCCGCGGCTGATCGAGCCGTGGTCCAGCGGCTCGCCGGGAACCCACGTCATCACGGTCCAGTGCTTGGGGAACCGCTCGGACGGTTCGCCGAACCGCACCGGGGTCGGCACCGGGAGCGGCAGGCGAGGGGCCAGCACGGGCAGCCACCGCCGCTCCTTGAGCTGGAGCTCGGGGGTGGGGTCCATGCGCTGCATGCGCACGGCCAACTCGTCCCCGAGGCGCCACATCTGGTTGCCCCAGCCGCCCGCCACCTCGCGGACGGCCAGCCCCGCAAGGTCTGGATGCTGCTCCCGCAGCAGGTCGCGGACCAGGTCTGCGGTGATCTGGATCTCGGAGTCGGTCATGCGAAGTCACAGTACTGGGGCCGGCGGAGCGGCTTTCCCTCTCCGGAAGATCCAGATCGCGTGCCGGGGCACCACCGGTTCGGCGCGCTTCCGACGCGCGGTGATGCCGCCGGCGTCAGCCGGCGGGAACCGCACCCCGGTGGTCGCCCGGCCGGCGCAGGCCGACGAGGACACCATCCGGGATGCGATCCACCGGTTCAACGAGATCGGCCCGCCCTGTCCGGCCCCTCGGTGGGCGGGAGGCCGTCCCCGCCCTTGAGGGCTACGACATGCAGGTCTGCGCCCCGACTGGTGGCCAGCCCCTCTCCAAGGACTGACGCACCATGACGTCAGCACATGACGTAGTCGACCCGGGTGGAGTTGTAGGAGCAGGTGTCCACCTTCGCGCCCGTGGACTTCTTCAGCGTCGCCGTGTCCTTGTCGTTGTTCCACACGTACGCGGCCCGGTTCTGGTACCGGTTCGCCGCCGTGTTCGTGCCCTTGCCCGTGTGCACGGTGACCGTCGCGCCCTTGCCGAGCGTGTACGTGCCGAATGTGTACGTGTGGCGCGAGGCGTCGGTCAGCGTCCAGCCCTTGAGGCTGACCGCCTTCGACGTGGTGTTGCGGATCTGCGCGTACTCCGCGTTGAGGCTGGTGTTGGAGCCGCGGTCCGTGCCGGGGCTGTCGTAGTAGATCTTGTACAGGTGCACGGACCCGGAAGCGGCCTGCGCCTGCGCGGGCAGCAGCGCCACTCCGGCCACCACGGCCACGGCAGCCGCCCCGGCGGCGGACAGAGTACGGATACGGAACATGCGGGACCCCCCACGGGCACTCCGGACGCATCGGACGCGCCCGGCGGAAAAGCAGATTAAGTGTGTATCGCGCGCCTCTGGGGCCTCAGTTACAGAACCAGGACATTCGCGTTCCGATCGCCCCGAGCCCTCCCCCGAGGTGCTGCCAGGGCTCCCGGGCCCCCGGGCCCGCGCGCCGCGGTTCCGCATCCCCTCGCGCCCGCAGGCCTCGCGCCCGCAGGCCCCGCACCCGCGCACCTCATGCCGGAGGGCCGGGCCGGGGCGCGATGCCCCGGTCCGGCCCTCCGGTCCCGCCTGTCCGTCAGCCGATCTGCGCGCCGAACGCCGTCAGCGCCGCGGGCACCGGCTGGAAGAAGGTCTCCCCGCCGGACGTGCAGTCACCGCTGCCTCCCGACGTCAGGCCGATCGCCGTGCTGCCGGAGAACAGCGAACCGCCGCTGTCGCCGGGCTCGGCGCAGACGTCCGTCTGGATGAGCCCGTTGACGACGTCGCCGTTGCCGTAGTTGACGGTGGCGTCGAGCCCCGTCACCGAGCCGTCGTGGACGTGCGACGTCGAGCCGCTGCGCGTCACGTTCATCCCGACCGTCGCCTCGCCGGCCCCCGTGATCTTCTGGGTGCTGCCGTTGTACAGGTCCACCTCGCTCGGGTGCGCGGTGTCGGAGGACGCGTACTTCACGAGACCGTAGTCATGGCCGGGGAAGTCCGAGCCCGCGTTCGAGCCGAGCTCGTTGCCCTGCCCGTCCGTCCAGTCACTGATGGCCTGCGTGCAGTGGCCCGCCGTCAGGAAGTACGGCTGGCCGTCCTTGACCACGTTGAAGCCGAGCGAGCAGCGCCCGCCCGACCCCTCGATCGCGTCGCCGCCCGCGATGAACGGCTTGAACTGCCCGGCGGACCGCTTCAGCTCGGCCTTGCCGCCGAGGTTCTTCACGGCGCTGTCCAGCTTGGCGAGCGCATCGCCCTTGACCGTGCGGTCGGCCGTGACGACCACCTTGTTCGACACCGGGTCGATCGCCCAGGACGTGCCGGCCACGGACGACGCCGTGCCGGACAGCGTCTTCGTCGCGCTCCGCAGCTCGCTGAGCGAGTTGTCGACGACCTTGGCCCGGCCGCCCGCCCGGCGCACGGTGTCCGCCGCGTCGCCGTTGAGGACGTTGACCACGAGCGCCTTCGTCTTCGCGTCGTAGTACGAGCCCGCCGTGTCGTTCGAGCCGAGGTCCTTGCCGAGCGACGAGGAGAGCTTTCCGGCCGCCGACGCCGTCAGCGACTTCACCGTGAACTGGGGTGCCGGCTCGCTCGCGTTCGCAGTCTGAAAGGTGATGCCCGCCATCACCAGGGCGACCGCCGCACCTCCCGCGACCGCTGCGCGCTTCCCGGATATTCGCCGGTGCTGACCGTGATTCATCTACGGGCCTCCTGTGGGGGGACCGTACCGAGCACATGTGGGGTGGCCCGGTACGGAGGATGTGGCCGCCCACTATGGCGAAACCTGTGAGTAGCACACAACCCCCACCGCGGGACTCGCCTGTGGCACGGGCCACACCGGCGCGGGCCCCGTACGGCCGGTGCGCGCGCCGCCGGCCGTCGTGGAGAGATTCCGGTTCGCGAACGTCACCGGCGGCCCGTGGAACGCCTCGGCGCACGGGGACCGCTGGGCGCCGGCCTTCCGAAAACCGCCCCTGCCTCCCGTCCGCGCCCCAGGACTCCGGCCCGCGCGCGCCGAAACCTCCGGAGCCGCCACGGCCTCCGTCCGGCTTCCGCCCGACTTCCGTTTCCACGCCGGGGCGCTGCGCCGGGCCGCGGTCGGGCAGCGCCCCGGCTCCACGAGCGCGATCCCCGGTCCCCGGCCCGAAGTGCCGTCAGCCGCGGCTCGGCGGCGGCGCGTTGCCCTGCCCGCCGGTCGGTATGTCGGTACGCGGGTACGCGGGTACGCCGGTATGCCGGTCCGTCCCCGCGCGTGCGGAACGCGACGGTCGCCATCGTTCAACATCCGCAGTCGCAGTCGCAGCAGTCACAACCGTCGCAGCCGCCACAACCATCACCGCCGTCGCCACAGGTGCAGCACTGGCAGCAGTCGGCGCAGCCGGAGCAGTCGCAGTCACCGCTGCCCCGGCAGAGCCCCTGACGCCGCTGCCCCGACCAGGGCCCGGCGAACTCGTTCGCGCAGCAGGCCCGGCAGGTGCAGCAGAGCCCCACGGACACCGCGCAGCCGGCCAGGAACCCCCGCTTGCGGGGCTTGCGCGGCCCCTCGGGCCCCCAGGGCCCGCCGGGCGCCTCCGGGGCGTCGGGCGCCCCAGGGTCGTACGGGACCCGCGGATCGTGCGGCGCGCGCGGGTCCGCCGCGCCGTGCGCACAGCCCGTGGTGCCGAACACCCGGTCCACCGCCATCCGCGACTCGTGCGCGGGCAGGACGTGCGCCAGCCGCCCGTCACCGAAGTCCACGTCTTTCAGGGCCGGCCGGATGCCGTGCACCGCGTCGTCGGCGAGCCGCCGCGCCTCGGCGCGCGAAGTGCCGGTCGCGGTCAGCGGGTTCCAGGCACCCGACGCGGCGTCGGCCGCCTGGTCCTCGACCGCGTCGAGGAGATGGGCGAGGCGTCCGAACAGCCGGCCCGCCTCCGCGAGCGGCTCCCGGTTGCCCGGCCGCCCCGCGAGCACCGCGGTGTGCGCGAAGGCCGCCGCCGTGGCCGTCTCGGTCGGCTCCGTCACCGCGAGGACCGCGGCGGTGCCCGACCCCGCCGCCACCGCCGCCTCGATGTCCGCCTGCCGGGCGGCCGCCTCGATCAGGACGCCCGTGTCGAAGCCGAGTTCCGCGCCGGTACGGGCGCCTGCCCTGTCCCACCCCGCCGCCACCCGGCGTGCCGCAGCGGCGAGTGGCCGGCGGCGCAACGCCCCGTCCCCGTCGTCGGCGTGGTCGCGTATCTTCGCCGACGCGAGGACGAGCGAGACGGCGGCGGCCAGCCGCGCGCCCTCGCCCCGGGCCACCCGCGCGGTCCGCATGCCGCGCAGGGGGCAGGGTCCCGCCGTGCGGCGCCCGGCCGGCGTGCGCGCCGCCTGTGCCTCCGTCAGGACCGAGACGACCAGGCCGTCGTAGTTGGTGACGACTCTCGACAGCTGGCCGTGGTCCGCCCGAAGCGCCAGGCAGAGCCCGCACAGATGTGCCATCCACTCGGTCCTGAGGTCTTCGGTGAGCCGATGGGCACATGGCCTGATGATTCCGAACACGGCTGTTTCCCCCATGAGTCCGTCCCGCGGCGCGCCGCGCGGAGACCGGCGGCCCGGTCACCCGTACGCCCGAAAGATCACTCTTCTGGTCTGAAATTCATATTTCGTGCTGATTCATCCATCCCGACGGGGAAGAACGCTGACGAACCGCCATATCCTGTGTGCCAGTAACGTCACGAATCATCTGCACGGCGGTTATCCCCTTGGCGTGGAATCCGCATGATGGACGACCATAGAGGGGATGCGGAACCACAAGTGACCGCGGTGAAAGGAGGCGTCCATGGGATCGGTGCGCAAGGCGAGCGCCTGGCTGGGCCTCGTCGAGGACAATGACGAGCGGTACTACGACGACGAGTACTCCGAGGGTGTCGAGACCGGGAGCAGTGACGCCTGGAAGACCGACCTCCGCCTCCAGACTCCTCCGGAGGCCGCCGAAGGCCGGGACCGCAGAATCGCCACCGTGTCCCCCGACAGCTTCCGGGACGCGCGCGGCATCGGTGAACTGTTCCGGGACGGCATCCCGGTCATCGTGAACCTCACGGCGATGGAGCCGTCCGACGCCAAGCGCGTGGTGGACTTCGCCGCCGGGCTGATCTTCGGCCTGCGCGGATCGATCGACCGGGTCGCCAACCGCGTCTTCCTGCTGACCCCGGCCCACACCGAGATCGTCTCGGGCGACGGCAACAGCCACGGCCAGGACGGCTTCTTCAACCAGAGCTGAGCAAGGCCGCTCACCGGGTCGCCCGTGCCGCGGTGGCCGCCGGGACGCTGTCCGGGCGGGGCCATCGCCGTGGCCTGCGGGCCTCAGCGGAAGGCGTCGAGACCGGTGAGCGCCTTGCCCAGCACGAGTTGGTGCATTTCGACGGTCCCCTCGTACGTGAGCACCGACTCCAGGTTCGTCGCGTGGCGCATCACCGGGTATTCGAGCGAGATCCCGTTGGCGCCGAGGATCGTCCGGGCGGTGCGGCAGATCTCGATCGCCTCGCGCACGTTGTTCAGCTTCCCGAAACTGACCTGCTCGGGACGGAGCGTCCCGGCGTCCATCCGCCGCCCGAGGTGGTGTGCGAGCAGGATGCCCTTGTGCAGTTCGAGCGCCATGTCGGCGAGCTTGGCCTGGGTGAGCTGGAAGCCGCCGATGGGCCTGCCGAACTGCTCCCGCTCGCGGGAGTAGCCGAGCGCGCTCTCGAAGCAGGCGCGCGCCGCGCCCATCGCGCCCCACACGATCCCGTAGCGCGCCTGGTTCAGACAGCTGAGCGGTCCACCGAGGCCGCGCGCCCCGGGCAGCATCGCGTCGTCGGGCAGCCGTACGCCGTCCAGGACCAGTTCGCTGGTGACCGAGGCGCGCAGCGACCACTTGTGCTTGATCTCCGGCGCGGAGAACCCCGGCGCGTCCGCGGGCACCACGAAGCCCCGCACCCCGTCGTCGGTGGCGGCCCAGACCACCGCGACCCCCGCCACGCTCCCGTTGGTGATCCACATCTTGCGCCCGTCGAGCACCCAGTCCCCACCGTCGCGCCGGGCCCGGGTGCGCATGCCCGCCGGGTCGGAACCGTGGTCGGGCTCGGTCAGGCCGAAGCAGCCGATCGTCTCACCGGCCGCCATGGGCGGCAGCCACCGCTGCTTCTGCTCCTCGGAGCCGAAGCGGTGGATCGCGTACATCGCGAGCGACCCCTGCACGGAGACGAGGGAGCGGATGCCGGAGTCGGCCGCCTCGAACTCCAGGCAGGCGAGCCCGTACTGCACGGCACTGGCCCCGGCGCAGCCGTACCCCTCCAGATGCATGCCGAGAGCGCCGAGCCCGCCGAGTTCGCGGGCGAGTTCCCGTACGCCGGGCAGTTCGCCGCGCTCGTACCAGTCGGCGATCACCGGCAGGACCCGGTCGGACGCCCAGGCGCGTACGGTGTCGCGGACCGCGAGGTCCTCCGGCGCGAGCAGGTCGTCGATCCCGAGCGGGTCGCCCGGGTCGAAGGGCGGGCGTTTGGCGGCGGACGGCTGGGGCATGCGGTTACCTCCGACGACACCGGAAAACTAGCGGTGGTAGTTAGGGCGGGGCCGAGGTTACGGCCCCGGTGCCCGGGCGTCCAGGCCGGCCCCGCCGGCCGGCGGCCCGGCCGTCCCTCCCGCCTCGCCCACATCCTGGGCCACCGGGCCGCGAGCGGGCGGGAAATTCCGCGCGACACCCCGGTGAACGAATTCCTATCAGCACGCGTATTCGGTGTCGCACGGCATGTCGAATAAAAAAGACCAAGATCACATGGATTTCTGCAACCGCCCTCGATAAACCGTGATCTGAGACATACTCCACATCACATCGTCATCACAAAGAGACCGGAACGACCTGCCCGCTCACTCACTCGCTGTAACGTCGATTGGGTGCGTACCGACATCTTTGCCCGCCTCGACCGGGAGCCGGAGCCACCGAAGATAGAGCCCCCGCGGATGAGCTCCACCCGCACGGCCCTCTTCGGCGGGACGTTGGCGTTCTACGTCGTCATCGTCGCGGCCGTGCTCACCAACTCCTGGCTGGTGGCACTGGACTGGAGGACCATGCTCTTCCGGCCCTACCAGCAGTGGCCCGGGCTGCACGCGTTCCTCGACTACTTCGTGGTCCTCGGGCAGCGCGGCCCCACCGCCGTGATGATCGCCGCCTGGCTCGGCTGGCGGTCCTGGCGGCAGCACACCCTGCGGCCCCTGCTGGTGCTCGGCACCTCGCTGCTGCTCCTCAACGCCACCGTCGGCGCGGTGAAACTGGGGCTCGGCCGGCAGGGCCCGCACTACGCCACGCAGATCGGTTCCCCCGAGCTCTTCTCCGGCGGGGACATATTTCCCTCGGGTCACACCGCCAACGCGGTCGTGACCTGGGGCATCCTCGCCTATCTGGCCACCACCCCGCAGACTCGCCGCTACCTTTCCCTCGGCTCGTCCGCCCTGTCCCTCGGCGTCGGCGCGACCACGGTCTACCTCGGTACGCACTGGGTCAGCGACGTCGTGCTCGGCTGGGCCGCCGGCCTGCTGATCCTGCTGGCCATGCCCTGGTTCGAGCCGATGATCGGCCGGGCGGAGCTGGCCATCTTCGGCGTACGGGACCGCTGGCGCGCCTACCGCAGAGCCGCGGCGCGCGGGCCCGCAGCGCCGGGCGACGTCCACACGCGACCGCCCAGGCTGCCCGGGGGCGGCGACGAGGACCAGGCCCGCAAGCAGGTCGGCACGGCGCGCGCGGGGCGCGGGCCGGTCGGCGGCGGTGCCGCGGCAGCGGGCACGTGCCCGCCCGGCGGCCCGGGCACGGGGGCGCTGACCCAGTCGAGGACGCACCACCCGGTGCGCTCGGAGCACTCGCCGATCACGCCGTCGGGTACCCGTAGGCCGCCGCAGTCCCGGCAGGTCACGGGCGGCTGAACCCCCTGGCCATGAGAGACGGCGCGTAACGCGGAGAAGTCCGCGTTACGCGCCGTCTGTATGTCCGCGTACGGCCGGGTACCACGTCACCGCCCGCCCCTCGCGGGCACGAGCGGCCTTGGAGGCGCTCTGAGCGCGCGGAGGGGGCTGGTCGGCCGCTCGCGGGGTCAGCCGCGCCAGCAGCGGACCACGGACCCGCCGTCGACCTCGAAGTTGAGGCGGCCCTCACGGAACTCCAGGGTGACGACGGAACCGGGCGGCAGCGAGCGCACCGTCGTCCAGCCGCGTTCCCGCGCCCTGTGCTCCGCGCTCTCGGCGTCGAGGCCCACGTACGCCTCGGGATCGTCGTCCTGGCCCTGCTGCGGTCGGGGTGTCGGTGCCATGGCCTCACCGTAGGTGTCCGCGCCGGGCGGGGGAAGGCGTCCGTCATACGGACACCCTCTTTCGGCCCACAGGAGTCACACTTTTGTCACAGAATCTCGACGGCCTGTGGAACGCAATAAGGCGGCCGTAACTCGCCCGCCCTATCCCGTCCGACTGAATTTCACGCGACCGAAGATCAGATAAATTCCGTCGGCCGCCCTGTGCCTGCGCGCAGGACGGACCTCCCGGAAATAGGGAAACCGGCGTAATCCCCGGTAATTTCCCTTCAGAAGGGCGCGGCCGGAACCCGTACCGGGCCGGGCCGCACGCTCGGGCCGCCGCCCTCCGTGCGGCAGGGGAGCGCTCGGGCACCGCCGGACCCCCGCGCCGGGCCGGCCACCCGTCGGCCGAGTCCGCCGCGCGGTCGACGGCGTACGCCGCTTCCGGCGCGCGGTTCCGGTGCCGTCGACAGGGCCTCGCCGGGGGCTCTCACCCTCCGCACGGACGCGAGCGCGCCGCCGTCGAGCCGGGGGCCCGGGCGCGGCCGCCGCTCCCTTGGTGAGACTGGTGAGACACGGAACAAACCTGTTCGGGGCGGCTCCTCGCGGATTCGAATTCGTACGAGACACGTGCGTGACCCCGGCCACGGCTCGCCCGTTGTCTTCGTATGAGCCGGGAACAGCCCGGCGCCACGTACCCAGTTCGAGGAGCCACCCGTGCCGCGCATGCTCGACGTCAGCGAAGACGTACGCGCCGAGATCGGCGACGAAGAAGCCGACCGGCTGCTCGCCGGAGAGAACTCGCCGGGAAGCTACGACTGCACCTCCTGCCGCACGCCGGGCGACTCGGAGCAGGAGCGGACGAGCACGGTGCTGTTCGTCGGCGAGGAGACCGCTGTGCTCGCCTTCGCCCACGCCTCCTGCATCCCCTCGCAGGTGGTGCAGGTGGCGGAGGATCAGCTCCAGGGAGCGGTCCGGTCCATCACGGGCTCCGAGGCCGGCGTCCAGGCCCCGTCGGGCGGCGAGCAGGCGGTGCTCGGCGTCACCAGCGGCCTCGTGCTGATCGAGGGCGACCTGCACCCCGCCCTGGTCGTGGAGCCGACGGCGCCCATCGCACGGCCCGGCACGGCGGGCCCCGACCAGTTCCTCCAGCTCCTCGTGGAACAGGGCTTCCAGCCCGTACCCGACCTGACGGCCGTGCCGCGGGCGCTGCCCGGCTGGTCGGTGCTGCTCGCCATGGGCCAGCTGCACGCGGTGCTCCAGCCCGGCGCGAACAACGGCGGCCAGGTGGCCTGGTGGCAGGCTCACCAGCCGCTCCAGGTGACCGAGGGGTGGCGGGCCGAGGCCAACAAGTCGAACACGGTCCTGGTGTTCGCCGCGCCGGTCGGCTCCATCGGGCAGCAGCCGCGCGAGGACCTGCTGCGGGACGCGCTGGACAAGGCCGCGGCCGACGGCCGCCTGGTGGCGGCGGCGATGCCGCTGGCGGGCACGTGACCAGCCCGTACCGGACGGGCCTCTCGGCCGCGGGCGGGCGCCCGGCGGAAGGACACCCCGCCACAACCGGGACATTAACGGACGACAGCCCGCATCCGACCGGTCCCGGTGTCGTTGGGCGGTATGTGCACGCATACGAACCGACCCGCGCCCATCTTCCCTCGATGCGCCCCGCGCAGGACCTGGTGGACGGCCTCAGCACCACGCCGATCTACGACGCGCTGTACTCGGAGTACCTGAGATCGTTCAGAGCGCTGCCGGGCGACCGGAGCGGCGAGGACAACCTCGGCTTCACGGCCTTCGGCATCGGCCCGGGCCCCCGGGGCGGCTACAGCGGCCGGTACGGGGAGCGCCCCGCGCACCCCGGGAGCTGGCAGCGCGACCCGAACCAGCCGCCTCGGCACGCCGCCGCCGCGCTCCCGCCGGGACCGCGCCGACCGGTCTGAGGCACGGCCGCGGGGGTCACCGGGGGGAGAGAGTCCGGGACATGAAGGAGGGGCGGTGGTACAGCCAC
>NZ_JAIUKE010000129.1 GCF_020176795.1 Streptomyces sp. 8L
CCCCGGCGCCCTCGCCCTCCCCGCACCCGCACGTCGCAGCGACGGTGCCCGCCCGCGCGGCGGCAACGCCGGAGCAGCGCCTGGGCGCGCTCCTGCTGCGCATGGTGCGCGAGCAGGACGACCGCATCCCGCCGGAGCGGCGCGTCCCGCGCACCCTCGCGGAAATGACGGACCGGCAGCAGGCAGCGGAGGTGACGCGATGAGCGACGCCGACGAGGAGCGCCGCAAGGCTGCGGAGGAGATGGAGCAGGCCCGTCAGCGGAACGCGCAGGCCCTGGCCGCCTCCCAGGAGGCACAGGCCGCGCTCGCAGAGACCGTCGCACAGATCCCGAACCGGTGAAGGAGCCGATGGCGATGCGTTGTTCCCGAATGATCCGTCGCACCGTCCGGCGTCTGGGCATCACGGTGTCGTGGGTGTGCGATAACTGCGGCTGCCTCAACCGCGACGGAGACGCGAGCTGCGGTTTCTGCTGACTGTGGCCGCTCACCTCATACGGATGGCCCGTACCGCCCAACACCGGGCGGGGGGGGGGCGGGCGCGCCCGCGCCCCCGCCCCCCCCCCCCCCGCCCGGTGGGGTTAGACAGCCCCCCACCACACCCGGTGGGCGGGCAGCACGCCCGAGCC
>NZ_JAIUKE010000130.1 GCF_020176795.1 Streptomyces sp. 8L
GGGGCGGGGGCGGCCCCCCCCGCCCCCGCGCGCCCCCCCCCCCCCCCCCGGGGGGGCGGCGCCCCCCCCGCGGCCCCGGGGCCCGCGCCACCCCGCCACCCGTCACGCCCTGGTGCTCGCCGCCCGGGCGGCCGCGTGGGCGTGGGAGGCCGGCCACCGCGTTACCGACCTCCACCCCCACCCCCCTCGACAGGACGACCCATGAACCGCCCGGCTCGCCTCACCGACCTCTACGACCGGTACCTGACGGCAGCCAAGACCCATGCGGCACACCGCGAGTCCTGCGACGCCTGCCGCCCCGGCGCCCCGTGCGAGGTCGGCGGGCCGTTGTGGGAGCGCTTCGAGCGTCTCCAGGACGCCTACCTCACTCAGCTGCGCAAACAGCAGCAGCGCTGACCTGCGAAGGAGAACCTGATGGCCCGTATGACCCGTGCCCGCATGAACCGCGAGGCCGACTACCTGGAGAAGGTCGCGGCGCCCCGCCTCGACGCCGCGGCGGCCGACGGAAAGCGGGTTGCCGCGGACCCGTCTCGGGGCGAGTACACCCGGTCCTGCGCCGGCCGCGCCGCCGAGATCGCCCAGGAGCACGCTGCCGAGTTCCGCAACGCCGCGCAGACCCTGCGCGAGGGGGAGCTCCCGGAGGGCTGGATTTTCGACTGAGTACTCCGTTCTGTCCGCCCCCACCGCGTGGCCGACCCCGAACTCACAGGTCGGCCACCTCTGTTGAGGAGAAAACCTTGTACCGCGTCATTCGCACCAGCGCCCTGCGCGCAGCCGTGAGCGAGGCCGAGGAAACCGCCCACTACGCCGAGCAAGCCGCCGACCAAACGGCCGAGCTGCGCGGGGAAGACTGCGACGACTACGAGCAGCAGATCACCGAGCTGCGCGAACAGCTCGCCACGGCCAAAGCCGACCTCCAGGCCGCCGAGCACGCGGCCCTGCTGCGATCCGAGGACCGCGACACCTACGAGCAGCAGATCACCGAGCTGAGCAAGCGGCTTCGCGAGGCCGACGCCGAGATCCTGCTCGACAGCGAGGACCGCGTCGCCCTGCGGATGCTGCTGCGCATCGTCCGGAAGCAGTCCGCGGGCCTGGACCGGATCTACGCCCTGTTCCGACACGGACGGCTGCACAGCGTCCATCTCTCCACGGACGACGCCGAGGCCGCCGCCGAGGAGGAGGGCGCCCCTCGCGACGGATGGACCAGCCACGCGCCCGGCGCCGGACTCCCCCCGGCCAGCGAGGTCACGTGGCGCATCCAGCCGCTCCGCGTCCGAAGCGCCCATCCCTACAACCACTGATCCGGCGAGAGAGGAACACATGAACAGCGAGAACGAGGAAGGAACGGCTCGGTTCAGGCGGTGGCTGGAGGGCCACCGCTCTCCGCGCGGGATCGTGCTCGCGGTCCTCGGACTGGTGACGCTCGGCGTCGCTGTCCTGTCCGTGGCCGTCAGCTACCAGATCCTCGACCCCCGCTTCGGGCTGTGGGCCGCGCCCACGGTCGGCGCCCTGGACGCCCTGTGGGTCGTCTTCCAGGCCACCGAGATCCTGGCCGGCAACAACCACGCTCGCGTCGGTCGCGTGCGCTGGGCAGGGCTTACCCTGACCGGCATCAACGCGGCCATCCCGACCGCCGAGCTGGTCGCGCACAGCGGCGGCGCCTTCGACCTGGCCATGGTGCTCACCCCGATCGCGATCGTCGCGACCAAGGGCACCTGGTGGTTCGTCCTGCCGGCACTCGGACGCCGGGTATCCGCCACCACGCGGCAGACCATCGACACCAAGCGCCAGCACGTCGCCGACCGCCTGGAGGAGATGGAGGCCGAAGCCGCGCACCGCATCGAACTCCTCCAGGCCGCGACCGACCTGGAAACGCGCGTCGCCCGGGCCGAGACGGCGTACCGCCTGTCCGTTCTCCAGACCCGGCAGTCCACCACCGAGGCACTCCACGCACAGGCCCAGGCCACCGAAACCACGCTGGCCGAACGGCCGCTGCCCGCAGCCGTCACAGCCATCGCGCTGCCGCAGCTCGACACCTGGAACCCCGGCACACCTGCCCTGCCTCCCGGCACGGTTACCGGCACGGCAACCCCCAACCGTCACACCGACGGCACGCAGGTCAACACGGGTGCGGCGAATTCCGGCACGGCACCCGGCACGCCCGGTGTGACGGAGTCCGGCACGCCGTCACGGGAGGGCACCTCGACCGTCACGGTCGAGCAGCTCGCAGCCGTCGCGGGCGTGCCGGTCCCCGTAGCCGGAGAGCGGCTGACCGACTCGCAAATGAACGTGGTCCTGCGCCACCTGCGCTACGCCGACGAACCGCCGCGCTCCTACCGCCAGGCCGTCACGGACTTCCGCGACGCCGGCTACGTCGGCAGTGAGGAGCGCGTGCGCCGTGTGTGGGGCGGCCTGATGTCCAAGGAGGAGACCCCGGGCACCGGCCACACCGATACGCCGCGGGAGGGGTCCGAGGACGCGGACGACGACGAGGACGCCGACGCCTGATCAGGCGTCACACCCTGTCCGGCACCACCAGTGAGGGCCAGCCCGCGCACCCTGCGGGCTGGCCCTTGCTGCGACTGCCGGAAGCAGCAACGCAGTCGATCAGTGCAGAGCCAGTGAGTGACCTGGTGAGCGAACTATGCATTCGCAGACCGCAGGAAGCAGACCTGGCGAGCACCCCCATCCCGGAACGACCCCATGTCGGGGCGGTTCGCCGCTACACCGGCACGACCCGAAACGACAAGGACAAGAGTGACAAAACGCAAACACAACAGACGTCACGGGCGCTACGACAGCCCGGGCAGCGATGACCTCTACGGGCAAGCGGCCGGCGCCATCGGTGGTCTGGCCATCTCGTTTGGTGCCCTCGCCGCCATCAAGGACAAATTGGGCCTGTCGTGGCCAGTGACGGTCTTGGTCACGGCCGGAGGCCTGGTCGGACTCGGATACCTGGCCTGGCGTATCCGAACCACAGTCAGGCGTCTGTGGGCGCACGAGGACCGCACGGCTCCTGCTGCCGCAGCAGCGGCGAGCGCGACGGTCGCCGTGCCTGCGGAGATCGCCGTTCCGGCCGAGCAGGTACATCCACAGCTGACGTCGAAACTGGTCACGGCCGGTGCCATTGGCCGTGACCAGGTCATCAGGGCGGACGAGGTCACGATTGAGCAGGTCAAGACCGGCACGGTCTACGACTTCCTCATGCCGCCGGGCCGCACCTACGGCGACGTCGAACGGCGCCTGAGCCAGGTCGCCGGAGTGTTCGGCGTGACTCGGCTGCATCTGACGCTCGATCGCAGTCGCGACAGCGAACGGCGTGCACGGCTCCTGGTGCTCGACCAGGAGCCGTTCACACACCCCTTCCCCACGCCGACCAGGTCGGAGATTGAGGCTTTTCACGGCGTGGCCGTCGGGCACGACGTCACCGGCCAGCTCGCCGGCGTGCCGACTTTCGAGAAAGCCTCGCTGCTGGTCGGCGGCATGACGCAGATGGGGAAAACCACGCTGATCAACGGGATCATCACGTGCCTGCTGATCGCCTACGGCGAATTCGACCTGTATCTCCTCGACGGAAAATTCTGCGGGCTCACCAGGTTTTCAAAGATCGCCACCCGATACGAAGCATCCGACCAGCCCGTTGTGTTCGAGAGCATCGTTGACGAGCTGAACGGCCGCTCTGACGGACGTTACGCGAAGATGCAGGAGGCCATCCAGAATAGGCAGCCTGCGCCGAAGTTCCGGCCGGTCTTCTTCATCGTGGATGAAGCTGCCGACTTCTTCGCCAACGACGGGACGAATGAAGGGAAGGAGGACACGCGGCGGATTGCAGAGAAGACACGTTCTCTCGTGGCGAAGTGCCTGGAGTCCGGAATTTCCACGATCCTGCTGACACAGCGCCCTGCGCAGAATGCAATTCCGGTCATGGTTCGCGACCAGTTCCTGTACCGCATGTGCATGTATGTGGCGTCGGAAGGAACTGCAAAGGTCGCTCTCGGAGACACCTACTTCGAGACCGTGGCTCCGATCAACCCTGCTCTGCTCAACCCCGATACCAAGGGGCAGGGCGTCCTGTTCGCGAACGGACGATCCACACTCCTTCGCGGATTCGACTTCCAGGATGCTTTCGTCTGGGACGTCGTGGACGAAGTGGAATCACGGCAGCAGAAAGCCGTAGAGGCGGCCCCGGATTCTCCGGTCAAACAAGCCATCGATCTCATGCGGGGAAACGGAGTCGATTTCATGCCGACTCCCGAGCTGGCTCTCGCCTTCGGCATCACGGAGAGCGATCCGGCAGAAGCCGGAAAGAAGCTGAACAAGCTCCTCGGCATCCCCTCGTCCCGCGCCGCCAAGGGCGTTCGGGGCTACCGGCTGGCCGACCTCACCGCCGCCGCCATGTCCGATTCGTGACCGTCATCGGGCACCGCACCCGGACCGCATCGGAACCGCACCCGCACCGTCACCCGGCAGCCTCGGGTGACGGTGTCGGTCGGCTGGGTGCGGTCCGGGTGCGGTCCGGGTGCGGTCACGGGTGACGGTCCTGAGCTGCGCATACACCTCAATCCCCAAGAGAAGGAGGGATGAGCCCCTTGAAGGCCTCCGCAGCGGTCACGATCGGCGTGGGCGCGACTGCGGCCGTGATCGTGGCCGCGCTCGTCCAGGGCGCCGGCGACGACCCCGTCTCCGCGGCGCTCAGCCTGGCCGTGCCCAGCGAGTACAAGTCCCTGGTCGAACAGGCAGGGAGTCTGTGCCCGCAGGTCACACCGAATGTCCTCGCCGCGCTTCTCACTCAGGAATCGGACTTCAACCCGAAAGCCAAGTCGACGGCGGGCGCGGAGGGCATCGCGCAGTTCATGCCCGCCGCATGGAAAAGCCACGGATTCGACGGAAACCGCGACGGTAAAACTGACGTATGGGACCCGCAGGACGCCATCCCCTCGGCGGCTGGCTACCTGTGCGACATAGCGGACGACGTGAAAGACGTCCCGGGAAACAAGCAGAACAACATGCTCGCCGCGTACAACGCCGGAAGCGGCACTGTACGCAAATATGGCGGCGTTCCCCCCTACAAGGAAACACAGAACTACGTCCAGGCCATTGACGCACTCGCCAACCAACCGGCGAGCGGAAAAAACGGCGCTACTCTGACGGAAGCACAAGCGGCTGCCGCTGTCGACACGGCACAGGAGATGATCGGAACCCCATATTCATGGGGCGGCGGAAACGCCAGCGGCCCCAGCACAGGGTCTTGCTGCTCGCCGGAAGGCCATTCCGGTACGAGCATCACCGGATTCGACTGTTCGGGGCTCACTCTCTACGCCTATTCGCGGGTCGGTATCACTCTGCCCCGCACGGCAGCCCAGCAGTACGCCGCATCCGAGCCGGTAAAACCAGGAGAACAGCGCCCCGGGGACCTGGTCTTCTACGGCAACAGTGCCGCGAGTATCCACCACGTCGGTATTTACATCGGCGGTGGCTGGATTCTCGACGCCCCCCGACCCGGAACCAAGGTCCGTATCGACCCCATGGGTGCAATGACCGACCTGTACGGCGTCGCCCGCCCCGTATTCCATTCCAGCAAGGAGATCTGACCGTGCGCTCACTCATCATCCTCGCCAAGCCCGTCGACATGTCCGGCGGATTCAGCGATTTCTTCAAGACCATCGGGATGACCGGCGGCGGCCTGGTCACCAAGGGCATCGCCGCCGTGATCGCCATCATCGCCGTGCGGATGCTGCTCTCGGCCTCCCACGACCCCAAGGGCTCGCTGCGCAAGGGGTCGATGGCGCTCGGCACGCTGTTCGTCGCCGTGATCCTCGCTCTCTACGGCAACGAGCTGTTCTCCACTCTCCCCGGCACCACGAGCTGAGGACCGGTATGGCCAACACCAGCGACAAGACGACCGAGTCGTGCGATCTGCTGCACGGCCTGGTCAAGGACTACTGCGAACACAAGAAAGGAGGCAGTGCCGGGAAGGACCCGTGTAGCGGCCTCCCTGGCCCGGCCAAGGATCTCTGCGAAAGCGGACACGGGGGCGGCGGGGGTTCCACCGGTATCACCGGAGGCGCCTCTGGCCACGTCGAAGATCTCGCCATGAGCCTGATCAAGACGCTCAGCAACCTGGTTGCTCCGGGGCACACGTGGGCACCCGAGAAGGCCTCCAGCGGTGTGTACGCGCCGTTCTTGTGGCTCGGACAGCACCTCGCCGTCGCGATCTTCTTGAGTGTGGTGGTGGTCTGTGCCATGACCGCGTGGCAGGGCGAGCCCCGGCTGCGGCAGATGGGCGCGTCAACCGGAGCGGCGCTGGCGGCCGTGGCCGGCATGGCAGCCGTCCCGGGCGTAGTGCTGCTACTGAACAAGGCCATCAACAGCGCGTTCACGACCGCGTTCAACAGCAACGAGACCACCCTGTTTGGTGCCATCCAGCGAGACATGGAGAACGGAGCAGATGCGAACAACCCGCTCGCGACCCTGATCATCATCTCCGCGCTCGTCGTCGCGTTGGCCTTCGCGACGCTGGTGTTCCTGACGCGCAATCTGGGGATTCTGGCGTTCGTCTGCATCGCGCCTCTGGTGCTGGCCTCCCTGGCCCGCAGCGGGGACACGTCCGCGGTGCGGGCGTGGGGGCAGCGACTGCTGGGGGTGATGTTCTGCCCTTTCGCACTGCTACTGGTCAGCCCTTTCGTCCAGTTCGCGAAGGGCTCGCTCGTGGTGGACTCCGTGCTCCTGGTCGCCGCAGACGCCCTGATGCTGCGGATGATCTTTCACGGCATTCCCTACATCGGACCGCGCGTCGCGGGCGCCGCCCGGGAGCTGGTGGAGCGCCACACCACCAACCGCCTCGGTCACATGGTGGTACGCGCGGGCGTGCCGACCGTGTACGAACAGGAGAACTCCCCGCGCGGATACCGGACCGTTCAGACACCAGGCCGGGCCGTGCACCAAGACCGAGGGGTGCTGTTCGCCGCATACGGCATCAGGCAGCGTGAACGATCCCCGCGGCTCACCACGGCTTCCGCAATCACGCAGGCCACGCGCGAGGCCGGGCGCAGCGCACAGATCAGTCAGGCGCGCCGGGACGCGCGAGCCGCCGCCGGATTCCCCGCTCCGGCGCCCCGTGCTCCCCGGCCGGCGCCCGAGGAACCGAACAATCCGTAACCCAGTTCCGTAACCCGAGTGCGGCTCCCCGGCCCCGGTGGCTGCCCTCCCTTCTCTGGTGAGGGCGCCCGCCGGGGCCGGTGCCTGCCCGTGCTCCTGGCCGGCGACCGGCCACAGACTTCATGGAGGCAGCTCGTGTATTCCCTGACGCCCGGTTACCGCATCCCCGCCCTTCAGCGCGGCCTGAGCCCCGCCGAGAGCCTGCTGACCAAAGCGAACGCAGGTATCGGGAGCGCCGTGCTGATGTCGGCACTGATGTCTCCACCGCCCGCCTGGACATTCGGCGCGGTCGGCGCGGCTGCCGCGCTCATCAATGTGGCGCCCGGCCCCCGCTCGATCGCACGGTGGGCCGCAGTGGGCTACCGGCACGTGCGCGAGCGCGGGGCCCCCGATGCCATGACCGGGCAGGCCGGCACCACCGCCACGTGGGGGCTGTATCCGCAGCACGGCACCATGCAGGACGTGCAGTGCCGGATGACGTTCCACGAGGCGGTCTCGCGCGCGCTCACGTTCGCCGGCGGGCAGACCCGCAGCGCGGGGATTCAGGTCCACGTCACCCACCACGCCGCGGTCGGGGAGTACACGGCACACACGCAAACCATCTCTGTCCATGTCCCCCGGGGTCTGATCAGTCAGCCCGACCGAATCCTCGACACCCTGGAGGGCGAGTTCGCCCGCCTCGGCAACCTCACACCGATGACGCCGGAGCCAACTCCCACGGTGACGAACCGCGGTTCGGGGTGGGTCGAGCTTGAAGACGGCCGCTTCGCAGCCACCGCACGGATCACCGCGTGGCCCGAGGAAGACAACGGAGACCTGATGCCCCGGCTGCTGCTGGGACACAACGAAGACCGCTCCCTCGCCGTGCTCTACCGGCCGCTGCCAGCTGCCCAGTCGCGCCGCTCCGCGAAGTGGCAGTCCGCCGCGAGAGAAGCATTCATCACCGACAAGGTCAAGGCCGCCGCCCAGGAAGCCGCCGCCGGCGCCACGCGGGGGGCCCTGGTGCAAGGCGCCGCCCTCGTCGACCTCGACGCCTACCTCACGGTATGGGGCGACAGCCCCGCAGATGTACGCGACGCCCGCTGGCAGACCTCGTTGACCGCAGACCGGTACCGCATCCGTCTCGACTGGCTGCCCGGCCAGCAGCACCGCGCCCACGTGATGACCACCCCGCACGGGGCCTCGACCAGGAAAGGAGCGATCCTCTGATGATCCGCCTGCCCTCCAGCCACGCCGCGATCACCGCCCCCCTCGTCGCCTCCGACACCTCGTTCCCCGGCATCCCGATCGGGCGCTCCCTGCTGGACGGCCGACAGTTCTGCCTCTCCCCCGTCCTGGCCGACGCCGCCCTCCTGCCCTCCACGAACAGCCTCGCGCTGGGCGGTCTCGGCTCCGGCAAGAGCACCACGTCGAAGGCGCGCATCCGGCGCGAGATCCTCCAGCACGAGCACCAGGCCGTCGTCATCGACTCCTTCGGCGAGGACAACGCGGGCGAGTGGGCGCCGCTGGTGCGCTCGCTCGGGGGCCGAGTCGTCCAAGCCGGGACGTTCACCCTCAACCCCTGCTCCGAGCTGTTCCCGCCCGCGGTGCGCGAGCAACTGGTCCGCTCGCTGATCCTGGCGGTCGAACCCGGCGCACTGACCCACCAGGCCACACACGCCCTCCAGCACGCCCTGGCCCACCCCAAGGCTGTCTCCCTCAACGGCCTGGTCGACGCGCTCGTCTCCCCGGAGAACGGCCGCTGGCCGGCTGCTCGACTGACCGAGTGGGGCGAACCGGCCGCACTCGCCCTGTCCCGCTACACGGAGGGCTCACTGGTCGGCCTGTTCGACGGGCAGGACGCGGCCCTGCCCGAGACTGACCTGCCCATCCTCTCGTTCGACTTCACCGGCCTCGACCGCAACAGCCCCGCGATCCCGTCGCTGATGGCGGCCGTATCGTGCTGGGCAGAGCACGTGTGGCTACCACAATCGACGGCCGTGCACCGCCACCTGGTCATCGAGGAGGCGTGGCAGATCCTCCTGTCCCCCGCCACCAGCGAGCTGATCCAGCGCCTGCTGAAGAACAGCCGCAAGGCCGGGCTATCGCTGGAGGCAGTGATGCACACGCTCTCCGACCTCGGCGAAGGCCGGGCGCAGGACCTCGCGCGGCTGTGCGAGGTCGCCCATGTCGGGCGCCTCGGCCCCGAGGAGGCCGAGCTTGTCGGTGTACTGCTGGGCCTGCCCGCATGGGCCATCGCCATGATCCCCAGTCTCGATCCGGGCCAGGCCGTGTGGAAGATCGGCGCGAACCACGTCGACGTCGTCCAGACCATCCTGACCGACGACGAGATCGTCCTGACAGACACCTCCGTCCGACGCCGCGCTGCTCAGCAGATCCTCCAGGACGAGCAAGACATCGACGGTGCGGAGCTGGTGATCGAGCAGGAAGAAGACGGGCCGGAGACCGACGACTACCGCGAACTCCAGGATGAAGACCCGTCCGTTGACCTCGAACAGCTCCTGACTGACGAGGGGAGCGAAGGAGACTGGGATTGGGAAATGCCGCCCAACGTGGTCGACCTCGACGCGCGACACGAGCATGTCGTGCAGGCAGCACTAGAGGGCCGGTGCAGCGAGGCCGCCGAACTCGCAGCCCTCGGAGAGCGTGAAGACATCGCCGCCCACGGCATCAACTCCCCCGAGACTGCCTCCTGGCTGTCGACGCGGGCCCGGGTGGCGGATGTCTGCGGAACGCCCGCACAGGCACAACAACTGCGGGCCACCGTTGCGAACATGAGACTCGCTGCGCCCACAGGCGCCACCGAAGACGAACACCGCCAGGGCGAGCGAACCGCTTACAAGGGTCGGGCGGGAGCAGTCCTCCACCTCGACGGCGTCCACGCGTACGTCATTGCCCAGTGGAGCACTCAAAGGGATCAGGTGACCGCCGAGCTGCGCTCATATTTCGACCGGAATGCCAAGTACCTGCGCATGAACCTCGCCGATGAGACAGCTGCCAGCGTCCAGGAAAACGGGTGGTGCCCCCGGGACCTCAAGGTCACGCAGGCCGTCACCGACCCTGCGGCAGACGTGACCGTTACCGTCGCGGTCGGCGGGAAGACCTGGCGCAACGGGTCCCCGGGCGTCGTCCGCACCGTGCGCCTGTCCCCCACCGGTACCGCCTACGACACGGAATCCGGACAGCTGCTCCCCACCGACATCTAACGCCGTCGGCGTGACGATCCTCTCCCTAGGCCCGGGGCCGCGGGCACCGTGATTCCACACAACTCACCGGAGGGTTCATCGTGCTCATTTCCCGAACGCCCGTGGCCCCGCCGCGCTACCGTCACCAGCATGGACAGGGGCACAGGCATGGATGACAACACCGGCTGGTGGTCGACACAGCCGACACAGCCCGACGCCAGCACCGATCCGCAGTGGCACCGCATCCCTTATCCCGCCACTTCCCCGGACTCGGCACCTCGCAACGACGCTGTCACAGCGACCGCATCCCGCCGCCGGCCCCGTGGAATCTGGTACATCGCCGCCGCCCTCGCCATGGTGGTTGCGACGATCAGTGTGTGGCGCACCGCTCACGATCAGCAGCAGGCCACAAGCTACAAGGGCGTCTCTGCCACGGAAGTGACCATCGACGGAGTCAAGGCTCAAGCCGCAGCCGATTGGAGTCGAGACGGCCGGTCCGTCTCGCTGTCGGCCCAGGTCGACTGGACCGAGGATCTGAAACTGGTCCGCATTGACTCGCAGGGGCGAAAGGCACAAGACAGAGAGCACCCCCTCAAACCGGGACAGGCAGCGATGCCGATCAACCTGAAGATCACCGTCCCGGTCAAGGACCGCTACCAGGCAGCCCGACTGTCTGTCGCGATCGGTGGCGCCCACTGGAAACCAAACTCCCAAGCCCCCCACCGCACCATCGAGTTCCGTTCCGACCGCACGGCCATCGACGCTGAGACGGGGAAGCGCCTCAAACAGTGGTACTCCCACCTGTGATCTGAATGGCCTGATAGCTGGCGGCCCTGCACCCTTCGGGAGTGCGGGGCCGCCCGCATATCTGCCCGAATCACCATCCGGCCGCTCCGCCTGGCCACCGCCTGACCGCCCCACGAGTGCAGTCCGCCGGTGGCCGCGCAGGGCGACCGGCCACCAACTCGGACCTGCGCCCGCCGCCCTCTCACGGGGTCGTCGGGCGCTTCGTGGTCCCGTCATAGCCTCTGGAGGGCTCACCGTGCCCATCACCTACCCACCCAACCGGCCTGGCCAGCTGCCCGCGCAGCGCTCCGGCCCATCTCGTTCGCGTCGCCCCGTTCGGCTGCTCGGCCCCCGGACTACGTGATGCCACGGCCGAGGAAGAAGCAGCGCCGCGTAGTAAGGCGAGTACCGCGCAGCGCCGCACTGCTGGCTGAATATGACCGCGGCTCCGTACCCGAGGGCCTGGTCACGCGGCGCGCCTTACGGGACGTGGGCCTGAGCCCCGGCGGCAACCGCGGCCCGGTCGCGATCCTGCGTTGCAGGCTGTGCGCCACCCGGCCGCAGTGGTCCTGCCGTCACCCCACTCGTGGCTACCTGCTCCGGGTCGACCTGGCTACGCCCAAGCGCGTCCCGACGCTCGCCCAGGAGTGGGCACTGGATCGTGCGATGGCCGCGCGACAGACCTGCCCCGGGTGCCGACGGCGCTACGTCTACTGCCTCCCGCTACACACCCAGGGTGTCTGCGACCCCTGCGACAAGGGATACGAACCAACCCCCGGCACGTACGAACTCCCGGCCCAGCATCTGCTGGCCCTCACCCGAGAGGACATCCCATGAGCTCAGCCGTCCATGCCTCCTCGTTCACCGGCCTCCCCCGGCCTGGGAACCTCCAGATCCGGTTCCTCACGATCGGCGGTGCGTACGTCGATGTCGTCGGCCAAGGCGAGCACTTCAAGAACCGCTGGGAGTGTCACGGCTGCAAGGACAGGTCACGGTTCCCTGAGGAGGACTACCTGTTCAGCATCCGCGAGAACGCCAACGGTCACGCCACCGTTTGCCGCGCCACTACGGACCGAACGGACAAGAACCTCGACGCCGCCTGCGCCACGACCGCCTCGGAGATCAGCCGCGCAGACGGCAAGGCATCTCTACTCCTCGCCTTCAACGGCGCTGTCCTCGCCGGCCTGGCGAGCCTCGCCGACAAGCCTCTGCCCGTCCCGGCCCGAATCATCGGCGCGCTTGCCATCGCCGCACTCGGTCTCGCCGCGGTCTTACTCCTCGCGGTCGTGTGTCCCCGCATCGAGGGAGAGGACCGGGCGTCCTTCCCATACTGGGCCCAGCTAGACGAGGACGCGATCGCGGCATCCATGGCCCGCGACACCCGAACGGCCCGTGTCCGCGTGCTGTCGCTCTTCGCGGTCACCAAGTTCCGCCAGCTGCGGCAGGCGATCTATCTGACCCGCGCGGCACTGGCTCTGCTAGCCCTGGCCGCCCTCAGCGCTGCCCTCTGACACACGACAGGCCCAACCGCGCCGGAACCCAACCCACTCCCGGAGACCTGATGAAGCCTTTCCGTCTGGATAACGCACTGCCCTTCGACACCACCATTCCGACGCCCTCGCTGGTCTGCCTGATTGGTGCGGCCGGCTCCGGCAAGTCGACGTGGGCCTCCACCTGGCCCGATACGCACGTGCTGGAACTGGACAGTTTCCGGGCCCTGGTCAGCGACGACGCGGGTTGCCAGGAAGCGACCGAAGACGCCGCATTCGCGCTCCAAGCCGTCCTGGAAGCCCGCCTCGCCCGCCGGAAAATGACGGTGCTCGACGCCACGAACTGCGACAAGAGTGTGCGCGTCGACCTGATCGCGACCGCACGGCGCCACGGCATGCCGACGGTCGCGCTGGTCGTCCCCACCCCGGTCTCCGTGTGCATTGCACGGCAGGCAGACCGTCCCGCGAACCGACGCGTGCCCGAGTCGGTCGTCCGCGCGCAGCACGCCGCCATGGTCGACGCGTGGCCCGGCCTGCCCGCCGAAGGCTTCGACCACATCGTCGTCGCTGAAAACCTCTACCGCCTGGAGGCACTGCTGCAACGGGTCAGCGACGAGCGGCGCGCAGACCTCGGCTGGGACGGCGGCGACGGCCTGGGCGACCTGCTCCTGGTCCGCCGGCACTTCGGCCCCGAGATCCTGCCGATGTGGCACTGGCGCGACGGCTCCCAGCCCGCCGGCGGCGACCGCGTCGCGGAGATCCGGCTCGGAGCAGACCGCATCATCCTGGCCCAGCGCCAAGACACCGACGGCGCGGGCGACATCTGCTTCGAGGCCCTGGTGGACTGCCCGGTGGACGACGAATGCCCGGGTGAGGCGTGGGTGCCGGTCTACAACATCACCGATCTCCTGAACGCTCTGACCGGTGAGCTGATGCATGAACCGGACGTGTACTGCACTGTCCACGGCCCGCGCGAGGACGACGGTCCTGAAGGACTCTCCGGCCCGGAGGAACAGGACGCGGAGGTGATCGGCGCATGACCACCACCAGTTCGACCGGTGCCGAGCGCGGCTGGGACCGAGCCGTCTTCCGGTGCGGCCGGTGCGGTGCCGTGCGTGCGGTCATCGCCGAAGACGACTACCTCGCGACCGTTGGCGCTCACCGTGACGCACACGCGGTGTGGGACCGGCTCAATCTCATCGAGCGCGACGGCCTCGTGTCGATTCTGCGCACCATCCTGTCCGCTCCGGACCTGGCCCTGGAGCTGCTGGCACTGAGTCAACGGCACCCGGTGACATACCCACCCACCAGCGAACAGGAGGCTTCCCGATGAAGCGCACCATCGTCGCTGCACTGATCACTCGTGCCCACTTCCCCACCAGCCCGCTCGCCTTGCGCTTCGCGGACCCGGGTAAGCAGGCCCAGGTACGCGCCTTCGCTGACCGGCAGGCGGACGCCGCTACCACTGCTCGCGACCGGCTTGCAGGACTCTGGGCGGTCTCCGCAAGCCACAGTGACCGGATGGCCGCACTCAGTACCGTGTACGCCGAGTTGGTGAACTGGCGATACCAGTTGGCAACCGAGGCCACCGGACGCCTCGGTCAGGGAATCGCCTACAGCCCGGAGCGCTTCCGCACCCCGATCGCCCGGAACATCAACTACGACCGCCTCGGACGAGTCGGCCGCCTCCGTGAAGGCGCCGAGTGGGACGCCCGCTCCCGCACCTACAAAGGGGGTGTCTCCACCCCGGCCTACGAGGCGATGGTGCTCTACGGCCGGGCAGCCAAAGCCCGGTTCGAGGCCGAAGGCATCGACGGTGACGTCCTTCAGACCTGGGTGACCCTGCCGGACGGAAGGAAGATCCCCGGCAACCGGATCGTCCGGGGCGGTACTGCCCGCGCTGTCGCCCGGGAGCTGAACGCCCGCGTCTCCGCCCGGGGTCTCGATGCCTCCCGAATGGAGACAGGCGGAGAACTGATCTACACGGCAACCCCTTCCCCGCAGGACACCGCGACTCTGCACGCCGCAGCCCTCAGCCTGCTGGCCGATCCCGGGCTCACGGTCCAGACGTATCTGACGGCTCGCTACCTCCTCTTCCAGAGCCCCCAGACCAAGAAAGGCAGCGACGCGGTGAATCGGACCTTCATCGTCGCGGTCGGCGCACTGGCCCTCGGCACGCAAGCACCCATCCTCCCTGCCGACATTGACCTCCGCTGCTACGTCCTCAGCCAGACCGCCGCCACCCGAGGCTGCCCCTACCAGTCCTGAAGGAGGACGTGATGATCGGCGACCCCGCGGACCACGACCCTAACGAGGGCCGCGACGACTGCCCGGACTGCGGTTCCACCGACATCGTCCGTGTCTGGAACGACCGCTTCCCGAAGCCACACCTCGTATCCCGCAAATGCACCGACTGCTGGTACTCCTGGCACGAAGAGGCATAACCAACCCAACCAAACAAATCCTGAAGGAGCCTCCGCATGGCCACGAACGACCACACACCCGACCAGATCCGCAACGACCGCAACGCCGCCCGCCGAGCCCAGCGCCGCCAGGAAGCCCGACTCCGCATGGGCCGCCACGCCGCCAGGGAGCTCATCACCTACAGCACCTGGACCAACAACGTCCCCGACGCCACCGCCCAGGACGTGATCTCTCAGACCAGCGCCATGTACGGCAGCTACCTGAACGACGTACCGCTGACCGAGGCCGAAGCCGAGATCGCACTCGGGTTCGCGCTGGACCTGGCCGCGTCGTTCGTCGACAACCAGCGTCCAGTTCGTGAGGCCGCCCGACGTCTGCTGGCCTCGGTCTGACCGCGCCCCCTGCCGCCCCGCTCACCTGGCTCCCGCACGTACAACGGCGGTGCCTCCACTCCGGCATGAGCAACGGCACCCTTCCGCCGACAGGCGGCTGCATCAGCATTCGGCAGCCATGGGCCAGGCCACCGGCATCGTTGCCGGAGCCAAGCCGATCGAGAACCGCCCGTAGCGAAGTCCTGGCGTGGTTATCTAGAGGTCCAACTCGGTCGCTGACATGTGTGTTTGGGTCGTAAACCTCTCGTGTGCCTCACTGATATCCGATAGCTCGTCGTCACGTTGTGTACGTGTGATCTTCAGAGCAGAGAGAGCGATCTCGTCCGCAGACGGAAGCGTCCGCTGGGTGATCGCCGACGAGAGCTACACCATCCACACCGAGGGCTGCGCGTACCTGGCCGGCCTGCGCCAGGCGGATCGGTCGCCGAACACCGAGCGGGTGTACGCGGGCAGGGTCGCGCTGTACCTGACGTACTGCGTACAGAGCGGCATGGTCTGGAACCGTCCCGGCTTCTTCGAGCTGGGGCGGTTCGCCCAGTGGCTGATCAGCAAGCCGCTGCCGCCGAAGGGCGCCCGGTCGACCGCCGTGCGGTTCCGGTCGAAGAAGACCGCGAACGCCGTGCTGACCACGGTGTTCGAGTTCCTGCGGTTCGGATCGGTGCACGGCTGGGTGCCGCAGGAGGTGGTTGCCCAGCTCTCCGAGCCAAAGTACCTGTCCTTCCTCCCGCCCGGCTATGAGCCGGGTGAGCAGGACGAGTTCCGCACGGTCCAGGCCCGCACCATCAAGTTCACGGTGGGCGACGAGGGTGTCGAGTGGCTGCAGGACGTCCAGGTCGAGCAGCTGCTTGAACTCCTGCAGCGGGCCCGGGACCGGTTCCTGGTGGCACTGCTGCGCTGCACTGGCATGCGGATCGGCGAAGGGCTGGGGCTGCGCCGTGAGGACATGCACTTCCTCACCCGGTCCATCACGGCCAACTGCCAGGTCGTCGGCCCCCACGTTCACGTCCGTCGGCGGCTCAACCCCAACGGGGCGCTGGCGAAGTCCCCGTTCTCGCGGTGGATCCCGGTCACGGAGCAGGTCGTCGATCTCTACGCCGACTACCAGCACGAGCGTGCCCGTGTCCCCGAGGCGGCGGAGACCGACATGGTCTTCGTGAACCTGTTCCGGGCGCCGCTGGGGCGGCCGATGACCTACCCCAACACCAAGGACATGTTCGACCGGCTCGCCCGCCGGGCCGGCTTCCAGGCCCGTCCGCACATGCTGCGGCACTCCGCGGCCACGTCCTGGCTCCGCTCCGGAGTCCAACCGGACGTCGCCCAACACCTGCTCGGTCACGTCTCACCGTCCTCGATGCAGCCGTATCTCCACGCCACCGACCGCGACAAACGCGAGGCGGTCGAGGCAGGGGCCGCCCGACGTCGGGAGGCACGATGAGCACCGCGAGCAGTGCCGCGACACGACTGGCCGCGCCGCCGGACCTCGACCTGGAGGCATGGACGGCCTGGCTGACAGACCGTGTTGATCCCGCCTGGCGGCCCGGCGAATGGGACGCCAGGACGCTCTTCTTCGACGGCGATCCCGGCAACGACCGCACCGTCGCCCAGAGGTGCGTCACGGCGGCCTGCACCTCGATCAGCAACAGCCGAGGCTTGTGCTCTCCCTGCATCCGGGAGTGGGAGGCCAGCGGTCTGGACAAGGCGACGTTCATCGCCGAGCACGTCCCCGACCGGCGCAAGGGCTCTCCGGGGCGCTTCCAGGTCCGCTGCCTCGTCGAACGCGACGGGCAGCAGTGCGCTCAGCCGCGGTACTGCCAAGGCCTGTGCATCACGCACTACCGGGTCTGGAGCAAGAAGGCCGTACGTGAATCCGGCATCGCGGCGGACGTCTGGGCCCGCACGGGCCCGGAGCCCTGCACGCAGGGAGCCCCGCCCTGCGTGGTGATGCGGTGCGAACAGGAACGGTGGGGGCTCAAGACGCTCTGCGGCTACCACCACAACAAGTACAAGCGTGAGGCCCCCGCCGAGCCGGTCGAGAAGTGGATCGACCGGCAGACGCCGTTCCTCTTCGCCAACCAGTTCTCGCTGGTCCCGTTCTCGCCGGTGATGCGGCTAGAGATCCTTTACGGACTTCAGCAGCGCGACGCGCGCGGCGCCAAGGCCGACCCGACCAGCATCCGGCTCATCGCCAAGACACTCGAGCACCTGCCGCACCTGCTGGGCACGGACCTTGGCGACCTCCTGGCGCTCACGGCGGAAGGCACTTCGAACAACGCCGACGCCCACGTGAAGGAGATCCACCGCACGCTGCACAACGGGCACGAGGAGATGTGCGGCATCAAGCCCAGGGACAAGCACATCTGGGACCTGACCAGGATCAGCCTCCCCTCCACCCAGTCGAAGTCAGGGCGCCGGCGGGCGACCCGCGGCACGGTCGACTTCACCGCGATCAGCCAGCCCTGGCTCCGTGAACTGGCTCTGACCTGGGCCAGGGACACCGATCCCACCGCGATCTACCTGCGGGACACCGTCAGGGTCGCGGCCATGGCCTCCGGCCGCCTTGAGGCTCGACCCGGTGGCGGCGCAGACCCCAGCCGACTTGGTGGCGCGGACATGGACACCGTCGTGGACGGCATCCGGGTCATGCGACGCGGAGACGGCGAGGTCATGGCGCGCGGCAGCCAGCGCAACATGGCCCACAACTGGTTCAACCTGCTGGACTTCGGCCGCCGCACCGGCCTCATGAACGGCTTCCCGACCGCCTTCAGCCGACAACGCTGGCACGACATTGGCCACGATGACGACGAAGACAACGAGGGCAAGGCGATCCCCGAACCGGTCATCGCACAGCTCGACCGGCACCTCGACTCCCTGGGCGATGAGACCACCTACGGGCAGCTCAGCGCGGACCAGATCAGGCAGATGTTCCGCACCGCCTACATCGTGCTCCGCGACACCGGCCGCCGCCCCGGAGAGGTCTGCAGCCTCTACCGGACCTGCGTCAAGGACGGCACCGACGGACCGGACCTGATCTGGGACAACCACAAGAGCAAACGTCATCGCCGTCGACTCCCCATCGCGGAGGAGACCGCCACTGCCATCCGGGAATGGCTCCCGGTCCGCGCCACCCTCAACGTTCCGGCAGAGAGCGCCCGCTACCTCTTCCCGGCGATCACCGCCGACAGCGCCCAGCCGCACATGAACACCAGCAGCCTCTCTCAGACCCTGCGGCATTGGGTCGACAGCATCCCCCGCCTGACCACGGACGTCCCCGGCCTCGACGGCACGCCGCTGCCCTTCGACCGCTCGCTGATCTACCCCTACGCCTTCCGCCACTCCTATGCCCAGCGGCACGCGGACGCCGGCGTGGCCCCCGACGTCCTGCGCGATTTGATGGATCACCGGAACTTCAAAACCACGATGGGCTACTACAAGGTCTCGCTGAAGCGGAAACGCGAGGCCGTCACCACGATGCGGACGCACGTCGTCGACCGCGCAGGGAACCCCGCGCCGATCGCGTCGAACACCGCCTACGAGGCCGGCTCCGTCGCCGTCCCGTTCGGCAACTGCCGTGAACCGTCCAACGTCAAGGCCGGCGGAAGCGCGTGTCCCATCCGCTTCCAGTGCGCCGGCTGCGGCTTCTACCGGCCCGACCCCTCCTACCTCCCGGCGATTGAAGAGCACGTCAACTCGCTGCGAGCCGACCGGTTCACGGCCGAGGCAATGGACGCCGATCCGTTCGTCACCCGCAACCTCAGCGACCAGATCGACGCGTTCCAGCAGGTCCTGAGCGCGATGCGCAAGCAGATGGACGAGATGAGCACCGAGGAGCGCCAGGAGGTCGAAGAGGCCAGCGCCGTGCTGCGAAAGGCACGAGCCGGCCGCGGTCGCACCACCCTCCCGCTGACAGTGATCAACCGGAGGTCCTCGTGACCCACCAGGGCCAGAGCCCGGCTGAGGTGCTGAAGGAGGCCCGCCGCCGGGACAGCAGGGCGAAGCGGTCCTGCGTCCTCGAAGCGATCCGGTCTCTTCAGCAGAGCGGCGACAAGATCACACACGCCGCCGTCGCCCGCGCAGCCGGCGTCTCCTCGTGGCTCACCTACGCCGACGGAGTACGCGAACACGTTGAGACCGCCATCCGCGACCAGATCGCTCCTCGCCCCTCCAAGCGAGACAGCCCGGCGACCAGCTCCAACAGCCTTCGCATCGACCTCGAACTGGCCCGGGAGGAGATCCGCAAACTCCGCGCCGAACGCGACCAGTTCCAGCGCAACGCGCGCCTCCACCTCGGCCAGCAGCTCGACCAGATCGGCAGCGCCGACCTCGCCGCCCGAGTCCATGAACTCAACCGGGCCAATGCCGAGCTGGAGGCACTCCTCAAAACCAAGACCGGCGAGGTCGACGGCCTCGCCCGTCGCGTCACCGAGCTCGAAGACGAACTCACCGCAGCCCGCACCAGCCTTCGCCAGATGATCCGCGACCACAGCAAAGGGGCGTCACCAACATGACTCACATATCCGAGGGCCCTGACCTGCCGATACGCGACTTAGCTCTAGATAAGCGTGGCCGGCTCCTGCTGCACGCGAGCCTCCAGACCGATCGGACAGCCGTGCGCCTGCCGCTGGTCGCAGGGGCGTCCAGCGGCGGCCTCCGTGAGCAGCGCCCAGCGCGATGTCGACTGTGCCCTCGTCTACCCGGAGTCGCCGGCCTCGCCGCCGTGGCACCGCGACAAGGCGAAGGCCCGCCCGGTCAGCTCCGCGCAGCAACGCCGTAACCGCGAGCTTCTTGTGCTCGCGCAGCGCACTCCCCGATCCCGCTTCCCGCGATCCACCAAGTCCCGGGCGGAGGCCCGCTGATGAACCAAATTCACCCCGCCATAGATGGCTACGTCGACACAGCCCCGATCCCCGGAACCGGTTACACCGCGACGTTCGACCTGATCCACTCCCCCGCCGACGAGGACGCCATCGCGCCAGACATCCCTGACACCGTGTACGCCTGCACCACAGCCGACCCGCGCATCGCCGACGTGCTTCTGCGTGAGATCCGGCCCGGCGACCTGCTGCGTGTCACCGGCACCGTCGTGCAGCCCGACGACCAGTCGCCGGCCCGCGTCATCGTCGATGACCTGGAGGTCCTGGAGACCGCCCCGGCCTTGGTGCTCTGCGACCTGGTGCTGGAGCGGTACGGCGATTACGTCGCCGTGTTCGACGCTGACCGCGACGTCGTGCCCGTGTTCACCGCGACCGGCCGCTGGGTCGGCGAGGCCGCCAGCCCCGACACCATTGGCGCCTTGGTCGACGCCTTCGAGAACGGCGGCCCGCGATGACGACCACCGTCCCCGCACAGCGCACCATCATGAAACGCTTCCCGGCCGGCCACCCCCGCGGCTCCCGGCCCGCCGACGAATACGCCGCCTCCCAGCGAATCCAAGGCACCGACGCCCAAGTCGTGATGGACCTCGACACCGACGAGTTCCTCGTCGTCGCGAACACCACCATCACCCACTAGCCCACCCTTCACCGAGAGGTGCACATGACCGAGACAGAGACGACCGAGACGTTCGAGCCGATCCGACTCACCGCCGACGTAGTGGTACTAACGCCCGACGGCTACGTACTGCTGGTCAAGCGCAAATGGGAGCCGTACGCCGACTACTGGGCGTTGCCCGGAGGCCACGCCAATCGCGGAGAAGCCACCACCGCAGCGGCAATCCGCGAACTGGAGGAAGAGACCAGCGTCCAGGTAGCCGCCGAAGACCTGCGCCAGCTTGGTGCCTGGGACACCCCTGGACGCGACCCGCGCGGCCGCTACGTCACCGTCGCATACTCGGCTGTCGTTGCTGCTGGCACCCGAGCCGTTGCCATGGACGACGCCCGCGACGTCCGCTGGTGGCCCCTGACTGGCCTGCCGACACGACTCGCGTTCGACCACGAAGACATCCTCAGCGCCGCTAGGGGCCACTGAGAAACCACCCAGCCCATCCCCATGTCTGGGCTGGGCCAGGCACCCCGGGCAGCCCAGAACCACGACTGATCGTCGGATCTGACGCCGACGGCCCGCGCGCTGCTGACATCCGGATGCTCACCCGACTCACTCGCCCCGGCCGGCCGTCCACGATCACCTTGACGATGCTCCACACGACGTCATCAAGCAGTGCTGCACTCGTGCCCTAAAAGCACGTCAACCGTGCATTCCCGACAACGGACGTGGTCCCGACCGCCTGACAGCAGAGAAGAGATAGCCCCCTCCCGTGCGGACTCAATCCGGACGGGAGGGGGCTTTTTGCGTTTTTGGGAGCGGTGAGCGAAGGCTTTGAGGGTGGGGATGGGCAGCGTTTCCACTGGAAACGCTAGTCTCGTTCGGTACCGACTCTCTGGAGATCCAATGGCAGGCACACTCCCACGGCCCAAGCGTAAGAGCACCAAGACCAAGCCCGAGGTGGCTCCCGATCAGGTCCTCTACACCGACACGGACCGCAGCGGGGACACTCTGGATCTGGAACTGTCGGCCCTGTGCCCCAACCCGTTCAACAAGCGGGCGAAGAAGGGGGTGCCGGAACTCGCCGCCACCATCAAGGAAGTCGGCCTCCTCCAGAACATCGCCCACATCAAGGCCGAGGTCTGGCTGGAGACTTATCCGGAGACCCGAGACCAGATCACCGCCCCGAACGTGATCCTTTTCGGTGAACATCGCTGGCTCGCCTGCCAGGAGCTCGGCTGGGAGACCATTCCGAGCGTGTTGCGTGACGACAAGGTGCAGGACGCGCGCCTCATCACCTTGATCGAGAACCTGCGCCGTGCCCAGCTCAGCGCCTTGGAAGAGGCTGAGCACTACCAGGCGCTGCGGGAGGCTGGCCTTTCCTACGAGCAGATCGCTGAGAAGGTCGGAGAGACCGCCAGCGGCGCTGTTTCCAAGGGCACTGTCTGGAAGCGCATCAAGCTCCTGGAACTCGCGCCCGCAGTGCAGCAAGCGCTCAGAGAGGGGACGCTCAGGGTCAGCGCGGCGGAGAAGGCGCAGCAGCTGGACCATCACGATCAAGAGGACTACCTCGGCCTCGTGCGCGGTGGCGCCCACCCGGCTGAGGCGCAGGCTCAGATCCTCGCCCGCCAGCGGCAGGATGAGGCCCCGGAAACCGTGAGCACCGTTTCCACTGGAAACGGTGGTGCAGAACCGGCGGCAGACGAGGCCGAGACCGTTTCCACTGAAAACGGTGCGCCTCCCACTCCGCCGACCCCACGCAAGCCGAAGGGGGCCAAGCAGCCATCGGGGCGCGAGAAGGAGGAAGCTGATCGCCGCGTGGCCGCCGCTGCCCGAGAAGTCTCCTGTCGCGCCCTGTTGAGGTCCACTGATGTGGCTGACCCGGGGAACAGCGACCTTATCCTGTCCGTGCTGACCGCCGCGGTGCTCGCACCCCCGCAGCAATCCGCCGCGCAGCAGCGCGCCTTCGCCTGGCTGAAGGAGATCGGCCACCACGGCCTGGACGCCCCAGACGCCGCTGCCTACTTCGCCGCCATACAGGATTCGGAGGATGTGACGACGCAGCGCCTCGCCGCCTTTGCCGCTGCTCTGGCTGCTGCCGAACTCCGCACCGCCGCCCGCCGGCAGTCCTGGGGCAGCCGAGAGCGCAACCACGTCCGCATCCTCCAAGAGCACGCGGGCTACGAACCACAGACCGAGTGGGAGAAGGCTGAGCTCCCCCTGGTCGCCGCAGGAGAGACTCGATGAAGACCACCAGCGTCACCGTCGACCCCCGCTTCCGGCCCAAGCGGCGAAACTGGCCCCTCATCTGGGCGTACATCATCGAATGCGGCGGTTCCACCAAGTCCACCAGCGCCACGTCCATGGCCGTCACCGCTGCCCTGCGCGGATATGACGGCACTGTCTTCGACTTGGACAGCAACATGTCGTCCACCACCGTCCTCGGCTACGACGAAGACGCGCTCAAGGGCAAGAAGACCGCGATCGACCTGCTCTACGGCAAGGCCACCCTGGACGAGGTCGCGCTGCCCGCCCGCTACCGCATCGGCGACGGAGACGACCCCGAAGAGGACTTCGCGCCCATCCCGAACCTGCGCATCGTTCCCAGCAGCCCAGCCATGGCCAGCGCAGACCTCGCCATCGCGGACGACGCAGACCGTAACGATTGGTTTGCCGAGATCCTGCGCTCCTACGAGGGCGACGACACTGTCTTTTACCTGGACTTCCCCGCGAGCTACGGCAAGATGCCCTACTCCGTGCTGCGCATGCTGGACGAAGACGACTCCGTCATCCCGTCGGTCAAGGCCGACCCCAAGGACGTCAAGCTGGTCAAGCGTCTCACGGACGAGCTGGAGCGCATTCGGGACAAGAACCGCGGCCGCCGCTCCGTTCCCGGCAGGCCGACGCTCAACCACTTGCTCCTCACCGGCACGCCGACACGGACCTACAACGAGGCGGCAGCCCGTCGTGCCACGGCCGCAGCAGAGGCGATGTACAGCTCCGTGCTGTTGCCTTACATCCGCTACTCGGCCGACGCCAAGAAGATCTATGAGGACGAGGTGCCCTTGCCTATCCTTCTGCCCAACTCGGTGCCCGCTGTGGACTACCGGAAGGTGATGACACACCTCGGGTTCGTCGACTTGGCAGTCTGAGCGTTTCCACTGGAAACGGCGGCGGCTGCCTCACCACACGTGGAGGGACAGTCGCCGCCGTACGTCGTTGTCTTAACCATCATGCGCTCGTCCACCGGCATCTCCATGTCTCTGCGGGATGAGCCGTGAAAGTGTGGGGGCCGCTAAGGGAGCTGAGGCGGGAGAGGGTTACGTGGTTGTGGAGGCGGGGGAGTCCTCGATGAGGCTCGGTCGGACGCATCGGATACTGGTCGGCGTCGTCATCACCGGCGCGGTGATCATCGCCGGGATCGGTTTCGCGGGTTCGTACGCCGCGGTGCGCGCGCTCGCCGAGAGCAAGGGCTTCGGCGAGTTCGCGCTCGTCTTCCCCATCGGCATCGACGCCGGCATCTGCGTTCTGCTCGCCCTGGACCTCCTGCTCACCTGGATTCGCATCCCCTTTCCGCTGCTGCGGCAGGCGGCCTGGGTCCTCACGGCGGCGACGATCGCCTTCAACGGCGCGGCCGCCTGGCCCGATCCGCTGGGGGTCGGCATGCACGCCGTCATCCCGCTGCTGTTCATCGTCACGGTCGAGGCGGCGCGGCACGCGGTCGGCCGGATCGCGGACATCACCGCCGACAAGCACATGGAGGGCGTGCGGCTGACGCGCTGGCTGCTGTCGCCCGTGCCGACGTTCCTGCTGTGGCGGCGGATGAAGCTGTGGGAGCTGCGCAGCTACGAACAGGTCATCAAGCTCGAACAGGACCGTCTGATCTACCAGTCGAGGCTTCAGGCGCGCTTCGGCCGCGGCTGGCGGCGCAAGGCCCCGGTGGAGTCGCTGATGCCGCTGCGGCTCGCCAAGTACGGTGTGCCGCTGGCGGACACGGCGTCGGACGGCCTCGCGGCGGCGGGCATCGAGACGACGCCCGCGTTCACCCCGGCTCCCGGCGGCCCGCCCACGGCGGTCGGCGCGAGCAGCCTGTCCACGCAGCTGGAGATGGCCGCGCACCAGCACCAGAGCGGGGGAGCGGCCGACCAGGCTCTGGCCCCTGGGCACGCCCGCGAAGGAGTGAGCAGCGTCGAGAGCCCGCGCGTCGAGATGCCCTCTCCTGCCCGGCCGCAGGCTGAGGCGCGAGGTGTCCTCGACGAGTTCGACACCCCGCCGACGGGTGCCGAGCCCGGCGTGGCCCCTGAACCGCAGGAGCCGGCGGGGGAGCAGCTGCACACCCCGGAGGTCTACGCCGAGGCGTTCACCACCTACCTGGCCTCTTACGGCGAGACCCCCAACGCGCGGCAGTTCGCGTTGCACCTCCTGGACCGCTACGGCATCCGGGATGAGTCGACGGGCGGGCCGCTGCCGGAACAGGACCTGAGGCCGCTGCTCCAGGAGCTGCGCCACGCCTCCGTCGTCGAGCACGGCATCGATGCGGAGCCGGCTGAGTCCCGCAGTGTCTCGTTGGCGGGTGACGACGAGCATCCCTTCTTCGGCGGGGCCCGCAGGAGCGACGCATCCCCGCGCACCACCGGCGACCTCACGGGCGCGGTGGCGAGCCCGGCGGCGGAGCCGGTCCACGCGCGGCAGGAAGCGCCCACCGCCGGCCCGGCGTCGCGGACGGCGGCCGCTGCGGCTTCTTCCCCGTCCGGTGCCGGGGAGGCGGGCTGGGCTGACACGGCCGCAGGGACGAGCGCGGCGTTGCTCCCCCAGCACCAGGAGGAGCAGGACGAGGACGAGTCCGGGGCGCGGCTCTCTCAGGTCATCGAGTGGCTGTCCGACGCGGAAGCCGCGGGCCGGAGGTTGTCGGGAGCGGAGGTTGCACGGCGCCTGGGGGTTTCTCCCAGTACGGGGCAGCGGGCCGTGCGGGAGGCGAAGGCTCACCGGGATGAGCAGCAGGCGTCCTCCGGGCGCGGACACCTGCGCTCGGTCAGCAGCCGGCCGTGACCGATGACCGGTCGCTGGAGCGGTCACCCGAGGGGACCGGTCACGCTGTCGGCCCGGTGCCGGTGATCGGTTGAGAGTAGGGCCCGAGGCGTGACCGGCAGCCGGTCACCGGTCATCGGTCATGACCGATCCAACGCCATCGGTCACCCAACCCGCCCAGCTCGCCCGTAGGCCGCAGCGTCTCTCGCGGCAGGCTTGCCCGCCCCTCCGGCAGGCTTGCCCGGTGCCCTCGGGGGCGTCTTCGCGGGGCATGCCCATCGGTCACTGGGCTTGCCCAGGGAGCGGTCATCGGTCACCGGTCCCAAGGGCAAGCCTGTGATCTGCGCTTTTCGTGGTGCGGGCAAGCTGTCGGGCAACCCGCGGTGAGGAGAGTTACGGCACGTCTTCCGAGAGGAGCTGTGCCGTGCTCGACATCGATTCACCTGCTTCCCCCGCGGCGAAGGCCGGAGGGATCTTCCTGCGCATGGACGCGGACTGGACTGCCCTGTGCGCCGACGCCGACGTCCGCGCGGCCGTGACCGATTGGCTGGTGACCGATCACCTCGCCGACGGAGTCGCCGCCGTGACCGATTCCTGGATCGACGACCTCGGGCCCCGGGAGCTGCTGGCCGCGCTGCGCCCGCCGGGCGGCAGCATGCGCGACGAACTGACCGATGCCGTCCTGCGCGCACTGCTGAAGCGCGCGGCCGGCCGTGACCGGTCCGCTGTGCTCGCCGCGAGGATCGTCGTCCAGGCGATGATCCCGGCCGCCGTGCGCATCACCCGGAGCCAGGCTCGGCCCTTCGGAGGCCGCGCGCTCGACGACATCGGCCACATGACCCTCGTCGCCCTGTACGAAGTCGCCCGGTCCGGCCGCATCCACGGCCGCCCGGGAAGGCCTGCCGCGAACCTCGCGCTCGACGCGCTCGGTCGGGTCTGCCGCGACCTGAGCGCGGAGCGGGAAGCGCAGGGCGAGGACCTGGCGCGTGCCCAGGACGTCCCCGACCCCCGGCCAGGCCCTGAGGCCCACGCCCACGCCGACGCGGTCTGGACGGCCGCCGTCGGTGCCAGCCTCGAAGCCGGCGCGGCCGCGGACGCGACCACGGCGCGTCTGGAACTGCTGGAGCTCGTGCTGGAGGCAGTGGAGAGCGGTGCGCTGTCGCCCGCCGACGGGCAGGCCATCGCCTGGCACTACCGCTCTGTCCCCGTCCCGGATCGTCAGGCGGCCCAGGCGCAGGGCAGTACGCCGGCTGCGTGGCAGCGGCGGCGCAGCCGGGCCGTCGCCCGCCTCAAGTCCACGGTCGCGGCGTGAGCGGGGGAGTAGCAGTGGCCACGTCGTCTACCGGTCGGTTGAGCTCCGACGAAGCGCGCGTCACCGTCGCGCAGCGGCTCCTCGTGCGGCTCGGCGCCGCCCTCGTGTATCAGCCCTTCGACGTGGAGACCCACGAGCGGCTGCGGGCGTGGCTCGCCGATGAAGCAGCTTCCGTGCTCGCCTCGCTGGAGGCCCTGCGGGCGCGACCGGACGACGAGCTGCGTGCACGCGTCGCCGAGCTGTGCGGGCACGACCTGCGTACGGACGGTGCGGCATGAAGCTCAGTCACACACAGCGCGGCGACCACCAGGCCCACCAGGACGACCAGGATCAGGACGACACGTACACCGGAGAGCCGGTCGTGGAAGAGCTCGGCGGCTGGTCGGTCGGCGGCCGCGCGCACACCACCGGCATCCTGCGATGGGCGGGTTGGGCAGTGATCGTGCTGGGCCCCATCCTCGCCGTGGTGGCCCTCGTGTCCTCCACCAGGACCCCGGCCGTCCGGCCCGAGGCCACGGCTTCGGCACCCGCGCCGACGGGCGGCCAGGGGGCCGCCGGGTTCGCGACCCTCTTCGTCGACGCGTACGTCAGCGCCGGAGAGAACTCCCAGTCCACGCTCACCCCCTACTACCCGGCCGCCGCCGACCTCGACTTGCAAGGCACCGCCGGCGCGCACCAGGCACAGCAGACGACCGTCGTGCGGCTGCGGCAGACCGCGGACACCGTCTGGTCGGTCACCGTCGCGGCCCGGGTCACCGAGCCCGAGAAGTCCACCTCGGACGACGGGGCCCTGCGGTACTTCCAGGTACCCGTGGCGACCGGGCCGGCCGGCGGGGGAGCGACCGGGTATGTGGCGCTGAGCCTGCCCGCAGAAGTGACCGCGCCGCCGCGCATCGAGGCGCCTTCCCTGGTGTACGGGCCGATGGAGCCGGCGTCGCCGTCGGACCCGCGGACCGAAACCGTCAGCGAGTTCCTGAGTGCCTACCTGACCGGGCAGGGCGACATCAGCCGCATCCTGGCGCCCGGTACCGCGGTCAAGCCGATCCGGCCCGCGCCGTACACGACCGTCGCCGTCGAGCAGATCGCAGTCGAAGGCGGCACGGCAGTCGCGGACCCTGAGGCGACCGCCACTGCCGCGAACGGCGCACGTACGCGCCTCCTGGTCACCATCACCGCCTCTGGCGCCGACCACGTCCAACGGCCGCTGACGTACGCGCTGACGCTCGCCGCCCGCGCGGGCCGGTGGGAGGTCGCCGCGCTGGACGGCGCCCCCGCCACCGCGCCCCCTGTCTCGCCGGCCGGAGGGGGTGCGCAGTGAGCAGTCACCTCTCCGCCGTCGACGGCGTGCTCCAGATCCACCTTCCCCTCCCCGCCGCGCTCACGTCCCTGGCCCACGGCCTGACCCCCCTCGCCGTGCTGTTGCTCCTGGCGGTCGTGGCCGTCAGGTTCCGCTTCCTCAGGTCGACCGCCGTCACCTGCGCGGTGCTCGGCGTCGTAGTCGGCCTCTCCCTCACCGGAAGGACCCTGCTGTGACCCCCTCCATGACTCTGGCCACCGACTGGATTCAGGTCGGCACCGGCCTCGGCACCGACACCAAGTCCCTCATCCTCGTCGTCCTCATTCCGCTCGCCGCGGTCTTCTTCGTGCTGGTCGTGGCCTTCAAGACACGGGCTCCCGGGCCCACGATCATGACGACCATCCTGGCGGGCATCGTGGTCGGCCTGTCGCTGAGCATCACCCTCATGGGCAATATGACGTCCCAGACGATCACCCACTACGAACACGGCGGAAGCCACTTCAGCGGAGCCGACCAGTGACCGCGGCCCCGGAGACCGATCCGGACGAGCTGATCGGCCGCTGCTACACCCGCGCACGGCGCAGCCCCGTCATGGTCGGGCTCGTCAAAACCGGCTTCGGCAAGCCGATCCGGCTGCCCTTCGGCCCGTACACCATCACGCAGCTCGCCGCGATCGTGGTCTCGGCCGTCGTGCTGGTCACCACCCGCCCCGTGTGGGGCGGGCACGGCTTCCTCGACGCCCTGGTCCTGATCGTCATCCCGTTCGGCGCGGCCTTCACGCTGCGCTACGTCCACATCGACGGCCGCAATCCCGCCGCCGCGCTCGCCAGCGTGGCCGTGATGCTGTGCGGGCCGCGCTGGGGACGCACCCAGGGCCGCACCTACCGGCCGGCCCGCCCGCGGTACTGCACCACAACCACCACCCTCGCCGCCTCCCCCCTCCCTGCGGGCGCCGGCGCCCAGCAGGAACCGCCCGCGCCTTCAACACACGCCGCC
>NZ_JAIUKE010000131.1 GCF_020176795.1 Streptomyces sp. 8L
GCGCGATACGGGGCGGGGGCCGGCACGCCGGGCGGCGGCGCGTGCCGCGGCGGCCGCCGTGCGCCTCGGTTCGCCGTGGGCCGCGCGGCCGGCGGCCCCCTGACGTCGCACGGCCTCATGTCCTGCCCGCCCCCGCCCGCGCGCCGGGCGCCCGGGACGCCGACTCCAGCGGGACGGCGCCCGAGCGGACCAGGCCGAGCTGGACGGCCTGGCGCGGCAGTGCCGCGTCGAGCAGCCAGTCCGCCGCGACGCGTACCCGGTTCCCCGGCATCGCGGCCAGGTGGTAGCCGCGCGCGACGGCGCCCGCGAGAGGCCCCGCCAGCGGTACGCCGAGCGGATCGGCCGCGGCCTGGGCACCGCCGAGGTCCACGACGAATCCGAGGTCGTTGTGCCGGTACGCCCGGCGGGTGCCGTCTCCGAGGGAGGCGGCGACGTTGTGGCCCGCGGTCTTGCCCTGACGGGACGCGTGCTGGGCGGTCATCGGTGTGTACTGACCCGGTCGGGTCAGGTCGGGCACCGCCGCCGCGTCGCCGCAGGCGAACACCTCGGGGTGGCCCGGCACGTTCAGCCCGGCGTCGACCACGAGCCGGCCCCGCTCGACGGGCAGGCCGAGTGCGGAGACCAGCGGGTCGGGGCGTACGCCCACACACCACACGAGGGTGTGGGTGGGGACGTGCGCGCCGTCGTCGAGGGTGATCCCGTCCGGGGTCGCCTCCGTGACGGACGTGCCGGTGCGCACCTCGACGCCGCGCCGCCGCAGCACCCGGTCCGCGGTCCCCGACAGATGCGCTCCGAGCTCCGGCAGGACCCGTGGCGCGATGTCGAGCAGGAGCCAGCGCGGCTTGGCGCCCTGCCGCCACACGCGCTGCCTGCGTACCAGGGCGTCCGTGAACATCTTTCCCTGGGCCGCCACTTCGGTGCCGGTGTAGCCGGCGCCCACCACGACGAAGGTGGAGCGGGCCGCGCACTCGCGGCGGTCGTCGGTCGCCGCGGCGAGCTCGATCTGCCGGGTCACGTGGTCCCGCAGGTACAGGGCCTCGGCCAGCCCGCGGAAGCCGTGCGCGTACTCGGCGACGCCCGGAATCGGCAGCAGCTTGTTGACGCTGCCGACGGTCAGGACGAGCCGGTCGTACGAGAGTGTCCCTGTGTCGCCCTCCGGGCCGGTGTAGGCGACACGGCGCGCGTCCAGGTCGACGCCGTCCGCCGTCCCGAGCACGAGCCGTACCCGGGGCAGGGTGCCGGGCAGCGACACCGATACTCGGCGGGGCTCCAGGATGCCCGCGGCCACCTGCGGCAGCAGGGGCAGGTAGAGGAAGTAGTCGGTCGGGTTGAGCAGGACGATCTCCGCCCGGTCCCCCATCCGCTGGGTGAGGGTCCGCGCCGTCTCGTACCCGGCGAATCCGGCCCCCACGATGACGATGCGCTGTCGGCTCACGCTCGGCTCCGGTCGTTGCTTCCGGTGCTTGCTTTCGGTGCTTGCTTTCGGTTTCTGCCTTCTTGGCAGTTCTTGGCGCTTGGGTTTCCCGTGCGCCCTTCCTCGCGCTCGGTTCCCGCGCCCCGGTTCCGCGTTCGCACGCCACCCGCCGGCGGCGCGTTACGCGACCGGAACCACCGCGTGCCCATGGGCGGCGTCGGCAAACACGGGGACCGCCCCACCTGCGGTTTGACAGCGCCCGGTTTGGTGGCAGCGTTGTCCCTAGGAAGTGTCCCGACACGGCCTGAGGTGTCCCGACACGACCCAGGACAGCCGTCGGCACCGCGGGAGCCGCCGCGGCCCGCCGGCGGGCGGCCGTCGTACAGGTACGGATACGGCGCGCCGCGCCGGGTAGCCGGGCTGGACGCAATCCGACTCGACGAGGTGATCCACGTGATCGGGGAGAACAGTGACCCCATGGCGGACGACGTCTACCAGCCGGACGCGGACGCGGAGGTGACCGAGGACGAGGGAATCCTCGACCCCGAGGACACCCTGAGCGACCGCGGTGCCGACCCGTACGACGAGGGTTTCTCCCCGCCCGAGCGCCCGCTCGGCGTGGAGGGCGCGGACACGACCGCCGAGGAGCAGCAGGAGGGCGAGACGCTGGACGAGCGGCTGTCCGAGGAGGTTCCGGACACGCCGGTGCCGGACGGCGACGGCGTCGGCGACCTGGACGGCGGGGACGGCGAGGCACGCGACGACGAGGTCGGCGATCTACGCTCCGGCCGCCTGGTGGCCCCGGACGAGGGCGCGCACAGGGACGCCGAGAAGGACATGATCGCGGAGGACGTGGGCGTCGACGGCGCGGCGGCCTCGGCGGAAGAGGCCGCCGTCCACCAGGTGGGCGACGCGGAAGACACCCTCTGACGCCGCGTTCGCCCTGCGCGGACGCGGTACGGGCGGTGTCGTACGGCGGACACGTTACGAGCGGTCCCGTACGTACGAGCGCGTGCTTACGCCCCGGTGCCCGTAACGTCATCGCGCAGGGATGCTCCGCAATCGGAAGCCGGCGTTCAACTGGAAGCTGCGGTGCGGCCGGAAGCCCCGGTGCCCCGTACCCCCCGGCGGTCTCCGCCCAGGGGTGCGGGGCCCTCGCCGCACGGTGCGCCGCGTCAGGCCGGCGTCGGGACCCGGGGGTGGGGCGCGGTGTCCGCGGTGGCGTCCTCGGCGTCTTTGGCGTCTTCGGGCGCCGCTGTGCCGGCGACCGCGGCGGACACCGGTTCGGCGGCGGGCGGGGCGAGCAGGGCCGCGCCGACCGGGGTGGGCGGAACGGACGGGCGGCGCGGGACGGACAGCGGCGCCTCGACACTGCGGGTGAACCACACGACCTTGCCGTCCGAGGTGGCACACGTGCCCCAGCTGTCGCTGAGCGCCGCGATCCGGGCGAGCCCTCCGCCGGCGGCGAGCGGGCGGGGCATGCGTTCCTCGCCGTCCTCCACGGAGGCCGTCAGATAGCGGCGGGTCCAGCGGAGTTGGAGGACGCACCGGTGGTCGTCCCCGACATGGCGGTGGACATTCGTCAGCAGTTCTTCGATACCCGCGCAGACGGCCCGGACGTGCAGATCGAGTTTCCAGTGCCGGAGGTGGGCGGCGACGATGCGCCGGACCTGCGGGACGCGCTCCTCGGAGGCGTGCAATTCCAGCTCGTAGTGACGGTCGAGTGGAACTGTCATGTTTGAGGCTCCTCACAGAGAGGCCCACGTGCTTCACATCGTTTGAACCAACGACCCCCGAGCACGAAACGTGAGCAACAGCCACTTCTGGGTCACTCTCAGCCTCACCCCGCTGGGCCGAATGCGCAACACGATCATCCGGGCACCCTCGGTGACCGCCGTCCGGGCGCCCTCGCGCCGCGGCCCCGCGCGCGACTTCGCACGGGGCCATGGCGCGGCGGGACGTTCAGCGGCTCGCCAGCCGCAACTGCACTACCTCCTCCTGGTCACCGGACGACGTGCCCAGGACCTTGACCTCGAACGCCGACGCGAGGGTCCTTCGCAGGCCGTCGACGGCCTGGTAGCTGCCCTGGAGGTCCGCGGTGACCGGCGCGGTCAGCCCGACCGGGCGCGGTTCGTCGCGCACGTCCGCCGTGTCGAACGTCGCCGACCACACGGCCGGCCTGGCGCCGGACCCGTCCGGCGTTCGCGGCGCGTCCCCGCGGTCGCGGTCCGAGGCGTACGCCGTGTGCAGTACGCCGAAGACGGCGTGGGCGTCGGCCGGTGCGGACCCGGTGAGTTCCACCGCCACCTCCGCCCCGGGGTGCGCGGTGGGCTCCGTGCTGGTCATCGCTGTCTCCTTCCGGACGCGGTGCCGGGTGCGCTCCCGGCCCGGGGCGAGTACCCGGGCACGGCCCGCGCAACCGTGTCCCGGGCCCGGCCGGGGGTAGACGGGCACCATGACCGTCAAGAAGACCACCGTGCTCGTACTGGACGCCGCGGAGCCCGCGGAACTGGCCGACTTCTACGCCGCGTTTCTCGGAGCCACCACACGGATCGGCGACGACCCGGACTTCATCGAGGTCACCGGTGACGACGGGGTCCACCTGGCGATCCGCAGGGACCACGGCTACGCCCCGCCGAGCTGGCCGCGCCCCGAGACCTCGCAACAGGCCCATCTGCGCGTCCTGGTGGACCGGGCCCGGATCGACGAGGCGGAGCGCGAGCTGATCGCCCTGGGCGCCAGGCCGCTGGACACCAGGGACAACGGCGGGCCTCGGGACACCCGGATCTACTCCGACCCGGCGGGCCACTCGTTCACCCTGGCCGTGCACGGGTGACGGTCCGCGCACGCCCGGCACGGGCCCCGGGAGGGTCGGCGCAGCCCCGCCTGCCCGGTACCCGCGTGGAGTACGCGGCGCACCGGGGGCCGGGGCCTCGCGGGCCCGGGGGCTCGCGGCGGGATGCGCCGGCGGGCGTCAGCCGCCGAACTGCGTGATGAACGCCTCGCAGAACGCCTTCAGGTCGCCCGGGTTGCGGCTCGTGACGAGCGGGCTCGGCGCGGCCGTGCAGACCTTGACCTGCTCGTCCACCCAGGTGCCGCCCGCGTTGGTGATGTCGGTCCGCAGGCTCGGCCAGGAGGTGAGCGTCCGGCCGCGCACCCGGTCGGTCTCCACGAGCGTCCAGGGCGCGTGGCAGATCGCGGCCACCGGCTTGCCCGCCTCGAAGAAGCCGTCCACGAGCGCGAGGGCCGACTTGTCCATGCGCAGCGCGTCGGGGTTGGCGACGCCGCCGGGAAGCACGAGGCCGTCGTAGTCACCGACGGACGCCTCGGCCGCGGTCAGGTCGACGGGGAACGTGTCGGCCTTGTCGAGGTGGTCGAACGCCTGGATGCGGCCCGGCTCGGTGGAGATCAGGTGGCGTTCGCCGCCCGCGTCGCCGACGGCCTGCCAGGGCTCGGTCAGCTCGACCCGCTCCACTCCCTCCGGAGCCATGAGAAAAGCGACTCGCATGTGGTCCACGTCCTTTCCGCTCGCACGGGTGCTGTGCTCGCTGTGCCCAACAGTCCCGTGTGCCCTGCGGAGCCACGCTCACACCGGCACCTCGGGCGTGTCACACGGAACGGCCGGGTCCCACCAGCAGGATTCTCCCGGCTGAGCGGCGCTCCGGCGCGCCGAGCGGACCGGCGGCCGGCGCGGGCCGCCGTACGGGCGCCGTGGCGCGGGCCCCGGCGGGCGGCGCCGCGGGGAGGGCGGGGTCCCCGGCGTCGACGGGCGCCGGGCGCCGAGCGACGAGCTGCGGGTCGACGGTGAGGGCGGTGGCGCCCAGGGGCTCCGCGAGGGCGCGCAGCGCGGGCTCGGCGAGCCGGACCCAGGACTGGCCGGCGCCGAGCGTGGCCGCGAGCAGGCGTACCGAGGTGAACGCGACCGCCGTACGGCCGCCGAGGGGGGTGCGGAAGAGACGGACGCGGCAGCCTTCGCCACCGGGCCGGACCGGTACGAACAGGGGCGCGGCGTGGTTTCGACGCGCGGGCCCGGCGTCTTCGGCGCTGAGGGGCTCCGACATGCTGTCACTCCCGATGGCGGACGGAAAGCCAGGCTCCACGGCTGTGGTGGCGATACGCAGTGCCCACGATATGCCTCGCGCACGGCACCGAATGCCACCCCCTGGCAGGGCCTTGATCCCGCGGGCCGACGCCCTTACGCGGCGGTCGCGGCACGGTCCGCACGGCATCGACGGCGCCAGCAGTGCGTCCTCACGTCCCGGAGGTGCGTGCTCACCTACCGGCCCAGCGGCGAAAGCCGTGTGTCGACGGCGGGTCCCCCGCGCCCCCGGGTGTCCAAGGTCACAGCCGACGGGACAGCTGGGCGGCAGCGAGGTGGCGACGGCGGAGGGCACGGTGCCCGGGGGGGGGCCCCCCCCCCCCGCGCCCCCCCCCCGCCCCCCCCCCGGGGGGGGGGGGGGGCCCCCCCGCCCCCGGGGCGGGCCCCCCCGCCCCGCGGGGGCCCCCCGCCCCCGCGCGCGGGGCGGGGGGGGGGGCGGGGGGGGGGCGGGGGGGGCGGCCCGGGGCCCCGCGCGCCCCCCCCCACCGGGGCACCCGCGCGGCCCCCTCCCGGAGGATCGTGCTCAACTCGACGACGCGACGGGGTCCTTCACGAACTCCGTGGTGTACGTCTTCTGGATGTCCACGTCGACGTTCTGGAGGTTCGGGTCGAAGGTGGTGAGGACGTGCTTGACGGTCATGGGTCCCTCGGGCGGCATCACGCCGTCCGTGGTGAACATCGGCAGGCTGTTCTTGATGGCCTGTGCGTACAGCTTCGGGCCCCCGCCCTGCTGGTAGTCGGCCGGCATCTTCGCCGCGATCTCCTCCGGGGTGTGCGTGGACATCCAGCGCAGGGTCCGCACGAAGGCGCGGGCCAGCCTGTGCACCGTGTCCTTGTGGCCGTTCACCCAGGCGGTGTTCATGTAGAGGCTGGAGGACGGGTAGAGGCCGCCGAGCGCGGAGCGCGAACCGTCGGGGGTGCGCATGTCCACCAGGACCGACGCGGCCTTCTTGTCCAGCAGGGTGGAGACGGTCGGTTCTGTGGTCATCCCGCCCTGGATGGAGCCCTGCTGGAGGGCGGAGACGAACGTCTGCCCCGCGCCGACCGCGACGGGGGTGAACTCGCTCGTCCGCACCCCGCCGTGCACGGCCAGGTACTTGGTCAGGAAGTCGGTGGACGAGCCGAGGCCGGTGACCCCCAGCTTCTTGCCCTTGAAATCCGCGGGGCCCTTCAGCCCGGCCGCGGCCTGCTTCGAGACGACCTCCACCTCGCCGGGCGCCTGTGCGAACTGCACGACCGACTCCACCTGCTTGCCCTTGGCCTGGAGGTCGAGCGTGTGGTCGTAGAACCCGACGGTGCCCTGGACGTCGCCGGACACGAGTGCCGTCTCCGCCTGCACACCGGCCGACTCGGTCAGCAACTGGACGTCGACGCCTTCGTCCTTGAAGTAGCCGAGCCGCTGCGTGAGCATCGCGGGCAGGTAGATGACCTTGTCGAGGCCGCCCACCATGATCTTGACCTTGCCGCCTGTGCCGGCGGCGTCCGAGCCGGACGAGTGGTCGGCGCAGGCGGAGAGGGCGGTCAGGGCCAGTACGCCGGTGACGGCTACGGCGGCCCTGGCCCCACGTCCGGTGGGGAGCAGGGAACTGCGCATGGGGGGGTCACGTCCTTGTGAAGTGCGAAGTCTGAAGTGTGCGGCCCTCGGATGGGGGGCCTGTGAGGGCGCGGCGGGAGGTGTGCGACGGCGGTGTGCGGGTGTGGCGGAAGTGTCGCGGCCCGCCGCGCGCACACAGTGCCGGCTCCGGTCGAAGCTCTTTCGTGCCTGGTCGCGGGCTCGGTGCCGGCCCGGGTCGAAACGCTTCCGTGCCTGGTCGCGGGCTCGGTGCCGGTCCCCGGGCGCCCGTGCCCGTACCGTCTCCGGAGGCGGCCGGACTCAGCGCCCGTCTCCGGTGACGGTGGGCTTCCAGCGGAACAGGCGTCGCTCCAGGAAGGTCAGCAGCCCCTCGGCCAGCAGGGCGACGACGGCCAGGATCACCATCGCCGCGTACACGCCTGCCGCGTTGAAGCTGCCCTGCGAGGCGGACACCAGCAGCCCGAGCCCCTTCGTCGCGCCGATGTACTCGCCGACGATCGCGCCGATCAGCGCGAACCCGAAGCTGACGTGCAGGCTCGTGAAGATCCATGACGTCGCGGACGGGACGACGACCTGGTAGGTGACCTGCCGGTTGCTCGCGCCGAGGACCCGGGCGCCGTCCACGAGCCGCCGGTCCACCTCGCGCGCGCCCTGGAAGGCGTTGAAGAACACCGGGAAGAAGACCAGTACGACCGCGGAGGCGACCTTCGAGGCCGGGCCGAGACCGAACCAGATCAGGAAGATCGGCGCGAGCACGATCCGCGGCAGCGCGTTCAGGACCTTGATGTACGGGCCGAGGACGTCGGCGAGGAAGCGGACGCGGCCGAGCGCGATGCCCAGCACCACACCGCCGAACACACCGGCGAGCCAGCCCAGCAGCGCCTCGTAGAGCGTGTACCAGACCTGCTGCGCCAGCGAGCCCTGCGCGGTGCCCTCGGTGGTCCAGGTCCAGATCTGCGACCAGATCTTCGACGGCATCGAGAAGTTGAACGGGTCGATGATCCCGGCGCGGGCGAACCACTCCCACAGGCCGACGACCCCGACGAGCACCAGGACCCGGACGCCCTGGACGAGGAAGGAGCGGCGGCGTCCGGCGCGCGCCCTGGCGCGCGTCCGGCTGCCGGCCTGCGGCGCGGGGTGCCGGCCGAGGACGGGGCCGGGGTCCGTGGTGTCAGGCCGCATGTCCCGCTCCCCTCGCCCGGGTGATGCGGACCTCTTCGCCGAGCGAGGACCAGATCTCCCGGTAGATGTCGGTGAACTCCCTCTCCAACCGGACCTGTTCGACCCTGCGTGGGCGCGGAAGGCCGATCTCGAAGACCTCCTTGACGGTGGCGGGGCCCGCCGTCATCACGACGACCTTGTCGGCGAGGGCGATCGCCTCCTCCAGGTCGTGGGTGACGAACACGACACAGGCTCCGGTGCCCGACCACAGCTCCAGGAGCTCGTCCGACATCAGCGCGCGGGTCTGCACGTCGAGCGCCGAGAACGGCTCGTCCATCAGCAGTATCCCGGGGTCTCCCACGAAGGTCGCCGCGAGCGCCACCCGCTTGCGCTGGCCGCCGGACAGCTGGTGGGGGTAGCGGTCCTCGAACGCGCCGAGGCCGACCCGGTCCAGCCACTGCCTGGCCCGCTCCCGCGCCTCGGCCTTCGCCACGCCCCTGAAGCGGGGCCCGGCCATCACGTTGGACAGGGCGGTGCGCCACGGGAAGAGGGCATCCTGCTGGAAGACGAAACCGACGTGGCCCGCGATGCCCCTGACCGGTTCGCCGCCGAGCAGGATCTCGCCCTCCGTGGGTTCCTCAAGACCGCTGACGAGGGTCAGCGTGGTCGACTTCCCGCAGCCCGTCGGGCCCACCACGGCGACGAACTCGCCGCGTCCCACGGTCAGGTCCAGATCTCGTACGGCGGTGTGCGCCGCGCCCGACGGCGTACTGAACACCTTGCTGGCCCCGCGCAGTTCGATGGCGGGGCTCGTCCGGCTCTTCATGGCGGGAACGCTAGGAGAGGCGGGCCCGCGCCGGGAGCCTTGATCCCACAACCGGCGTTCTGCGCACAACCCGGCCTTCTGCTCGTTGTGCTCACCGCCCGCCCGGGAAATACCCGGCCGGGGCTGTGCAGCGGCCCCGGCGACGGTCTACCGTGCGGCCACGCGGACGGTGTGCCCCTGGCCGCGACGGCAGCGGCGCCGGCAGGACGGACGGAGGGATCGCATGCGCATCCGCTGGCCCCGCCGGGTGTTCGCGCAGGTGCTGCTGGTGCAGCTGGCCACCACCACGGGGGTGCTCATGCTGGTCACGGGGTTGTTCCTGGCGCCGCTGAGCGCCCAGCTGGACGAGGCGTCGATGCGGCAGGCGCTGGCCATCGCCCAGACCACGGCGGCCGAGCCCGCGCTCCCCCGCGAGCTGGCCGCCACCCGGCCGAGCCCGCGGGGTCCGGTGCAGGCGGAGGCCGACCGGATCAGGCAGCACACCGGTGCGCTGTACATCGTGGTGATGGACCGCAACGGGGTGCGCTGGTCGCACACGGACACGGCGCGGATCGGCGGGCACGTCTCCACCGACCCGAGCCGCGCGCTCGCCGGGCGCGACGTCATGGACATCGAGCGGGGCACGCTCGGCCTCTCCGCACGGGGCAAGGTGCCGCTGCGGGACGCCCGGGGCCGCATCGTCGGAGCGGTGTCGGTGGGGATGGCGTACGGCAGTGTGCGCGGCGAGCTGCTGAGCGCGGTGCGAGGACTGTTGCTGTACGCGGGCGCCGCGCTGGCGGCGGGGGCGCTGGCCGCCTACGCGGTCTCGCGCCGCCTCCAACGGCGTACCCACGGGCTGGCGTTCGCGGACATCTCGGCGCTGCTCGACGAGCGCGAGGCCATGCTGCACGGCATCAGGGAGGGCGTGGTGGCGCTGGACGGGCGGGGCAGGGTACGGCTCGTCAACGACGAGGCGCAGCGCCTGCTGGGGCTCGGCCCCGGCGCGGCGGGCCGGTGCCTGGACGAGGTGCTGCCGCCGGGCCGCACCGCCGATGTACTGACGGGCCGGGTCGGCGGCGCGGACCTGCTGACGGTCTGCGGCGACCGGGTACTGGTCGCCAACCGGATGCCCGTACGGGACGGCGGCGCCGTCGCGACGCTGCGCGACCGCACCGAACTGGAGCTGCTGGGCAGGGAACTGGACAGCACGCACGGCCTGCTGGACGCGCTGCGGGCGCAGGACCACGAGCACGCCAACCGGCTGCACACCCTGCTCGGACTGCTGGAGCTCGGACTGTACGAGGACGCGGCGCAGTTCGTGGCCGAGGTGTCGCAGGCGCACCGGGCGTCGGCGGAGCAGGTCGCGGAACGGGTGGGCGATCCGCTGCTGGCGGCCCTGCTGGTCGGCAAGTCCGCGATCGCGGCGGAGCGCGGCGCCGTGCTGCGGATCGCCCCGGTCACCGAGTTGCGGGAGCGGGTGGTCGATCCGCGTGATCTGGTGACGGTTCTGGGCAACCTGATCGACAACGCGCTGGACGCGGCGCGGACGGTCGAGGTGGAGCTGCGTGCGGAGGGCAGTACGGCGGTGGTGCGGGTCAGCGACGACGGGCCGGGCGTGCCGCCCGCGATGCGGGAGCGGATCTTCGCCGAGGGCTGGACGACGAAGCGCTCCCCCGCGCACCGGGGCCGCGGGATCGGCCTCGCCCTGGTGCGGCGGCTCGCGGGGCGCTACGGCGGGATGGCGCGGGTGACCGCGCGGGCGGGTGGCGGCGCCGTGTTCACCGTGGTGCTGCCCGAGGCGCTCGTACCGGACACCCGGGAGAGTGCGGGACCGCGGACGGGCGGTACGGCGGCGTACGGGCGGGGCGCGGCGGCAGACGGCGCGGAGGCCGGGACGGGGGGAGCGCGGTGATCGAAGTGCTCGTCGTGGACGACGACTTCCGGGTGGCGGAGATCAACGCCGCATATGTGGCCCGGGTGCCTGGCTTCAGGGTCGCGGCCCGCGCGCACACCGCGGCGCAGGCGCTGATGACCCTGGAGCTGCACCGGATCGATCTGGTGCTGCTCGACCACTACCTGCCCGACGAGCCGGGGCTCGCGCTGATCCGCCGGATGCGGCAGGCGGGCCACCACGCCGACGTCATCATGGTCACGGCCGCGCGGGACGTGGCGACGGTGAGCGCGGCGATGCGGCACGGTGCGCTCCAGTACCTGGTGAAGCCGTTCAGCTTCGCCGGACTGCGGGCCAAGCTGGAGGGGTACGCGGCGCTCAGCCGGACGCTGAACGCCGTGGGCGGGCGCGGCGGCGAGGCGGGCCAGGAGCAGGTGGACCGGATCTTCGGCGCGCTGCGGCCCCCCGAGGAGCCGGCCGGGGCGCTGCCCAAGGGGCACTCCGCGCCCACCGCCGACCTGGTGCGGCGGGTGCTGACCGGGGCGCAGGCGCCGCTGTCGGCCCACGAGGTCGCGCGGCGTGCGGGGATCAGCCGCTCGACGGCACAGCGCTATCTCAAAGTCCTCGAACGGGCGGGCCGCGTCGCCCTGACCCTGCGTTACGGCGACACGGGCCGCCCCGAGCACCGCTACAGCTGGGTGCCGCGCGGCTGAACCGCCCGGCGTCGCCCGGGAGGTCGGGCTCGCGCGGCCCGCTCACGTCCGCACACTCGCGCGGCCCGCTCACGCACCGCCGTGGTGTCCGCGGTCGAGGGACCGGTCCAGGTTGATCGCGGAGCTGATCAGCGCGAGGTGGGTGAACGCCTGCGGGAAGTTGCCCAGATGCTCCCCGCTGAGGCCGATCTGCTCGGCGTACAGGCCGACATGGCTGGAGTACGTGAACATCTTCTCCAGCGCCAGCCGCGCCTCCTCCAGCTGCCCCGACCGCGTCAGCGCCTCCACCCACCAGAACGAGCAGATGGAGAAGGTCCCTTCGGTGCCGGCGAGCCCGTCGGGCGCCTGCTCGGGGTCGTAGCGGAAGACCAGGCTGTCCACCACGAGGCGTTCTCTGACGGCCTCGATCAGGCCGAGGAAGCGGGGGTCGGTGGGCGCGATGAACTTCACCATCGGCATCAGCAGGAGCGACGCGTCGAGGACCGGCGCCTCGGGCAGGGGCGCGTCCCCGGCGATGCCCTGGGTGAAGGTGCGGGCGCCCTCGTGCCAGCCGCGGTCCATGATCTGGTGGTAGATGGTGTCGCGTACCGAGGTCCAGTGGGTCAGGTCGCCGGGCAGGCCGCGCTGCCTGGCCATCCTGATCATGCGTTCCACCGCGACCCAGCACATCAGCCGGGAGTAGGTGTGGTTCCTGCGGCCCGCCCTGGTCTCCCAGATGCCCTCGTCGGGCGCGTCCCAGTGGTCCAGGAGCCAGTCGAGGATGGTGCACAGATCGGTCCAGGCCTCGTGCGGGATACCGGCACCGTACTTGTTGAACAGGTAGACGGAGTCGATGAGTTCGCCGTAGATGTCCAGCTGCACCTGGTCGGCGGCGGCGTTGCCGACGCGGACCGGCGCCGAGCCGAGATAGCCCTCCCAGTGGCCGAGTACCTCCTCGGGCGGCTCGGGGTGGCCGTCGATGGAGTACATGACGCGCAGCGGTCCGCCCTCGGTGGTGTCGCAGGCGCGGCGCAGCATGCGCGTGAGCCAGCCGACGAACGCCCCGGCCTCCTGGGTGAAGCCCAGGCGCAGGAGTGCGTAGAGGGAGAAGGCGGCGTCCCTGATCCACACGTACCGGTAGTCCCAGTTGCGGGGCCCGCCGACGCGTTCGGGCAGGCCGAGCGTCGGGGCGGCGACGAGCGCGCCGGTCGGCTCGTGGGTGAGGAGCTTGAGGGTGAGGGCGGAGCGGTGCACCATCTCCCGCCAGCGGCCGGTGTACGTCGACTGCCGCAGCCAGCCGCGCCAGAACGCCACGGTCTGCTCGAAGAGTTCGTCCACGGCCGTGGGATCGGGGCAGTGCACCGGCTCCTGCCGGTCCCCCGGCGGCGGGCCGGGTTCCATGACGAACAGCGCCGTCCCGCCCTTCTCCAGGGCGAACCCCGCGGTGACGTCGGCACCGTCCACGTCCAGCGCCACCGTGGAGCGCAGGGCCAGTGAGAGGGAGCGGCTGTTGAAGCGCACGCCCTCCTCGTAGCGCTCGACGCGGTGGCTCTCGCGCCCGTAGTCGAAGCGCGGGGCGACGCGCATGGCGATGTCCACCGAGCCGCGCACATTGACCACCCGCCGGGTCAGGCGCTGTACGTGGTCCGGGTCCTGAGCGCGGACGACGGGCATGAAGTCGTGGATCTCGACGATGCCGGTCTCGGTGTGCATCCGGGTGATGAGGATGTTGGTGTCGGGGAAGTAGAACTGGCGCCGTCTGACGGCCCCGGGCGAGACGGCGGTGATCTCCCAGTGGCCGCCGCGCCGGGCGTCCAGGAGGGAGCCGAAGACGCTCGGCGAGTCGAACCGGGGGGTGCAGAACCAGTCGACGCGTCCGCCGGTCGTGACCAGGGCGGCCGTGCGCAGGTCTCCGATGAGGCCGTGTTCGCTGATCGGCGGGTAGGCGTCCGCCGCCGCTTCCCCGCCGGCGTCCGCGGGCCCCTGGGGGTCCGGGTCTGTCGGCTCCATTGTCAGAGTCTGCTCCCGTCCCGGGCGGTACGCATCCGGGGCGGTAGGCGTCCGTGGGGACTCGTGCGCCGGAGGCACGTTCCCCGTGGGAGATGCCTACCGCCCGGACGGCCGCCCGTGGCTCAGCCGGCGGCCTCGGGGCGGCCCCTCGCCGCCTCCTCGCGCAGCCCCGCCGCCACGGCGGGGTCGGCCAGGGCGGACAGGACCGCCGCCGCCAGCGCCGTGCGCTCCGTCATGCCGTCGAGGCTGATGTACTCGTCACGGGCGTGGGCGCCCGCGCCGACGGCACCGAGCCCGTCCAGCACGGGCACACCGAGCGCGGCGACGAAGTTGCCGTCGCTCGCGCCGCCGACGGCGCACTCGCGCAGGGTGACGCCCAGCTGCGCGGCGCGGTCGCGGGCGAGCCCGAAGAGCAGGGCGTTGCCGGGGGTCCGCGCCATGACGGGCCTGTTCCAGCCGCCGGTGGTCTCCAGTGTCGCGCGGGGGTCGTACGGCCCGAGCGCGGCGAGGGCGCGGTCGATCCGGTCGGCCTCCGCGCCGTCGGCGACACGTATGTCCAGGTCCGCGACGGCCCGGCCGGCTGCCACATTGACCCGGGTGCCCCCGCTGATGATGCCCACGTTGACGGTGGTTCCCGCGGCGGTGTCGGTGAGCGCGTGCAGGGCGAGCACGGCGCGGGCGATCTCGTCGACGGCGCTGACGCCCTTCGCCGGGTCGAGTCCCGCGTGCGCCTCGACGCCGGTCGCCGTCACCCGGAAGAGTCCGACGCCCTTGCGGGCGGTCTTGATGGCACCGTCCGCCGACGCCTCGAAGACGAGGGCCGCCGGTACGCCCGCGGCGGCGGCCTCGATGACCGGGCGGGAGCCGGGGCTGCCGAGTTCCTCGTCGCCGTTGAGCACGAGGCGCAGCGGCGGCCGGGGCAGGCCGAGCGCGTCGAGCGCCCGGATCGCCCACAGGGCCTGTACGAGCCCGGCCTTCATGTCGAAGACTCCGGGGCCTGTGGCGCGGTCCCCGTCGACGGCGAAGGGCCGCTGCGCGACGGTTCCGCTGCTCCACACGGTGTCGTAGTGGCACAGCAGCAGCACGGGTGGGGTGTGCTCGCCGGGGGACGCGCCGGTGCCGGTGCCGGGCCAGTCGAGGACGAGGGTGTCTCCGTAGGGGCCGCCGTCGGCGCGGTGGCGGGCGCTGGGCGTGCCGAGCACCTGCTCAAGCCACTGTTCGAGGGCGGGCAGGGCCGCGTCCAGGCTGGGCTTGTCGTCGCTCGGGGTCTCGGTGTCGACGTAGCGGGACAGCTCGCCGAGCATGTCGGCGCGGTGTCCTGCGACCCAGGCGGCGATCTCCTGCGGGGTGGCCGCGGGCTGTGCGGGGTCGGTGGTGGGGCGTGCGGTGTTCAACGGTCACTTCCGGATACGGCGGTTTGGGCGAGGTCGGTGAGGTTCTCGGGACGCATGGGGCGCCGGCCCGACTCGACCTCGGCGAGCAGGGTGAGCAGGTGGTCGAGCACAGGCACGGGGGTGCCGAGGCGGGCCGCCTGCTCCTGTACGGGCCGGTAGTGGTGGTGGACCTCCACCGGGCGGTGGCGCACCGCGATGTCGCGCCAGATGCCGCTGCGGTCCTTGGCCTGCCCGGCGAGCCAGCCGACGAGCGTGTCGGTGGCGGCCTCCCGGTAGGCGGCCCGCGTGCTGGGGAGATAGGCGGCCGGGTCGAAGGCGTCGAAGGGTTCGAGGGTCAGGCCGGACGCCGTCGCGACCCCCTCGACCTCGGCGGCCAGTGCGTACATGAGCGGCCTGTGGGCGTCGATGAGCCCTGCCATCGGCGCGTCGACCAGCGCCGTGGCCGTGAGCATCGCGCCGAAGGCCAGCTTGGACCAGAGGTATCCCTCGACGTTGTCCGTGGCGCGGGCCGGGCCCCAGGCGCCGAGGTCGCGGACGAGTGCCAGGACGCGGTCGCCGGGGGCGCCGTCGAGTTCGCCGACGACGAGCGCGCCGGCCCCGCCGTCCTGTATGACACCGGGTGCCACGACGTCGGCGAACAGGTTGACGAAGGCGCCGATGGTCCGCTCGGCGCCCACGTGCCGCGCGATGAGCTGTTCGTTGAGGCCGTTCTGGAGGGACACGACGTATCCGTCGGCGGCCAGCCGCGGTGCGAGCCAGCCGGCCGCGGCCTCGGTCGCCTGGGCCTTGACGCACAGCAGTACGTGGCGCGGGACGTGGTCCACCTCCTCGGGCGTCGTCGCGCCGACGGCCACCGTGCGCTCGCCGTGCGGGCTCCTGAGGGTCAGTCCGTGCTCGCGCAGGGCGGCCACGTGGGCGGGGTCGGTGTCGACGACGCGGACGGTGTGGCCGGCGTCGGCGAGGTGGAAGGCCAGGGTGCCGCCGATGGCGCCACCGCCCACGACGGTGTAGTCACCGGTGCCGTTGTGTTCTTCGGGAGACGTCATCGGGTGGCCTCCCCCGCGGCTGTTCCGGCCTGGGTCCCGGAGAGTTCGGGCCAGTGGCGCGGGAGTGTGGTGGTGCCGGCGGACGCGCCGCCGTCGAGGCGTACGACGGACCCGGTCATCCAGGACGCCTCGGGGCCCGCGACCCACCGCACGGCGCGTGCGATGTCGTCGGGGTCGCCGGGGCGGCCGAGGGGGTTGACGGAGACGGCGGCCGCATAGGCCTCGGTCACGGGGTTGACCGCACTGTCCACGGTGACGAACCCGGGCGAGACGGCGTTCACCCGGATTCCGTGCGGGCCGAACTCGACGGCGCACGCACGCGTGAGCATCTCCAGGGCGGCCTTCGACGCGCTGTAGTGTGCGGCGCCGAAGCGGGCCCGCAGTGCGGCGCCCGAGGTGATGTTGACGATGCTGCCGGGGGCTCCGGCCGCGGTCAGGACGCGGGCGAGGGCGGCGCTGGTGAGCATGGCGGCGCGGACGTTGATGTCCAGGACGCGGTCCCAGATCTCCGCCGTCATCTCGGTCAGGGGCGTGGCCGGATAGATGCCGGCGGCGTTGACGAGGACGTCCGGCGGGCCCGCGAGGCCGGTGGCGCGCTCGACGAGCGTGGCCGCCGCGTCGGGGTCGGCCAGGTCGGCGGGCAGCGCGTGTGCCGTGGTGCCGTCGCCCGCGAGCCGGTCCGCCAGGTCCGTGAGGGCGGCGGAGGGCAGGTCGCTCGCGGTGACGGTGCAGCCGTCCTGGGCGAACGCGGCGCACACGGCGGCTCCGATGCCGCCGGCCGCCCCGGTGACGAGGACGTGCCGGCCGGAAGCGGACGGCGGGCCGGATGGCGCGGTGCGGGGGGTCATGCGATCTCCTTGTTCTTCGTCTCGGGCATGACGGCATAGACGATCACCCCGACGAGGGCGGCCGCCGCGAGGTAGAGCCACACCAGGTCGCGGTGGCCGTTGGAACTCATCCAGGTGGTGATGTAGGGGGCGGTGCCGCCGAACACGGCCACGGCGAGTGCGTACGGCAGGGCGATGCCGGTGGTGCGGACCTCGGGCGGGAACTGCTCGGCCATGATCACCGCGCAGTTGGCGGAGTAGCCCAGGAGCAGGATGATGCCGACGAGTTCGACGGCGAGCAGGGTCCAGAAGTTGTTGTCGAGGACGTGGAACAGCGGCCAGGCCAGTACGAGGAACCCGGCCGCGAACGCGATCATGGTGGGCTTGCGGCCGATCCGGTCGGACAGCATGCCGCCGAACGGCAGCAGCACGATGAACACGACGAGCGAGATGCTGTTCGCGAGCAGCGCCCGGTTCAGCGGCATGCCCGTCGTGACGTGGACGTACGACGGCATGTAGCTGACCCAGATGTAGTAGATCAGGGTGCCCGCGACGGTCACACCGACCACCCGCAGCGCGGCGCGCGGATGGTCCACGAGCATGGAGCGCAGGGGGTTGGCGCGGGGCCCGCCGGTGTGTTCCATCCGCCGGAAGGACTCGGTCTCCTGGACGGACACCCGAAGCCAGAGCCCGATCAGGCCGAGCAGACCCGCCACGCCGAAGGCGATGCGCCATCCCCAGGTGTCGAGCGCGTGCTCGTCGAGGCTGCTGGTGAGGACGGTGCCCATGAGGGACGCGATGAGGGTGCCCGCGCCGACCGACACCTGCTGCCAGGAACCCGCGAGGGCGCGGCGGCCCGGGGTGGCCGACTCGATGAGGAAGGCCGACGACGTACCGAACTCGCCGCCCGCGGAGAAGCCCTGGACGAGCCGGGCGAGGACCAGCACGACGGGCGCGCCCACCCCGATGGTGGAGTAGCCGGGGCACACCGCGATGACGAGGGCCGCGCCGGCCATCATCGAGATGGTCAGTGTCATGGCCTTCTTGCGTCCGTGCCGGTCACCGTAGGCACCGAGGACCGCGCCGCCGATGGGCCGCATCAGGAACCCGACGGCGAAGACGGCCAGGGTCGACAGGAGGGCCGCCTCGGGGGCGTGCGAGGGGAAGAACGTACCGGCGAAGATCGACGAGAAGGTCGAGTAGACGGCCCAGTCGACCCATTCGACGGTGTTTCCGACGGCGCCGGCCCAGATGGCTCGGCGGCGGCGTGCGGCTTCTGCGTGGTCCGTGGGGCCGGGCGGGGCCGGGTGGCCGGACGATACGGAGCCCGCGGGCGGTGGTGTGCCCGGGGACGCGGCGGCGTGCGTCATCGTCTCTATCCTCCGTGAGCGGGTGTGCGCGGGCCTTCGGATGCGGGTGCGCGCGGGGACGGTGTGGTGGTGTGGGAGGCGACGGCCGGATGGGCCCGCTCGGCCACGTGGCGGGCGAGGTCCGCGTGGGTGGTGAACCAGACGCCGGGGTGCGCGGCGATGTGGTCGAGCAGTTCGGCCAGGACGACCAGGCGGGAGCGGTGGCCGATGAAGTGGGGGTGCATGGTGAGCTGGAAGACCCCGCCCTCCCGGTAGGCCTGGTCGAACTCGTCGCGCCAGATGCCGAGTACGGAGCGCGGCGGTGTGTACGGGCGCAGGCCCGCGTAGCGGTCCATCATGAAGTAGGGGGCGTCGTCGCGTATCCACTCCACGGGAATCTCCACCACACCGGTGGGTTCGCCGTTCTCGACGAGTTCGTACGGATCGTCGTCGGCCATCAGCGACGAGTCGTACAGGAGCCCCATGTCACGGATGATGCGCAGAGTGTGGTCGGAGAAGTCCCAGGACGGTGTGCGGATGCCCACAGGGCGTGCGCCGGTGACCTGTTCGAGGGTGTCGGCGCTGCGCAGCTGGAGTTCGCGCTCGGCGTCGGGCGGCAGTTGCATGTTGCGCTCGTGTATCCAGCCGTGGATGCCGATCTCGTGGCCCCATGCCACGTAGGACCTGGCCTCCTCCGGGTGGAGCAGCGCGGAGACGGCCGGCATGAAGAAGGTGGCGGGCGCGTTGTGCCGCTCCAGCAGCCGCAGGATCTTGGGCGCGGCGACGCGGGAGCCGTACTCGCCCTGGGCGAGCTTGCCCGGCCGGACCTCACCGTCCCGCAGGGCCGGTGTCTCGTGGTCGGAGTCGAAGGAGAGCGCCACCGCGACGCGCGCGCCCCCGGGCCAGGCATCCGGTACCAGGGACCGGCCCGCGCGCACGCGCTCGACGTGGCCGCGCCAGGTGGGTTCGTCCCACTGCCAGGGGGCCTCGGTCCCGTGCGGTCCTTCGCCGCCGGTGCGGGAGGGTTCGTCTGCCATCGTGGACTCCGTTTCGTTCCGGTGTCGTTGTGCTGTCACTCCACCGCGGTGGCTCCGCTGTCCCGTGGCACCGGAACCGGGGTACGCCGGTGGCCCCCACCGGGTGGTGCGGTGTGTGCGGGGTGTGGTGTGCCCGGGGCCGCCGGTGCGGTGGCACGCTTCGGTCGTGCGGTGCTCTCGTGCGTAGAGGTGTCGTGCGGTGCTCTTGTGCGTAGGGGTGTCGTGCGGTGCTTTTCGTACGTACGGGTGGGGAGTTGAAGAGTCGAAGGGATGGGGGCCGGTACGGACGGGCTGTCGGGTGGCTGAACGGCCGGCGTGTGCGGCGTACTCCGGTGGTCACACCGCACGGGGACGCGCACACCACGCGCACCACCGCGAACACGGTCGAGACCGCCGTAGCGGCGCCGGTACGGTGCCCGTGCGCGGACGGACGGGGCCGCACCGCCGTTCAGACACACTGCCCGCCGCGCGCGGGGTGTGCGCGGCCCGTCCGGGCGGCCTACCCCTCGAAGATGTCCATCTCGCGGCTGATCCGCTCGCCCGCCTCAAGTCGCTCCGACCCGAGGTGCCCGGCGACACCGAGGGTGAGCGCGAGCCCGAGGCTGACCGCCGCGGTGGTCGACGGCAGACCGCCCGACGCCTTGCCCGAGACGCGCAGCACCAGCTGGGCGTCCTTGGCGAGGGAGGGGCTCCCGTCGTCCGTGATCAGCAGGACGGGCACGCCTCTGGCCGCGAACATCCGGCCGATCTCGGCGGTACTGCGCGTGTAGCGGCGGAACGTGAAGGCGATGAGCAGGTCGCCGGGACCCACATCGAGCAGGGGCTGGTAGTCGTGGAGTACGGCCGAGGTCACCCGGCGCACCCCGTCCCGCACCCGGGCGAGCGAGAAGGCGAGCGCCGCGGCGGACGACTCGGAGGCGCGGCCCCCGAGCAGCCACACGTGGCGCGCCCCCGCGATCATCCGGGAGGCGGTGTCGAGGACGTCGTCGGGCAGCTCTCTGAGCTGTTCGAGGTTGCGTGTCTCGCGTTCCCAGATGCGGGCGTATCTTCCCTCGCCGCCGGTGGGCGCGGAGGGGGGCGCGAGCACGGCGCGCAGGTCGCCCCGTACGGCGTCCTGGAGGTGTGGATAGCCGTCGAACCCGAGGCGCTGGGCGAAGCGGGTCACGCTCGCCGCGCTCACCCCGAGTTGGTCGGCGATCTCGGCCGCCCGCAGGAAGGGCACGTCCTCGATGCATTCGAGGAGGTGGTCCGCGATCAGCCGGTCTGTGCGCGACAAGCCGGAGGAGCACGTGGCGATGCGTTCGGCCAGCATGGTCCCTCCCGGAACTCGGTGACTGCGAGGCGGTGGGCGAACCCGGAGCCTCTGCAATCTTGATTTCAGTTGCCGAAACCTTACAAGTGACCTTGCGAGATGGGAAGGGGTCGCGCCCATCTCTCCGGAACGCGCGATCCCGGCCCCCGCAGCCGGCGGACCCGTCTCCCGGGAACCGGCGGCCCGCACACCCGTCGCGGCACGTCACGGCGCCTTTTCTTCAGGGGCCGCACGGTGCGCAAACCGGCAGCGGCCGGCAGCGGAACCCCCGCCCATGCCTTCTGCGGCCTGCGGGGCGGATCTAGGGTGATCATCATGGAATACCGTCATCTCGGACGCAGCGGCCTGCGCATCAGCGAAATCTCCTACGGCAACTGGCTCACCCACGGCTCCCAGGTCGAGGAGGACGCGGCGCTGGCCTGCGTCCGCACCGCCCTGGACTCCGGTATCACCACCTTCGACACCGCGGACGTCTACGCGGGCACCCGCGCCGAGTCCGTGCTCGGGCGCGCGCTCAAGGACGAGCGCCGCGAGGGCCTGGAGATCTTCACCAAGCTCTTCGCGCCCACCGGGCCCGGGCAGAACGACCGGGGACTGTCGCGCAAACACATCATGGAGTCCATCAACAACTCCCTGCGCCGCCTCCAGACGGACTACGTGGACCTGTACCAGGCCCACCGCTACGACGCCTTCACGCCCCTGGAGGAGACCATGGCGGCCTTCGCCGACGTGGTCCACTCCGGCAAGGCGCACTACATCGGCGTCTCGGAGTGGACCGCCGACCAGATCCGCCGCGCGCACGCCCTCGCCGCCGAGCTCCACATCCCACTGGTCTCCAGCCAGCCGCAGTACTCGATCCTCTGGCGCGTCATCGAGAGCGAGGTCGTGCCGACCTGTGAGGAGCTCGGCATAGGCCAGATCGTCTGGTCGCCGATCGCGCAGGGCGTCCTGACCGGCAAGTACGAGCCGGGCAAACAGGCACCGACCGGCTCGCGGGCGACCGACGAGAAGGGCGGCGCCAACACGATCAAGCGCTTCATGCGGGACGAGGTGCTGGAGCGGGTCCAGCGGCTGCGCCCGCTCGCCGACGAGGCGGGTCTCTCGCTCGCGCAGCTCGCCGTCGCCTGGGTGCTCCAGAACCCGAACGTGTCCTCCGCCATCGTCGGAGCGTCCCGCCCGGAACAGGTCACCGAGAACGTGAAGGCGGCGGGCGTGCGGCTCGACGCCGATCTGATGGCGAAGATCGAGTCGATCACCGGTGACGTCGCCGTCACCGACCCGGGCCTGACCCGGGAGCAGACGCCCACGTCACGCCCCTGACCGGCACCGGGCGCATCGGCGCCCCGGGGGCGGCCCTGTGCGGGGCCCGCCCTCGTCCCGGGCGATGCCGCGGAGGGCGCGGCGCCGGCCGCGGGGGCAGGGCCGCGGGCGCCGGCGGCCCTGCCCCTTGCCTCAAGCGCGACGCCGCAGCAGCATGCTGATCGTCCGGGCGGGCGGCACCCGCGCACGGAACACACGACAGGCAGCGGCGCGAAGGACGGTACATGACACAGGCGTTCGGCTCCTTCCAGGACGAGATCTATCTGCGGGCACTCGGCGGTGTGCTGCCCGACTACCCCATGGAGCACGGGGAGTTGGAGGAGCGGGCGCGGGCCGCACTGCCCGCCTCCGTGTGGTCGTACGTCGCGGGCGGCGCGGGCGACGAGCACACGCAGCGCGCGAACGTCGACGCGTTCACCCGGTGGGGGCTCGTGCCGCGGATGTTCGTCGGTGCCAAGGAGCGGGACCTGACGGTCGAGCTGTTCGGGATGCGCCTCGCGTCGCCGCTGTTCATGGCGCCGATCGGGGTGATCGGGATATGCGCCCAGGACGGCCACGGCGACCTGGCGACGGCACGGGCCGCCGCCCGTACGGGGGTGCCGATGGTCGCCTCGACCCTCTCCGCCGATCCACTGGAGGACGTGGCCGCCGAGTTCGGGGACACGCCGGGCCTGTTCCAGCTCTACACGCCCACCGACCGCGACCTCGCGGCACATCTGGTGGAGCGCGCCGAGAAGGCCGGGTTCAAGGGGATCGTCGTCACGCTCGACACCTGGGTGACCGGTTGGCGACCGCGCGATCTGCGCACGGGCAACTTCCCGCAGCTGCGCGGGCACTGCCTCGCGAACTACTTCGGTGACCCGGTGTTCAGGGCGGGTCTCGACCGGGCGCCCGAGGAGGACCCCGGGTCCGCCGTCCTGCGCTGGACCCAGGTCTTCGGCGCCCCGCTGACCTGGGACGACCTGCCGTGGCTGCGGTCGCTCACCCGCCTGCCGCTGATCGTCAAGGGCCTGTGCCACCCCGAGGACGTGGCGCGGGCCCGCGACGGCGGGGTGGACGGTGTGTACTGCTCCAACCACGGCGGACGGCAGGCGAACGGCGGGCTGGCCGCCCTGGACGCGCTGCCCGAGGTGGTCGAGGCGGCGGACGGACTGCCGGTCCTGTTCGACTCCGGGGTGCGCAGCGGCGCCGACGCGGTGAAGGCCCTCGCCCTCGGCGCGACCGCCGTCGGGATCGGCAGGCCGTACGCGTACGGGCTGGCGCTCGGCGGTACGGACGGCGTGGTGCACGTCCTGCGGACACTGCTCGCCGAGGCCGATCTGATCATGGCCGTGGACGGCTACCCGTCTCTCGCCGACCTGACGCCGGACGCCCTGCGGCGCGTCGGATGAGGACGGGGGCCCCGGGAGTTCTCCCCGCCCCCCCCGGGGCTGCCCGGCGGGTCACTCGGTGGTGGTCCTCACGCGGGACGGTCCGAGCGGCCCGGGCTTCCAGGAGCGGCCCGGGCCTGCGCGGGCGGGTCAGCGGGGCGTGCCGGGCCCCGTGCCCGGCTGGAAGGGGCCGACGTGTGAGGCGGCGGTGGCCGGCGGGTGCTTGCTCACCGGTCCGCCCGACCACGCCACCCTCAGGAACGCCTTCTCGTCGGGCGGCGTGATCTTCACGGCCGCCGGGGTGACGGTGGCGCCGCCCACGATCTCCGGGTTGGGGAAGCCGAGCGCGGCCCAGGCGCTGTGCCCGGGAGCCAGCCGCACGACCTGCTTCCTTCCGCCCTGCCGTAGCGGATCGGGGGCGACCGGCTTGCCGGAGCGGTCGACGAAGGCGAAGCCCGGGAAACCGGTGACCGTGCACGTGTGGCCGGAGGTGTTCCTGAGCACCAGCGCGAAGTTCTCCTGCCCGGCGCCCGGGTCGTTCGGGCCCACGGACGCCTTGAGGTCCGAGGTGTGGCAGCGGCCGCCCGCCGCATGGCCGCCCGGCCTCGTCGTGTGCCCGCCCGAGGGCGCCCGCGACGACGCGGGCTGCCTCGTCGTGTGCCCGCCCGAGGGCGCCCGCGACGACGCGGGCTGCCGCGTGGCCGCCGAGGTGCCGTCGCCGGAGGCGAGCGCCGACGGCGTCGCACCGCCCGGGGACGCCGCACCGCCCGGGGACGCCGTACCGCCCCCGGACGCCGAGGGGCTCGCACCGCCCGCCGACGCCGACGGGCTCGCGCCGTCCGCCGCGGGGCGGACCGTACCGCTCACCTCGCGCGACGACGAGGGAGCCGCGCTCCCGCAGCCCGCGAGGACGGCTCCCGATGCCGCCATCAGCGCCACCGCGCTCATGCCCAGGCGGGCCTTGGAGGGGCCCGCGCCCCGTATCCCCGCCGTGCGCCGCCGCCTCAGGTTCTCCGCCATGGCATGCACTCCCGTCCGTTCGTGCGTCCCGTCCATGGTGCACACCCCGGGCATCGCGCGCATTCCACACAGACCGATCCGGCCGTCGGACGTCCTGGCCGTCGGCGCGCCGCTACGCCGTCACCCTCAGGCTGCGCAGGATGCGGTCCGTGGTCGCCGTGCCGGAGTCGCCGGCCTTGTAGCGCACCTGCACATAGACCTCCGGCGGCCGGCCGGCCGCCGGGGCGAGCGCCACCTCGTCCAGGTCCCGGCCGGACCCGCCGCAGGACGTCCAGGTGCGGACGGTGCCGCGCCACGCCGCGTCGGAGAACGAGCGGCTGCCCCGGTACGAACACGAGCGGTGTTTGACGGCCGCGGCCTTCGCCGCGAGGTCCTTGGCGCTCCCGCCGTACGCCCCGACGAAGACCCCGCTCACCTCGCTGCCCAGATCCGGCCACTCCGCCACGTCCTGGGCGACGGTGAGCCCCGGCTGGTGGCCGCCGCTCAGGCCGAGGCCGGCGGGCGACCAGCCGGAGTCGACGATCTGGCGGCCCCAGGACCTCGGCACGGCGACGCTGACACGGCCGGTGGTGTCGGTGACACGCTCGGTGGCCGGCGGGGTGCCGTGGCGCAGGAGCGCGGTCGCCGCGGTCCCGCCGCCCGCCACCACGGCCAGGGCGGCCACACCGGCCAGGACCGTGCGGGAGCGGGACCGGCGAGCGGGCCTGCCCCGCTCGCCGGCCGCCCGGCCGGCCAGCCGTTCCAGCTCGTCCGCGAACGCGCCGGCCGTGGGCCAGCGCCGCTCCCGGTCCCTCTCCATGGCCCGCAGCACGGCACGCTGTACGTCCTTCGGCACGTCGGGGCGCACCTTCGCGGGCGGCAGCACCTTGCCCGGCGGCCCCGGCACGGAGCCGGTGACGAGGTGGTACAGCACGGCGCCCAGGCTGTAGACGTCCGCGCGGGCGTCGATGCCGTCGAACGGCTCGGCCTGCTCGGGCGCCATGTAACCGGCGGAGCCGGCGACGACGGTGAGGCCCGACGCCTGCGCGAGGTTCTTGGCGAGGCCGAGGTCGGCGAGCAGCACCCGCTCCTGCCCCTCGGAGCCGCTCGCCAGAAGGACGTTGGACGGTTTGATGTCGCGGTGCACGATGCCGGCCTCGTGCAGGTCGGCGGCGCCCCTGGCGGCGCGCGCGGTCAGTGCGAGGGACTCGGCGATCGTCGGCACGCCCGCGGCCATGCGGTCCTCCAGCGTGCCGCGGTCCGCGTACTCCATGACGAAATAAGGGCGTTCGTCCGGAAGCTCCCCGACGTCGAAGACCTGTACCACCCCGGCGGACGTTCCCTTGCGCAACAGGCGGGCCTCCTCGAGGAAGCGCTCGCGCACATCCATCCGGTACGCCCAGTTGTCGGCCATCACCTTGACGGCGACGGGGGCTTCGAGACGGTCGTCGTGGGCCAGCCACACCACACCGAAGGCGCCGGTGCCAAGGCGCCGTTCGATGCGGTAGCGGCCGATCAGCTCTGGTCGGGACATGTGGTTATCATGCCCGGGTGACAGAGCGATCCGTGCAGGCCCCGTGACCTACTCGTACGACACAGAGGAGCTGGCGGCACGTGCCGCCGCCGGCGACGAAGAAGCCCTTGACGCACTGCTGCGGGACATCCAACCCGACGTAGTGCGGCGCTGCGGCCGGTTCCTGCCCTTCCGGGAGGACGCGGAGGAGGCCGCGCAGGACGTGCTCCTCCAGGTGTCGAGGAACATCCGGCGCTTCGAAGGCCGTAGCAAATTCAGTACGTGGCTCTACACGATCGTTACGAACTGCGCGCGTCAGAAGTACCGCGAGCTGAAGCGGCGGGCGTCGGAACACCCGCTTCCGGACACCGACACCAGCGGCCCCGACCCGCGCACGACCAGCGTGATCGCGGGCTCCAGGCTCGACCTGCTGGACGCGCTGGAGCGGCTGGAACGGGACAGTCCGCATCTGGTGGCACCGCTCGTCTACCGGGACATCTGTCAGATGGACTACGCGGAGATCGCGGAGCGGACCGGCATCCCCGTGGGGACGGTCAAGTCGCGGCTGCACCACGCCCGCAAGCAGATCCGCCCCTGGCTGCTCGGCGAGCGGCCCTGACGGCGGGCCCGTCACGGCAGCCCCGCCCCCGACCGGCCACGACGGGCATATTCCGGCTGTGGGTACGGTTGAAGACAGGGCCCGGGACGACCCGGAACCAATCAAGGGGAGACGAGCAGAGATGACGCAACCGACCGAGCGCGCAGTCCTCGCCGGAGGCTGCTTCTGGGGAATGCAGGACCTGGTCCGGCGCCTCCCCGGAGTGATCTCGACCCGCGTCGGCTATTCGGGCGGTGACACCCCGAACGCGACGTACCGCAACCACGGCACGCACGCCGAGGCGCTGGAGATCATCTTCGACCCCGCGAAGACCTCCTTCCGCGATCTGCTGGAGTTCTTCTTCCAGATCCACGACCCGAGCACGCTCAACCGCCAGGGCAACGACATCGGCCTGAGCTACCGCTCCGCGATCTTCTACACGAGCGACGAGCAGCGGCGGGTCGCCGAGGACACCATCGCGGACGTCGACGCGTCCGGCCTCTGGCCGGGCAAGGTCGTCACGGAAGTGGCGCCCGTCGGCGACTTCTGGGAGGCGGAGCCGGAGCACCAGGACTACCTGGAGCGGTATCCGGAGGGTTACACCTGCCACTTCCCCCGGCCGAACTGGAAGCTCCCCCGCAGGCAGACCACGGTCTGAGCGGGGACGGGCGTGTCGGACCGGGTGGAGTTCGGCAGCTGGCCGACCCCTGTCGAGCGTGCGCCGCGGCTCGCGGCGGCGCTGGGCCTCGGGGCCGGCGACCTGTGGATCAAGCGGGACGATCTGACCGGCCTCGGCGGGGGCGGCAACAAGGTGCGCAAGCTGGAGTGGACGGTCGGCGCCGCCCTCGCGGACGGGGCCGACACGCTGGTGACGACCGGCGCGCCACAGAGCAACCACGCGCGCCTGACCGCCGCCGCCGCGGCGCGTACGGGCCTCGGCTCCGTACTGGTCTTCCCCGGCGGCCCCGGCGCGTCCCACTCCGGGAACCTCGCGCTCGACGGCCTCTTCAACGCCCGCGTCGTGTGGGCGGGGCAGGTCGACGCCGCGGGGCTCGACGAAGCGGCGCGCGAGGTGTGCGCGCGGCTGCGGGCGTCGGGCGCTCGGCCCGCGCTCATCCCGTTCGGCGGGTCGAGCCGGCTCGGGGCGCGGGGGTACGAGCGGTGCGGCGAGGAGCTGCGCGGCCAGGTCCCCGGCCTCGACACGGTGGCGGTGGCCCTGGGCTCGGGCGGGACCATGGCCGGTCTTGTGACCTCGCTGGGCCCGGACGCGGTGCTCGGCGTGCATGTGGGCGCGGTGGCGGAGCCGGACGCCGCGGTGGCCGCGCTCACCGACGCGGACCCGGCCCGCCTGCGGATCAGGACGGACCAGGTGGGCGCGGGGTACGGGACGCTCACGGACCCCGTGCGAGCGGCGCTGAAGCTGGCGGCGCGCACCGAGGGCATGGTCCTCGACCCCACGTACACGGGGCGTGCGCTGGCCGGTCTCGCCGCGGCGGTCGCGTCGGGCGACGTCCGGCCCGGCGAGCGGACGGTCTTCCTGCACAGCGGCGGCCTGCCGGGATTCTTCGGCCATCCGCAGGCGCCCGCCTTCGCCGAGTCCGCCGCCGACCCGGCCGGCTGACCGGCCCCGCGGGCCGACACGGCTCCGCCGGCTGACGGGCCCCGCCGACGGGGAGCCCTCCGCCCGTCGGCCCGTGTCGGCGGGGAGCCCTCCGCCCGGGGCAACGGCCGCCGGACCGTGACCGGCCCACGGCGGGCCCGGAGCGCCCCTGCGTCGCAGAGGCCCAACGACCGATCAGCTGTGCGAAAATCGCAGCGGGTCAGGGGCAGCCGGGCGACCGGGAGAGGGGTGGGGGCCATACTGCGCGAGTCCGTGTTCCGGAGCGAGGACCTGCCGCCCGAGGACCGTTTCGGCGCCTGGCGCGAGCGCATGAACTCCACCCACGCGCCCATGCGGCTGGAGAGCGGGCGCGCCGCGGACTTCTACGCCTGGCAGCGGCTGATCGGCCTCGGGCCGGTGTCGATGTGGCCCGCGCGCTTCGAGCAGCTGGTGTTCCTGCGGACGCCGAAGCTGATCCGGCAGGACGACCCCGAGGTCTACCACCTCTCGCTGCTGCGGGACGGCGCCGCCGGGGTCTCCTGGGGCCGGGAGGAGAACACCTACGGCTCGGGCGACTTCCATCTCAACGACTCGTCGCGCCCCTACGAGATCTGGACGGGCGAGGGCCGGATCTCCTCGGTGGGCATCGAGATCCCCAAGGCCCTGCTGCCGCTGCCCGCCCGCACCGTCGACCGGGCTGTCGGACGCCACCTGTCGGGCCGGGTGGGCCCGGGCGCGCTGCTCGCCCACTTCCTCACCCAGCTGGCCGCGGACACCGGCGCCTACCGGTTCTCGGACGGGCCCCGGCTGGCCACCGTCCTGGCGGACCTGGTCGCCGCGTTGCTCGCGCACGTGGCGGAGGACGAGGCCGCGCAGCCGCCGGAGACCCGGACGCGGGTGCTGACGCTGCGCGTCAAGGCGTTCATCCGGCAGAACCTGCACGACCCGGAGCTGACGCCGGGGCTGGTGGCGGACCGTCACCACATCTCGCGCGGCTATCTGCACCGGCTCTTCCGGGGCGAGGGCGAGACGGTCGCCGCGTACATCCGCAGGGAACGGCTCCAGGGCGCGCACCGCGACCTCGCGGACCCCGCGCACGCGGCGACCCCCGTCCATGTGATCGCGGCCCGCTGGGGTTTCCCCCGGGCCGCCGAGTTCACGCGGGCCTTCCGCACGGCGTACGGCATGCCGCCCACGGAGCACCGCTTCCGCCCGCACGAGGCATGAGGGAGGTTCCGGCCCCTCTCCACGGCATTCCGGTGGGGGGGGGGGGCCCCCGGGGGGCCGGCCCCCCCCCCCCCCCCCCCCCCGGCCGCACCGTCGCGGGCGCGGGCATCGCCTTCCCCGGCCCGGTGGACGCGGAGGGCCGGGTGCAGACGCCGTCGCGGATGCCGGGCTGGCACCGCTACCCGCTCGCGGACGTACTCTCGCAGCGGCTCGGCATGCCGGTCGTCGTCGACAACGACGCCACGCTGATGGCCGTCGGCGAGCACCTGACCGCCCGGCAGGGCCTGAAGCACCTGGTGGTCGTCAAGGTCGGCCGCGGCATCGGCTGCGGCGTCATCTCCGACGGCCGTCCCTACCGCGGGGCCAACGGCGCGGCGGGCGACATCAGCCACGTCCGGGTCGACGCCGCCGAGGAGCGGCCCTGCTCCTGCGGCAACATCGGCTGCCTGGAGACGGTCGCGAGCGGCGCCGCGCTCCAGCGCGAGCTGGCGCTCCAGGGTCCGGCCGTCGACGGCACCGCCGATCTGCTGCGCCTGGTCGCCGACGGCGACCCGTACGCGACGACGCTGGTGCGCGCGGCAGGCCGGCACATCGGCACCGTGCTGAGCGTCGTCGTGAACTTCTTCAACCCCCAGGCCGTGATCCTCGGCGGCGCGCTCGCCGCCGCGGAACCACTGGTCGCCTCGGTGCGCGGTGTGCTCTACGAGCGCTGCCTGCCGATGGCCACGGCGGGTCTGGAGATCACCACCACCGTCACCGGGCGCGACGCGGGGCTGCTCGGCGCGGGGCTGACCGTCCTGCGCCAGGCACTGCCGGACGTACCGGTGGACTGAACGGCCGCCCGGACACCCCGTTGCCCGCCGGCCCACCGTCCCTGCCCCGCCCGCGCCCCGTACCGC
>NZ_JAIUKE010000132.1 GCF_020176795.1 Streptomyces sp. 8L
CGGCCTGGTGGGCGGCGGGGCGGGGGCCGGAATCCACCGCACCGGAGGGGCAATTACCGGACAATCGCAAGATCTTGGTCCGTGGCCGTGCCTTTGGCACGTGTCAGGCGTTACTGCCGGACAGGGGGGCCGCGTCGGCCGCGAGGAGGCAGAAGGCGATGCGTGTGCGAAGTGCGACGCGTACGGCGACACGTGTGGGGGCGTTCGTGCTGGCAGCCCAGTTCCCTGGGCAGGGCCAGGGGGAGGCGCTGCACCGGGGGGGGGGCCCCCCCCCCGCCGGGGGGGCCGCGGGGCGCGCCGCGGGGGGGGGCGCCGCCCCCCCCCGCGGGGCGGGCGGGGGGGGGCCGGGGGGGGGGGCGCGGGGCCGGGGGGGGGGCGCGGGGGGGGCGGGGGGGACCGCCCAGGCCGTGGAGAACGCGGGCCTCGACGAGGTGTGGCTCGCCGAGCACCACTTCGTGCCGTACGGGGTCTGCCCGTCGGCGGTGACGCTGGCCGGGCTGCTGCTCGGAAGGACCCGGCGCGTCCGGGTGGGCACGGCGATCAGCGTGTTGCCGAACACGCATCCGGTGACGCTCGGGGAGCAGACCGCGCTGCTGCACTTGGTCTCCGACGGCCGGTTCTCCCTCGGCGTGGGACGGGGCGGGCCGTGGGTCGACCTGGAGGTGTTCGGGACCGGACTCGCGGCCTTCGAACGGGACTTCCCCGAGTCGCTCGATCTGCTGCTGCGGTGGCTGCGGGAGCCGCGCGTCGAGGCGCTCGGCCCGCGCTACACGTTCCGCGAGGTGCCCGTGGTCCCGCGCCCCGACGAACTGCTGGACGTGCCGGGCCCCGAGGTCGTCGTGGCGTGCACCTCGCCGAAGACCGTGCGGCTCGCCGGCGAGCGGGGCCTGCCGATGCTGCTCGGCATGCACGCGGACGACGAGGAGAAGGCGGCGATGGTCGCCCTGTGGCGCACGCACGCGCGGGCGGCGGGCCACGATCCCGAGGGGGCGCATGTGTCGGTGGGGGTCGCCCAGGTCGCCGACGACCGTTCCGAGGCGGCGGAGATCCTCGTGAAGGCGATGCCGGGCTGGCTGCGGCAGGGGCTCGGCGCGCACATCACCGTGGACGGCAGGCCGCGTCCGATGCGGGACCCGGTGGACTACACGTCGCTGCTGTGCTCGCTGCACCCGGTCGGCCCGCCGCGGCTCGCCGCGGACCGTCTCGCGGCGACGTCGGAGCGTACGGGCATCACGCGCTTCGCCCTCCTGGTGGAGGGGTCGGGCGACGTGGCCTCGACGGAGGAGAACGTACGGCGTCTGGGTGCCGAGGTACTGCCGCACCTGGCGTAGCGCGCCCGGCGTGGCCGAATGTCGCGGGTTTCCAGCGCCGCGAAGGGGCTCCGCGGCCCCGCGCGGGCCAACGGTACGTGCCCGCGCGGGCCGCGCTCCGTACCCCGTACGGCGCGCGCCGGCGCATGCCGGGGCGCCGGGGCGCCGTTCCGCACCGATCACCCCCGGCGGTGCGGAACGGCGGCAGGGCCCCGGCGCTGCCGGTGACCGTCAGCAGTCCCGGAGTTCGGGCGACTGGTTGAGCAGCTGGGCCCGTACCGACGTGAAGCGTGTCAGCGGGGCGTCGGCCGCCGTGTCCAGCGGGAAGACCGCCACACGGTGGCAGTTCTGGAAGGCGAGACGCACTCCGAAGTGGCGCTGGAGCGCCCCTCGTATGGCGTCACTTGCGAGTGCGCGCAGCAGCTGACCACGGGCGTGCTCGTCCGGCGGCGGCGTCTGGTTGTCGGCGAAGGAACCGCCGTCGACCTTCAGCTGGGCCACCAGGGAACTGATCATCTCCCACGCGTAGGGCAGGGAGGTCCGGACGCAGTCGACGAAGTCGGCTTCGTCGACCTCGCCTCGCTCGGCCTGCTCCAAGAGCGCCGGTGAGACGTCGAGCGACATGGGGTTCTCCTCTCGCGACCCCGCGACCGGGGTCCTACGGGCAGGGAAGGGGGAGGGGTGGCGACGCAGCGTGCACGCGCGACAACCTCCTGCTTACACGTTAGGCGCGCAGCCAGAGCGACACCAGGCAGACGGGAGCACAACCGGCCACGTCCGAACGGGGCTTGTGGGGCGAATCGCGTAGCGTGGCGCCTGTCGAGTAGCGTTGCGGACCATGCGTCTCGTCATCGCCCGCTGCTCCGTGGACTACGCGGGCAGGCTCACGGCCCACTTGCCCTCCGCGCCCCGTCTCATCCTGGTCAAGGCGGACGGCAGTGTGTCGATCCATGCCGACGACCGTGCGTACAAGCCTCTCAACTGGATGTCACCGCCCTGCACCCTCAAGGAGGGGGACGACACCTGGACCGTCGTCAACAAAGCGGGCGAGAAATTGATCATCACCATGGAAGAGGTCCTGCACGACTCGGCCCACGAGCTGGGCGTGGACCCCGGTCTGATCAAGGACGGCGTCGAGGCGCACCTCCAGGAACTCCTCGCGGACCGCATCGAGACGCTGGGCCAGGGCTACAGCCTCATCCGCCGCGAATACCCCACGGCGATCGGCCCGGTGGACATCCTGTGCCGGGACTCCGACGGCGGCACGGTCGCGGTGGAGATCAAGCGGCGCGGCGAGATCGACGGCGTCGAGCAGTTGACGCGCTACCTGGACCTGCTGAACCGCGATCCTCATCTCGCCCCCGTGAAGGGCGTGTTCGCGGCGCAGGAGATCAAGCCGCAGGCGCGGGTGCTGGCGACGGACCGCGGGATCGGCTGCGTCGTGCTCGACTACGACGCCCTGCGCGGCATCGAGGACGACAAGCTGCGCCTGTTCTGACGCGCCACGCTCGCCCCCTCGCGTGCCGCACGCCGCGTTTCTCGTCTGCGCCGTTTCCCTCCCGCTCCCCTCTCCCCCGCCCGTCGGCGCCCGGCGTACGATCCGGAGCCATGAGCCAGTCCCGTAGGCCCACGCGGGCGCCGCTGAGCCGGGAGGCGGTCGTGGCCGCCGCGCTCGAAGGACTGCCGCTGCCCCCGCCCGACCCGCGGCGGTGGGCGGAACAGGTCACGGAGTTCGCGCGCGCGGCCCGGGAGGCCCTCGCGCGCCGGCCCGAGGCGGCCCGGCCGCCCGTCGAGCAGGTCCCGCCGGGCCCGCGCGCCACCGAGGTGTCCGCGTGGCTGCTCGCCGTACTGACGGCGGGCGGTCTGCCGGCGACGGCCGCGGCGCACGGCGCTTCACTGATCGTGGAACACGTCGGCGGCTCGGCGGCCCGCGACGCGGCCGACGGGGCCGGTGCGGTCCCACGCCCCGAGCCCCTCGCCGGCCTCGGTGCCCCTACGGGTCCCCTGGCCGACGCCACTCCGGACGAGCGGTTCGAGTTCGGCCTCGACGTCCTGGTCACCGGTCTGGCCGCCATGGCGGCCCGGCGGCACAGCTCGCCCCGCCTCTGACCGCCCCTCAGCCCACCGCGGTACGCGCGTACGTCGCTACGCGAGTACGCCAGTGCGCGTACGTCAGTACCGTCAGCTCGACGTCCCGGACGCCGTCGCCGAGGCCGAATTCACCGACTCGCCGCCGGAGTCACCGGCGCCCGGCGGCGTGGTGTCCGACGAGCTGGGCGGAGGGGACGCGGGCGACGTCGGATCGTCCGGGGAGGTCGGATCGCCCGACGGATCGCCTGACGGGTCCCCTGACGGATCGCCCGACGGGTCGCCCGACGTCGAGGGAGGGCCGGAAGGACCGGTGGAGGAGCCGCCCGTACCGCCCGGCGAGGACGGTGTGCCGCCGCCGGAGTGGGAGGGCGAGCCCCCGCCGCCGGACGCGTGTCCGCCGGACGGCGAGGAGGAGTTCCCGTTCGAGGACTGTCCCGCGCCGGGCGAGGAGGGTGTCCCCGGCGCACTCGACGACGCGGAGGTGCTCGGCGCCGCCGTGCCGTCCGTTCCCGCCGGGGCGTGCGACCGCGGGGACCCCTGGGACGTGGTGGCCGGCTCCTGGGCCGGCAGGCCGCCGTCGCCGTCCTGGTCGGTCCGCTCGTTGGCCGTGTGGTCGGTGCCCTGGGCGCCGTTGCCCGAGGTGAGGCCGAGACCCACCACCGTGCCCATCACGGCGGCGAGCACGGCGCCCGCGCCCGCCGCGACCATGTTGCGCCGCGCGCCGCCGATGAGGCGCCGCCCCGCGGCCGGGCGCCGGGCCCGGGAGAGCCGTACCGGCTCCTGCTCCGCGGCCTGCTCCGCGGACCGCGACGGCAGCGCCGCCACGATCGGCGTGGGCCTGGTCTCATGGGCGTCCCGGCCGCTCTCGTACGCGCCGGGGCGGATCGCGTCCGCACCGGGACGGGTCTCGTACGCGCCCGCCGGGGGCGGCGGGGGCGCGACGGCCGCCGACGGCGTCACGCCCCGCTCCAGGTCCGACACGAGGGCGAGCGCCCGCCGGCCGGCCACCGTACCGCTGCGGTCGGCGGCGACGCCCCGCATCCCGATGGAGGCCTCCAGCTCGACGCGCGCCCGGTCCAGGTTGCCGGTGCAGAGCGCGAGTACGCCCAACTCATGGTGGAAATAAGCCTCTTCTGCGACCTCTCCGGCGATGCGGGCGGCCGACTGCCCGGCCCGCAGGGCCTTCTCCCACAGCGTCCAGCGCAGTCCCGCGAGCAGTGCGGGCGCCGCGCTGCGCGCCAGCCGCAGGGCGGTGCCCGCGGCGTCCGGCAGCAGCGGGCCGATCGAGGCGAGGACCGCGTCCGCCTCGGCGGTGACCCGCTCGGGCGTGACGGACGGGTGCCCGGTCCACCAGGTGTAGTGCTCGGCGGCGGCGCTCGCGTACCGCTGCGCCTCGTCGCCGTACCCGGCCGCCTCCAGCTGGGTGACGACGCCGGGGGCGAGACGGTAGCGCGCGCCGACGGGGCTGAGCAGCGCGCAGCTCATCAACTCGCCGAGGGCGGCGTCCGCGTGGGTCTCGCCGACCAGCGCGGGCAGGTGCGCCTGGTGGGGCACCTCGCCGCCGAGCGCGACCGCGAACCGCAGGCACTCGCGCGCCGACTCGCTCAGCCGCGAGGCGAGCAGGGCTGCCGGGGCCGCGCCCTCTCCGAGGGTCGGCAGCGGGACGTCGTACGCGCCCTGCTCGTCGGCGGTGTCGAAGGCCGCGTCGAGGGCGGGGGCGGCAGCCGCGTCGACCGTGTTCTTCGCGGTCGCCCCGCCGGCGTCGCCGAACGCCTCGAACTCGTCGAGGGCCGCCGGGGCGCGGCGCAGCTGGTCCCGCTGGCGCAGCAGCGCACCGGCCTGGACGAAGCGCAGTGGCAGGCCCTCGGACTCGAACCAGAGGTCGCCCGCCCAGTTCCGCTCGCTCTCGTTCAGCGGCCGTCCCGCCGCCCGCTCCAGGAGTTCGAGCGAGGCGCTCCGGCCGAGCCCCGCGAGGAGTACGTCGGCGACGGCGGCGCCGGGCGACGGCGCGGGCACCTCGGGGGTGACGGCGAAGAGGAACGCGCACTCGGGCGTGGCGGACAGCAGGTCGTCCAGCGCCTCGCCGCCGAGCTCCAGGTCGTCCACGACGACGACGGCGCCCACTTCCCGGGCGGCGGCGCCGAGTTCGACCCGGTCGGGACGGTGGGGGCCGTCGCCGGCGAAGACCGCGGTGTGCAGTTCGTACAGCAGCTCGGTGGCGGTGCGGCGGTATCCGTTGAGCCGTATGAGGCCGTCGGGTGCGAGCGTCGCGCAGCGCGCGGCGACGGCGTCGAGGAGCGCGGTGCGGCCCGACCCCGGCACGCCGAGCACCCGGGCGGAGCGCCCGCGGCCCAGCAGGTCGACGAGTTGGTCGTGTTCGGCTTCGCGCTCCAGCAGCGGCAGCGCGGGTGCGGCGGGCCCGGGCGGCACGGAGGCGCGCCCGGCGCGCTGGAGGGCGGCACGCTCCCGTACGCCGCGGCGCTCGGGGCGGCCGGGCCGGCGGCCGGGCGGGCACGGCTCGATCTCGCTGCCGTCCACGGGGTTGACGGTGACGAGGAAGTCGCCGGACACCAGTTCGGTGGTGCGGACCTGCGTGCCACCGGGGCCGCCGCCCGAGGGGGAGGCCAGCGCGGGCGTGATCGACTCACGCCGCGGCGGCCTGCGATCCGAGGGACCGGGGCGCCGGTCCTCGTCGCGTCCGTACTCCTCGGGTCCCGCGCTCATCGGGTCCATCGGCAAATCCCCCAGATAGTGGCGTGCGGGGCCGAACCATAGACCCCCGCACTGTATCCAGGAACCCCGGGCCGGACGGAGGCAGGTGCGCGGAAGCCGGGGCCCCGGCCGGCGCGCGGAGAGGGACCGCAGCTCAGGACGGTGAGGGACAGCAGCTCAGGAGGGTACGCACGGTGCGGACGCTGCGAGCACCGGTGCCTTGGACGGGCCTGGCGGTGCCGGTGCCCCGGGCGGGCCGGGGCGCGGTCGGGGCAGGGCGGCGCCACGCGGGCGATCGCGCTCCGGCCGCCGTCGCCTCAGACGCGGGGCAGGGACTCCGCCGCGATGCCACCCTCGATGGCCAGGATGCGGTGCAGACGCGTGGCGACCAGCAGGCGCTGCATCTGCGGCGGCACGCCTCTGAGCACGAGTCTGCGGCCGCACCGCCCGGCGCGCCGGTGCGCCCCCATGATGACGCCGAGACCCGTGGCGTCCCAGGAGTCCAGCTCGGTCAGATCCAGCACGAGGTCGCCGACTCCGTCGTCGACGGCGGCGTGCAGGACCGTACGGGCGTCCGCCGCGCTGCGAACGTCGAGGCGGCCCCCGACGACCAGCTCGGCGTGGTCGCCCCTGATGTGCATATGCGCTCCCCGGTGGTGCGGTACCGCTGTGTCCCGACAGCGTCTGCGTCGTGCGTCAAGCCGGTGGTGCCGTACGCCCGGTGCGGCGGCCCACCCGATGCGACAACTGACGGACCGGACGTACGACACGTTGTCGGCTGTAAGCGAACCGATGTCGGACTCGCCCTCTTCTCACCCGATCGGGTGGGAGCTGTCGGCCGTAGCGGTTCCCTGCGGAAAATCAGTGCTTGTAGAACCCCTGCCCGCTCTTGCGGCCGATGTCACCCGCGTCCACCATCCGGCGCATCAGCTCGGGCGGTGCGAACTTCTCGTCCTGCGACTCCGTGTAGATGTTGTCCGCGGCGTGCAGCAGGATGTCGACGCCTGTGAGGTCGGCCGTGGCGAGCGGGCCCATGGCGTGGCCGAAGCCGAGCTTGCAGGCGAGGTCGATGTCCTCGGCAGTGGCGACGCCCGACTCGTAGAGCTTGACCGCCTCCACCACCAGCGCGGAGATCAGCCGGGTGGTGACGAAGCCCGCCACGTCGCGGTTGACGACCACACAGGTCTTGCCGACCGACTCGGCGAACTCCCGCACGGTGGCGAGCGTCTCGTCACTGGTCTTGTAGCCGCGCACCAGCTCGCACAGCTGCATCATCGGTACGGGCGAGAAGAAGTGGGCGCCGACGACGCGTTCGGGGTGCTCGGTGGCCGCCGCGATCTTGGTGATCGGAATCGCGGACGTGTTGGAGGCGAGCACGGTCCCCGGCGCGGTGATCTTGTCGAGGGCGCGGAAGATCTCGTGCTTCACGTCGAGCTGTTCGAAGACGGCCTCCACGACGAGGTCCGCGTCGGCGACGGCGTCGAGGTCGGTGGTGGTGGTGATACGGCCGAGCGCCGCCTCCGCGTCCGCCGCGTCGAGCCTGCCCTTGGCGGTGAACCGCTCGTACGAGGCCTTGATGGTGTCGGTGCCCCGCGTCAGCGCCGCGTCGGTGACATCACGCAGCACGACCTCCCAGCCGGCCTGTGCGGACACCTGCGCGATGCCGGACCCCATGAGTCCGGCCCCGATGACGGCGAGTTTCCTGGCCACGACACACCTCTCGGTTCTCTCGGCGAGCAGCGGGCGCGTCCCGGCGCGCGGCTCTTCAACGCCCCCTTGCGAACGCGGCGCTTAGCGGAGATTAGCGGTCCTTGGCGGCCATGTGGCGGTGGAGAGACACGCGTCACGTCTCACATGACGGACATCACACCGGCCCCTCGGCGGGGCGTCGCGCCGGAGAAGGCGGACCGCGTCCGAGGCGGCGGTTCGCCCCGCATGTCGCCGATGTCGTCCAGGCGCGGAACGGGTCTTGACGCCGAGTGAGCCGTGCCGCCCCGGCTCGGCGGCGAGGCCGGGGTGCCGGAGCCGGCCGGGAGACGGGCGGCCGGAGCATGCGGTGGGGGCCGTGAGAATACGGGGGCCGTGACGTACGTCTGTAGTCCGTGACGTACGTGTCCGTGACGTACGTCGGGCATCGAGGCCCGTCGCGCATCGGGGCCCGTCGCGAATGAGGCCCGTCGTGCAAGACGCGCGAGGCCCGGGGCAGCCACGCGGGCCGGGCATCAACTCGGGCGGGGGCCAGTCGGGTTGGACGATGTCCACGGCTCAGGAGCGCCGCCCGGTCACCGGACCCGGCCCCCGTGACCGGGCCGTGGCTCAGGCGATCGCGGCCATGGCGGGGGCGAGTTGCTCCAGCCGGTCGAGGCAGGGAAGGAAATCGCTGTTGAGGGGCGGCATCAGGATCACGTGGTCGGCCCCGGCGGCCAGGTGCTCGCGGACCTTCGCCGCGACGGCCTCCGGGGTGCCGTGGGCGACGATCGCGTCCACCAGCCGCTCGCTCACCTCGGCGATGTCCCGCGTCGCGTAGCCCAGCCCGGCCAAGGAGGCCGCGAACGAGGGGTTGTGGAGCTGGGCCGCCACGGTGGCGCGGGCCGCGGCGGACGCCCGGGCGGGGTCGGCCTCGGGGACGAGGGACAGCCCGACGACGAGGAGCTTGTCGGGGCCGAGCACTCGGCGGGCGTACGCCGTGAACTCCGGTGGCTGCCCGGCGGGCAGGGCCCCGTCGGTGATCTCGCCGGCCAGAGCGAGCATCTTCGGACCGTTCGCGCCGGTGATCCGGGGATAGGCGGTGTCGGGAGCGGGCGGCTGGACCGGATCGGCCATGTGGTCCAGGTAGTCGCGCATGGTGCTCAGCGGGCTGCCGAACTCGCGCCCCGTGGCGGCGGCCTGCTGCGGATGGCCCACGCCGAGGCCGAGCACGAACCGGCCCGGGTATGCCTGGGCCAGCATCGCCGCCGCCGCGTGCGCGGTCTGGGGCTGCCTGGCCCAGATGTTGGCGATGCCGGTGCCGAACGCCAGCCGTTCGGTGGCGCCCAGCAGAACCGCCAGTTGCACGAAGGCGTCCTTGCCGCCGACGACCTCGTTGGTCCAGGCGGTCCTATATCCGGCGCGCTCCAGCCTGCGGGCGGCCTCGCGCTGGACATCGGCCGTGGGCAGGCTGTCGAACGAGACCGGCAGATACGTGCCGACCGGTCCCAGCGTGGTACGGGCGGCCTCGACCACCGTGGTCCTGCTCATGGGTGCCTCCTCGGGAACGCGTCCGGACGCCGCCGTGGTCTCCGTGCGGCGCCCGGCTCATGCCCTCCACGCTAGGAAGCGCCTTACACCTCTGTCCAAGGCCTGATACGCAAGGCGCGATACGGTTGAGGCAACACAGCAGCTCAGAGGGCATACTCCCGCATGGTCGGCGGCACGCCGGACTACACTCGGGGCATGGCAGACCCGACGCACCCCGCGGACCTCGACCTGAGGCTGGTGCGGTACTTCGCGGCCGTGGCGGAGCACCGGCACTTCGGTCGCGCCGCCGAGGCCCTCCACATCACCCAGCCGTCCCTGAGCCGCCAGATCCGCCGCCTCGAACAGCAGATGGGTGCCCGCCTGCTGGACCGCACCCCCCGGGGCAGCAGGCTCACCGGGGCCGGGGAGGTCTTCCTGCCCCGCGCCAAGGCGCTGCTGCGCTCTGCCGGGCGGGCGGCGGAGCAGGCCAGGGCCGCCGCCGAGCCGAGCAGGATCACCGTCGGGTACATCACGAACATCATCGTCACGCCGGCGGTGCGCGAACTGCGCCTCCGCCATCCGGACGCCGACGTGCGCACCCGGCACCTGGCCTGGAACGACGTCCGGGCGGCGCTGCTCGACCATCGCGTGGACGCCGCGGTGGCCCGGCTGCCGTTCCGGACCGCCGGGCTGCATGTGACCGTCCTCCACGACGAGCCCCGGGTGCTCGTCGTGCCCGTGGACCACCGGCTGGCGGGCAGGGAGTCCGTCACTCTCGACGACATCGCGGACGAGCCCCTGATCCGGGCCGCCGACCCGCTCTGGAACGCCTTCTGGCGCATCGACCCGCGCCCCGACGGCAGCCGCGCGCCCGAGGGACCGCTCGTGGAGGACGTCGAGGACAAGCTGGAACTCATCGCGTCGGGTCAGGCCGTGGCACTCACACCGGACCTCCGCTCCCAGGGCTTCCGTCCCGACATCACCGCCGTCCCGGTGCACGGCGTCGAACCGAGCCACGTCGTGCTGGCCACCCGCCACGACGACCGGAGCCGCCTCGTGGCGGCCTTCCGCACCTACGCGCTCGCACACCTCACCGGGGCGCCCCCCGGCCCCGGGTGAGCGCGCGGCGGCGGCCCGGTGCCTACCCTGGGCGCATGGTCAATCTGACGCGCATCTACACCCGTACCGGGGACAAGGGCACCACCGCGCTCGGCGACATGAGCCGCGCGCCCAAGACCGATCCGCGGATCGGCGCGTACGCCGACGCCAACGAGGCCAACGCCGCCATCGGCACGGCCGTCGCCCTCGGAGGGCTGCCCGAGGACGTCGTGAAAGTGCTGACGCGGGTGCAGAACGACCTGTTCGACGTGGGCGCCGACCTGTCCACGCCGGTCGTGCCCGACCCGGAGTACCCGCCGCTGCGCGTCGAGCAGTCGTACATCGACAAGCTGGAGGCGGACTGCGACCGCTATCTGGAAGGGCTGGAGAAGCTGCGCAGCTTCATCCTCCCCGGCGGCACGCCGGGCGCCGCCCTGCTGCATCAGGCGTGCACGGTGGTACGCCGCGCGGAGCGCTCCACCTGGGCGGCCTTCGAGACGCACGGCGAGACGATGAACCCGCTCGCGGCGACGTATCTCAACCGGCTGTCCGACCTCCTGTTCATCCTCGCCCGCGTGGCGAACGGGGAGGTCGGTGACGTGCTGTGGGTCCCGGGCGGCGAACGCTGACCCGGCCCGCGCACCCCGGCCGGTCACCGCGGTGTCCCGGCCCGCGTGCCCCGGCCGATCGCCGTGGTGTCCGGCCGGGTCAGGACCAGGTGATCCAGCGGGCCAGGTCCGCGTTCGAGGCCGCGCGCACGCTGGTGTCCTTCGGTACGTGCACCGACAGCGGCATGACGTAGGGGCGCCGGTGGCTCGCGTCGAGCTTGCCCCCGGACACCTTCGGGGCGTCCGAGGGCAGGTAGCCGGCGAAGTACAGGTACCACGCGCCGCGCGACTCCACGACCGACGGCACACCCGGCGCGATGACGCGGTCCCCCACGTAGTCCGGCCAGTCCTTTTGCTGCGACTGGAGGAGGTAGTGGACCTCCTGGCCACCGGGTTTCCCGCCCCACACCTGTGCGCCGTCCTTCATCAGGCTCCTGCGGTAGGCCGAACCCTTCGGCGGGATCAGGGTGTCGGACCACGCGAGGCCGGACTTGTAGTCGCTCTCGTTGTACGCGCCCGTCGAGTAGGCCATCACATACTTGCCGTCGATCTTCGTGATGTTGCCGGTCTCGATCAGCTTGAACCTCTTCGACCGGTCCGTGCCGAAGAAGAGTTCCGAGTTGTACCCGCCGTTCGCGTTCTCCGGTGCGAGAAGCACCGCGGGACCGGAGTCCGCCGGCCTGCCGGGCGAGACCATCCGCTGCGCCACGACGCCGTCCCGCGCGGGTGAGTCCGACAGCCGCTTGCTGTAGACGAGGTACAGCGTGCCGTTGTCCTCGACGTACTTCCCGTCGTAGTCCGCCTTGTCCGGCCGCAGGAAGGACCCCGCCAGCAGACTGTCGGCGACCCAGGCGGTCGGGACCGGGCCGCCCGAGCCGTGCGGGGCGCGCGAGGCGTGCGCGTGCACGACGACCGTCCACGGCGCCGCGTCCGGGAAGCGCGGGTTCTTGACGTACATCGTCGCGGCCATCTGCCAGGCGCCGGAGTCCAGTTGGTAGATGTTCGCGTTGTCGGTGACCGTCGTGCGGGAGCCGTACCTGCTCGCGGCCCGGCGCAGCGCCTGCCCCGCGGTCACGGTGACCTTCCCCGCGGGCGTGCAGTGGGCGGAGGCCCCGGTGGCGCAGTGCAGCAGCCACTTCGTGGTCCCGGAGAAGTACACACCGTCCGCCGCGTGGTCCGAGGGAGCGGTGTGGATCGGATACGGGTCGGAGTAGTAGACGCCCGGGTCCTTCGACGTGGTGTCGGTCAGCGGCCGCAGCGCGGAGGCCGCGTCGGAGGCGGACGCCGACGGGTCCGGGGCGGCCGGGGAGGAGGCCGTGGCGCTGCCGGGCGAAGGGGCCGGGTGCGCCCCCGACGGATGGCAGCCGGCGCCGGCGAGGCCGAGTGCCACGAGCGCGGCCACCAGACGGAGCCGGGGGCCCGATCGTCGGCGGACTCCCTTCACCGCTTCGGATGTCTCCCGCACGACGCTCCCCTCCCGATGATGTGTGGCACCGCCCGCCGACGCCCGGCACCGCCACGAGCCGCGTCGGTGCGGGCCTGGCCATGCCGACGCCTGCGACGGCTACTGGAACGCCCGCGCGGAGTTGGCGCTCCCGGGCGCGACCCTGCGGGTGAAGTAGTGGCCGTCCCCCACGGGGCCGAGCAGCATCACCGCGAGGCCGAGACCGATCGCCACGAAGAGGGCGGCGTTGTCCACCGAGCCCTTGACGCACTCCTGGACCACGGCCGCGACCAGGACGAGGGCCGCCTTGGAGGCGATCAGCGGCACCAGGTGCACGTCGACGGACTTGCTCTTCAGCCTGGCCTTGAGCAGGGCCATGAGCACGCCGAAGACGACGACGGTGCGCAGCGCCTCCTCCCACGCCGGCCGGCCGCGGTTGATGTACCAGAACGCGCCGATGACCAGACCACCTATCAGGTAGCGGACGACTTTCGGGGACGACGGCATGGCTTGACTCCTGGATGTGTGCCGGGAGACGGGACACGGTCCGCGGCGTCCTCACATCCGGTACGCCGGGCCGCACTCCGTCCCTTACATATGGAGCACCTTATTCAAATAATGATCCGCATGTCAATCGCAACACAGATTCAAATAATCAACATTATCCACCATGACGACAGGGGGCGGGCAGTCGGACACCCGAACCCCTCCCGCACGGCAGGGCATTCACCACTCCTTGACATAATTGTCACTATTTGAATAGAGTTCTCTATATGAGAGACGACGAAGCGCGCCCCAAGCGCCTGACCCGGGCGGAGACCAAAGCCCGCACCCGAGCCCTGCTCCTGGACGCCGCCGCGCAGGTGTTCGCACGCAAAGGGTTCGCGGGGGCGTCGGTCGAGGACATCGCCGAGACCGCCGGCTTCTCCACCGGCGCGCTGTACTCGAACTTCTCCGGAAAGGACGAGCTGTTCATCGAGCTGCTGTCCCACCGGAGCAGCAGCCGCCTCGCCGACGCCGCCACCCTGGTGTCCGAGAACAGCGGCATCGAGGAGGCCCAGGACGCGCTGTCCCGCTATCTGATCGAGATCGCCGACGAGGACAGGGATCTCGCGGCACTCCAGGCGGAGTTCTGGCTGTACGCGATCCGCCGCCCCGAGTACCAGAAGAGCCTCGCGGGGCAGTTCCGCGCCAACCGGGACGGATTGGCCTCGGTGTTGGCCGCGCGCGCCGAGAAGCGCGGCCAAGCCGACGGAGCGCCCTTCGACCAGGTGGCCACCGTCCTGCTGGCCATGTTCCAGGGGCTCGTCCAACTGCGGCGCACCGACCCGGAACTGGTCCCGGAGAACCTCTACGGTGAAGCCGCCCACTGGCTGTTCGCCGGGCTCGGAGCGACCCGCGACGAGCGACGCGCCCCCCATTAGGGGACGCGCACCCATTAGGGGGAAGCGCCCCCGTTCCGGGTGCGGTCCGGCGCTCCGGGGCGCACCCGGCGGGTCCCGCGGTCAGGCGGAGGCCGGCGCGCGGTCGGGCAGCCAATTGCCGTGGAAGCCGAAGGGGACCCGGCGCGGCAGGTGGATGGTGGCGACGGGCTCGGCGGTGGGGTCCTCGGCGTCGAGGATGACGAGGTCACTGCTGTCGCGCGCCATGTCGTACACGTACGTCATCAGCCACCCCCGGCCGCCCGGCCGGTCGTCGGCCGGCGCGAACGCCGCCTCGCTGGGTCGCCGCCCCTGGCCGAACCGGTGTTCCACCACGCCGCCGGTGCTCAGGTCGTAGCGCAGCAGCACGCCGGAGTGCGGCCCGTGCGGTTCGGCGGAGGTGGTGATGGCATAGCCGTAGCGCGCGTCGAGCCCGGCCAGCCGGTCGTCGATCCGGGGGAACTCGCAGTCCCTGTCGTCGATCCGCTCCTCGCGGACCGTACCGGTGGCGAGGTCGACGACCCACCGCCACAACGTGCCGGGCTGGTCGAACCCCTGGTCACCGCGCCACAGTTCCGGATACCGCACCACGGTCAGGACGAGCGTGCCGCCGGCCTCGTGCGCGTTGAGCGTGTGGAAGACGTAGCAGGGGTCGACGGAGAACCAGCGGATCGCGCCGTGCGGATCGTCCCGGCGCAGCACACCCAGCCGCGCGCCGTAGCTGTCGCTCCAGCGGTACGGCATCGCGCCACCGCCCCGGGCCAGTTGCCGGTCGAAGACGACCGGCAGATCCATGAAGACGACATGGCGCGAGGTCAGCGCGAAGTCGTGCATCATGGTCGGCCCGACCTCCGTGACGGGGCGGCTGACCACCAGGTTCCCCGCCGTGTCGGTGCGGTGGTACGTCAAGTACGGGGCCTCGGTGGCGCGGTAGCCGAAGAAGTGCATCTCGCCGGTGTCCGGGCACACCTTCGGGTGCGCCGTCATCGGCGTGTCCAGCCTGCCCTCGAAGTCGTACGGGCCGATCGTGGCGAGGTCGGGCTCCAACTCGTAGGGCAGCGAGGACTCCACCAGCGCCAGGGTGTGCCCGGCGTGCCGCACGACATGGGTGTTGGCGGCTCCCGCGGCCAGGTCCCGGCGCCCGCCCCCGGGCGGCCGGCCCTCACGGAACAGCGAGGTGCGCACCCACCGGTTGCGGTACGAGAGGGCCCTGCCGTCCTCCAGCCGTACCCCGTGCACCATGCCGTCCCCCGAGAACCAGTGGCCGGATGCCGCGCTGTGCGGGTTCGGGCCGTTGCGCACGTACCAGCCCGACAGCTCGGGCGGGACGGCCCCCTCGGTCTTCAGCTCGCAGGAAGTGATCTCGTCGGTGACGGGAGCGTAGTTGCCCGCCAGCTCAGGGGGTGGCTTCATGTCTGACTCCTCAGCGGTTCGGGGGGCGCGCGCCGGCGGTCGGCCACCGGACGGCTTCGCCGGGGCTCCTGCCGACCTCTTGCATAATGAACACTATTCCAATAGCACATCCAATGCCAATGCGATCCGGGCGGCAGATTCGGGCGGCAGATCCGGGCGGCAGATCCGGGCGCCACGGAACGACCGACAGGGAACGACAAAGGGGCTGGTGCGGTGTGCACCAGCCCCTTGCCCTGCCGCGGGAACCGTTCCGGTCCCGCCATCACGCCACGTCTTCCCGGACTCCGTCCGGGAGGCCCCCACCCCGAAGAGGGGTCAGGCCACGTTCACTCTCTGCCCCGGTGGGGCCGCTTCCAGCCAGGCCAGGAAGCCTGTCAGGGCGTCGTCGCTCATGGCGAGCTCCAGCCGTACGCCCCGGTGCCGGCAGGCCAGCACCACCGCGTCGGACAGCAGGGCCAGTTCCTCCTCACCCTCCGGGGCGCGGCGGGCCACCACCTCGATCGCGGAGCGTTCCAGCGAGCGGCGGGGGCGCGGCGCGTACGAGAAGACGCGGAACCAGTTGACCCGGTCGCCGTTGTACCGGGCCACCCCGTACACCCAGCCCTTGCCCGACGGGTCGGGCCGCTCGGGCAGGTTCCAGCGGACGCTGCAGTCGAACGTTCCGCCGGAGCGCTGGATCAGGCGCCGGCGCAGGCCGAACACGAAGAGACCCAACGCAACCAGGACGACGACCAGTGCCGCGACAAGCAGAGCGAGGGTCATCTGTACCGACCTCCTCGCCTCAACCGGTCACGCACCTGAACTGCCCGTTCGTCCACCGCATCGCCTCAGCCGCGACCCGTTCCGAGAGGTTCCGGAACGGGCCGCGGCTGAGGGGGTAAAGCAATCGCGCGGCGGCTACTTCGCCGCCACCGCACGCATCCGGACGTCGGCGCGCCGCTCGGCGGCGGCGTCGTCGTCCGACTTCGCGCGGGCCAGCGCGCGCTCGGCGCGCTGGGGGTCGATCTCGTCCGCGAGCTCGGCGACTTCGGCGAGCAGCGAAAGCTTGTTGTCGGCGAACGACAGGAATCCGCCGTGCACCGCGGCGACGACCGTGCCGCCGTCACTCGTACGAATGGTCACCGGGCCCGACTCCAGCACACCGAGGACCGGCTGGTGGCCGGCCATGATGCCGATGTCGCCGGAGCTGGTGCGCGCGACGACCAGGTGGGCCTCGCCGGACCACACGTTGCGGTCGGCTGCGACCAGCTCGACGTGCAGATCAGCCAAGGGTGGCTCCTCGGGTCAGCACCCGGCGGTTCCTCCGGGTGTCGATGTCAATTCTATGGGGTGCTCGGGAGCGAGCGGTGAGTGGGGCGGCCGGGCCCCCCCCCCCCCCCCCCCCCCCCCCCCGCGCCCGGGGCCCGGGGGGGGCGGGGCCCCCCCCGCCATAGGGGGGTTGTTGAGGGGCGCGCATCCCCCCGC
>NZ_JAIUKE010000133.1 GCF_020176795.1 Streptomyces sp. 8L
AGGGGGGGGTGTTTTTTTTTTTTGGGGGGGGGGGGGGGGGGGGGGGGGGGGGGGGGGCCCCCCCGGGGGCCCCCCCCCCGCCCCGCCGCGCGTTCCCGGGGCCCGGAGCGTCAGGAGACGCCGAGCTCCTTCGCGTTCTTCTTCAGGTCCTCGATGCCGCCGCACATGAAGAACGCCTGCTCGGGGAAGTGGTCGTACTCGCCGTCGCAGATCGCGTTGAAGGCCGCGATCGACTCGTCGAGGGACACGTCCGAGCCGTCGACGCCGGTGAACTGCTTGGCGACGTGCGTGTTCTGCGACAGGAAGCGCTCGACACGGCGGGCCCGGTAGACCGTGAGCTTGTCGTCCTCGCCGAGCTCGTCCATGCCGAGGATGGCGATGATGTCCTGGAGGTCCTTGTACTTCTGCAGGATCGCCTTGACGCGGCTGGCCGTGTCGTAGTGCTCCTGCGTGATGTAGCGCGGGTCCAGGATGCGGGACGTCGAGTCCAGCGGGTCCACCGCCGGGTAGATGCCCTTCTCCGAGATCGGCCGGGAGAGCGTCGTCGTCGCGTCGAGGTGCGCGAACGTCGTCGCGGGGGCCGGGTCGGTGAGGTCGTCGGCGGGCACGTAGATCGCCTGCATCGAGGTGATCGAGTGGCCGCGCGTCGAGGTGATGCGCTCCTGGAGGAGGCCCATCTCGTCCGCCAGGTTCGGCTGGTAGCCCACCGCGGAGGGCATACGGCCGAGCAGAGTGGAGACCTCGGAACCGGCCTGCGTGAACCGGAAGATGTTGTCGATGAAGAACAGCACGTCCTGGCTCTGCACATCGCGGAAGTACTCCGCCATGGTCAGACCGGCCAGGGCGACGCGCAGACGCGTGCCCGGCGGCTCGTCCATCTGGCCGAAGACCAGCGCGGTCTTGTCGATGACGCCGGAGTCCGTCATCTCCTCGATGAGGTCGTTGCCCTCACGGGTGCGCTCACCGACACCGGCGAACACCGACACACCGTCGTGGTTGTTGGCGACGCGGTAGATCATCTCCTGGATGAGCACCGTCTTGCCCACGCCGGCGCCGCCGAACAGGCCGATCTTGCCGCCCTTGACGTACGGGGTCAGCAGGTCGATGACCTTGATGCCGGTCTCGAACATCTCGGTCTTCGACTCGAGCTGGTCGAAGTTCGGCGCCTTGCGGTGGATGGACCAGCGCTCGGTGATCTCGGACTCGGCGCTCGGGTCGTTGAGCACCTGGCCGAGGGTGTTGAACACGCGGCCCTTGGTGACGTCGCCGACGGGCACGGTGATGCCCTCGCCGGTGTCGCTCACCGGGGCCTGGCGGACCAGGCCGTCGGTGGGCTGCATGGAGATGGCGCGGACGACACCGTCACCCAGGTGCTGGGCGACCTCAAGGGTCAGCGTCTTGCGCTTGCCCGCCTCGGCCGGGTCGTCGACCTCGACCGTCAGGGCGTTGTAGATGTCCGGCATCGCGTCGACGGGGAACTCCACGTCGACGACCGGGCCGATGACCCGGGCGACGCGGCCCGTGGTGGTCGGCGCCTCAGCAGTGGTCGTCATTACTCATTCACTCCCCGCGTTCGCGTCGGCCAGAGCACTGGAGCCACCGACGATCTCGCTGATTTCCTGGGTGATTTCGGCCTGTCGGGCCGCGTTGGCAAGCCGTCCGAGCGTCTTGATCAGCTCGCCGGCGTTGTCGGTCGCCGCCTTCATCGCGCGGCGCGTGGCCGCGTGCTTGGAGGCCGCGGCCTGGAGGAGCGCGTTGTAGATGCGGCTCTCCACATAGCGCGGCAGCAGGGCGTCGAGGACGCCCTCGGCCGACGGCTCGAACTCGAAGAGCGGCAGCACCTCGGACTTCCCGGCGTCCTCGCCGGACGGGTCGTCCTCAAGCCGCAGCGGCAGCAGTCGGGGCGCGACCGGGGTCTGCGTCAGCATGGACTCGAACTCGGTGAACACGATGTGGAGTTCGTCCACACCGCCCTCGGCCGTGTCCTGCTGCACCGCCGCGATCAGCGGGGCCGCGACGGTCTTCGCGTCCGCGTACGTGGGGTTGTCGGTGAACCCGCCCCACGACTCCACGACCGGGCGCTCGCGGAAGCCGTAGTAGGCGACGCCCTTGCGGCCGACGATGTAGCTGTCGACCTCCTTGCCCTCGCCGCGGAGCTGCTCGGTGAGCCGCTCCGCCGCCTTGATGACGTTGGCGGAGTAGCCGCCGGCGAGACCGCGGTCGCTCGTGATGAGCAGCAGCGCGGCACGGGTCGGCGACGCCGCCTCGGTCGTCAGCGGGTGCTCGGCGTTCGACCCCGTCGCCACGGCCGTGACGGCGCGCGTCAGCTCCGCCGCGTACGGCGTGGACGCCGCCACCTGGCGCTGCGCCTTGATGATCCGCGAGGCCGCGATCATCTCCATCGCCTTGGTGATCTTCTTGGTCGCGGTGACGGATTTGATGCGACGCTTGTAGACCCGGAGCTGCGCTCCCATGAGTCAGGTCCCTTCCGTCGTCACTTGGCCGCGTCGGCCGGGGCTTCGTCGCCGAGCAGCTTGCCGTCCGACGTCTCGAACTGGCGCTTGAAGCTGTCGACGGCGTCACCGAGCGCGGTGATGGTGTCGTCGGACATCTTGGCGCCCTCGGCGATGCTGGTCAGCAGCTCCTTGCGCTCGCGGCGCAGGTGCTCGTGCAGCTCCGACTCGAAGCGGCGGATGTCCTCGACGGGCACGTCGTCCAGCTTGCCGGCGCCGCCGGACCAGATGGAGACGACCTGCTCCTCGACGGGCATCGGCTTGTACTGCGGCTGCTTCAGCAGCTCGACCATGCGCTTGCCGCGCTCCATCTGCGCCTTGGAGGCCGCGTCCAGGTCGGAGCCGAAGGACGCGAACGCCTCCAGCTCGCGGTACTGGGCGAGGTCCACGCGCAGTCGGCCGGAGACCTGGCGCATCGCCTTGTGCTGGGCGGAGCCGCCGACGCGGGAGACCGAGATACCGACGTTCAGCGCGGGCCGCTGGCCGGCGTTGAACAGGTCGGACTCCAGGAAGCACTGGCCGTCGGTGATGGAGATGACGTTGGTCGGGATGAACGCCGAGACGTCGTTGGCCTTCGTCTCGACGATCGGCAGACCGGTCATCGAGCCCGCGCCCATGTCGTCGGAGAGCTTCGCGCAGCGCTCCAGGAGACGGGAGTGCAGGTAGAAGACGTCGCCGGGGTAGGCCTCGCGGCCCGGCGGGCGGCGCAGCAGCAGCGAGACGGCGCGGTACGCGTCGGCCTGCTTGGAGAGGTCGTCGAAGATGATGAGGACGTGCTTGCCCTGGTACATCCAGTGCTGGCCGATGGCCGAACCGGTGTACGGGGCCAGGTACTTGAAGCCGGCCGGGTCGGACGCGGGGGCCGCGACGATCGTCGTGTACTCCAGCGCGCCGGACTCCTCCAGGGCACCGCGCACGGACGCGATGGTGGAGCCCTTCTGGCCGATGGCGACGTAGATGCAGCGGACCTGCTTGTTCACGTCGCCCGAGCGCCAGTTGTCGCGCTGGTTGATGATCGTGTCGACGGCGAGCGCCGTCTTGCCGGTGCCGCGGTCGCCGATGATCAGCTGGCGCTGGCCGCGGCCGATCGGGACCATCGAGTCGACGGCCTTGTAGCCGGTCTGCATCGGCTCGTGCACCGACTTGCGGACCATGACGCCGGGAGCCTGGAGCTCCAGGGCGCGCCGGCCCTCGGTCTCGATGTCGCCGAGGCCGTCGATCGGGGCGCCGAGCGGGTCGACCACGCGACCGAGGTAGCCGTCGCCGACCGCCACGGAGAGGACCTCTCCGGTACGGGTGACGGGCTGGCCCTCCTCGATGCCGTCGAACTCGCCGAGAACGATCGCGCCGATCTCGCGCTCCTCGAGGTTGAGGGCGAGACCGAGGGTGCCGTCCTCGAACTTCAGCAGCTCGTTCGCCATGGCGGAGGGCAGTCCCTCCACCCGGGCGATGCCGTCGCCGGCCACGCTGACCGTACCGACCTCCTCGCGCGAGGCCGCGTCCGGCTGGTACGACTGGACAAAGTTCTCCAGCGCGTCCCGGATCTCCTCCGGCCGGATCGTGAGCTCCGCCATCTGGGTTCCCTGCTCTCCTTGTTGGGCCCGAAGTTTCTTTGGGGTCTGGGGGCGACCCCCAGGAATCTTCCGCAGTTGCTGCACGGCCCAACCGGGCCGCTGTTCTGCCGTGGCGCCACGTACTCGTGCCGTCACGTCCTGCTGTGTTGTGCCGCCCGCGGCGCGTGGCCGCCGGCGTTGGTGCCGTCAGCGACCGCCGAGCTGCCGGTTCGCCTCGTCGAGGCGCTCCTGGATCGTGCCGTCGATGATCTCGTCACCGATGCGGACCGAGATCCCGCCGAGGACCTCGGGGTCCACGTCGAGGTTCAGGTGCATCTGCCGGCCGTAGATCCTGGCCAGCACGGTGCCGAGCCGCTGCTGCTGCGCGTCGGTGAGCGGGACCGCCGAGGTGACCACGGCGACCATCCGGTCCCGGCGCGCCGCCGCGAGCCCCGACAGGGACCTGAGCCCGTCTTCCAGGCTACGACCACGGGGCTGTGTCACGAGTCGCGTGACGAGCCGTTCCGTGACCGCTTCGGCCCGGGAGCCGAGGAGCGCGGCCAGGAGGGCGGCCTTGGAGGAGGCCGGCGCCGCCTTGTCGGTGAGCGCGGCCCGCAGGCCGGTGTCGGACTCGACGATCCGCCCGAAGCGGAACAGCTCGTCCTCGACGTTGTCCAGCCGGCCCGCGCGCTGGGCCGCGGTGAGGTCCGCGGTCGCGGCGAGCTCCTCCAGGGCGTCGACCAGGTCGCGCGACTGGGACCAGCGCGACCGGACCATGCCGGAGACGAGGTCGATCGCGCTGCCCTGGACCTGCCCGTCGAGCAGCCGTCCCGCGAGCTGGGCCTTGGCCTCCTCGCTCTGGACCGGGTCGGTCAGGACCCGGCGAAGCGACGTCTCGCGGTGGAGCAGCGACGTGACGGCGGCCAGGTCCTCGGCCAGCCTCGCCGCGTCGACCGACGCGTTGTCGGTCAGTGCGTCGAGACGCTCGCGCGCGGACGACAGCGCCTCGCGGCTCGCGCCGTTCATCGCGTGGCCTCCGCGTTCGCGGCGTTGCTCTCCAGCTGGTCGAGGAAGCGGTCGATGGTGCGGCTCTGCCGGGCGTGGTCCTCGAGGGACTCGCCGACGAGCTTGCCGGCCAGTTCGGTGGCGAGCTTGCCCACGTCCTGGCGCAGCGCGACCGCGGCGGCCTTGCGGTCCGCGTCGATCTGGGTGTGACCGGCGGCGACGATCTCCTCGCGCTGCCGCTGCCCCTCTTCGCGCATCTGCTGGATGATGGTGGCGCCCTGCTCGGTCGCCTCCTGACGCAGCCGCGCGGCCTCGTGCCTGGCCTCGGCCAGCTGTGCCTTGTACTGCTCAAGGGTCTGGTTGGCCTCGGCCTGCGCCTCGGCCGCGCGCTCCAGGCCGCCCTCGATCGCGTCGTGCCGCTCCTCCAGCGTCTTCTGGATGTTCGGCAGGAGCTTCTTACCGAGGAAACCGAAGACGATCAGGAAACAGAGGATGCCGACGACAAGTTCCGTCGTGTCCGGAATGAGCGGGTTCTGGGCCCCCTCAGCGGCCAGGAAGGTCATCATGTCTGAACCTTTCGTCGGGTCCGGCTATCAGGCCGCGAAAATGAAGGGGGCGACCAGGCCCAGCAGCGCCAGGACCTCACAGAGGGCGAAGCCGAGGAACATGTTGGTACGGATCACCGGCATGGCCTCGGGCTGGCGGGCCATGGCCTCGATCGAGTGGCCGAAGACGACACCGATACCGACACCGGGGCCGATGGCGGCGAGGCCGTACGCGACGGCGCCCAGGTTGCCCTTGATCGAGATGGAGTTGGCGGCGAGGTTGACAAGCTCGGCAGACATCTTCCTGTCTTCCTTATGTGTGCGGGTCCACTGGGGGGCTTCCCAGCGGAAGTCGGATGGTGAGGCGTGGCAGCCCAGGGGGGTCAGTGACCCTCCTGGAGCGCTCCCTGGATGTAGATCGAGGTGAGGAGCGTGAAGATATACGCCTGGAGGAACTGGATCAGGACCTCGAAGGCGGTCATTCCGGCGGCCAGGATGAACGAGCCACCGGCGACCGCGGACATGATCGACGGCGTGAGCAGGTACCAGCTCGCGGCGCTGAACATCACGATCAGCATGTGGCCGGCGAACATGTTGGCCCAGAGCCGGACCGCCAGCGTGAACGGGCGGGTGATCACGTTCTGGATGAACTCCAGGAGCACGACCAGGGGCACGATGAACGAGGGAAGGCCGTCGATCCAGACGAGGTTCTTGACGCCTCCCCGGAAGCCGTTCTTCTTGAACGTCAGGAACATGTACGTGAGCCACACGCACGCGGCGAGCACGACGGGGTACGCGAACCGCGAGGTGGCCGGGAACTGTGCCAGCGGGATCACCGACATGATGTTCATGATCCAGACGAAGAAGAAGATCGACGTCAGGAAGGGCACGTACTTGGCGCCCTCCTTGCCGATCACCTCTCGGGCGATGCTGCGCGCGATGAAGTTGTAGCCGATCTCGCCGATCAGCTGCATCTTGCCCGGAACGAGCTTCGGCTTCCTGAAGGCCAGCCAGAAGAAGCCCACGACGATCACCATGCAGATGACCGACAGAAGCATCGACTTCGTGAAGGCGATACCGCCGATTGTCAGGAAGGGCTTGAAGTCGAACGAGTTGAGGCCCGGCGCAGGGAAGCCACATCCGGTGAAGAGGTGGCATCCGCTCTCAGCGAGCAGCGTGTGGGCACTCACCCGTGACTCCTTCGTCGTGATGCATGGGAAACGGCAACCTTGCGTGTCAGCGCGGCTGCTGGAGCCGCGGTTCGGCACTGGGAATGTGGTGTGGCGGTGCCGCCGCGATCCACTGGAAGTATCGGCCGAGGACCGGGCAGCCCCGGTGCCTCGCTGCCGCCACAGCCGTCAGCCAAGTCAACTCGGGGATGCCGCAGGCCGTCAGGAGTGTGTTCCGTTCCGCCCGTGGGCAGGGCACGGCCCCCGCAGCCGGAAGCGATTCCGGACGATAGCAGATTGCGATCTGCCCTCTTCACGCCGCCCTTATGCCGCATCGTAGGTCTTCGCCTTCGACGCGCGCCCGGCCCCCTTGCCGGCACCGGACTTGGCGGGGAAGGTCGCTTCGGTGTCGACGTAGAGCATCTTGGCGGTGAGGCTCTGCTTGACCTGTCCGCCGACCCAGGACAGTGCCGTCGCCAGCAGTGTCAGGGCGAAGGCGCGCGAGTTGAAGAGCGTTGTGTTCTGGAAGACGACGATGAAGACGCCGATGAGCAGGATCTGCACCGCGTAGACGAGGAGTCCCGCCGTCATGGCCACCTGCGGGCTGTCCCGGGTGATGCGCATCAGGGCGGCGGTGCCGAGGCCGAAGAAGACGGCGACGACGGCGACCGCCACAAGTCCGCCGATCAGGCCCTTCTCACCGGCGACGATGGCGCTCACAACGGTGGCTACAACTCCCACGGGGGCAGCGATGATCGCTGAACCCCGGAGAATCCGGGCGTCGTTGGACTGCATGAGGACAGCTCCAGCGGGACTTGGGGGTGGGTGTGCAGACGGTGGAAGACGGCGACTCGTCGACTCTCCGACGTCGAACAGAGGTTAGCTCCCTGGCGCTACCGCGCCTCGGGTGCACTCTGGCCGAAGAGCCTGTCCTGCCAAGGCCTTTCGGCGTCCCCTCACCTGGTAGTGAACGGTATCACAAACTATTTGATGAGGTCTTTACCTCTACCGTGTGCTGACCGTCACACGTGAGGGTTACCCCGCTCGCGTGTGCAGGACACCACAGCCAGCCCTGTGCTAATGCGACGGGATTTCCGAATTTACCCGATCTGTACTTGTAGAAGTCAACGAGTTGATCCGGCTTTCCCGCGATCGGTGAATCGTGACCTGGCGCCGAGCGCGGTCGCGCCGTTGACGCCCGCGGGCACCGAGGCCGGCTCTCCGGCCGCAGCGCCCTCCGGCCCGGCGCCGAAGGCGGCGCTCCCGGCGGCCCCTTCGGACGCACCCGTCCCGCCCGTTCCATCCGCTTCGCCTGCTTCGCCCGCTTCGTCGCCTTCCGACGCGAGCAGTCTGGACCGGCGCCGGTAGCGGGGCGGCACGAACGACTGGGCCCAGCGCGGGACGCGCGGCTTGAACCGCGGCAGCAGCAGGAGCACCAGGCCCACCGCGCTCAGCGCGACCAGTCCTGGGAGCACCCAGTTCGAGCCCTGCGTCGAGTACATGACCGAGTAGAGGACCACACCGAACGCGATCAGCGCGGACCAGAAGTACATGATCAGCACCGCACGGGTCTTGGAGTGCCCGATGTCCAGCAGCCGGTGGTGGAGGTGGCCCCGGTCGGCGGCGAACGGCGACTGGCCGTTCCACGCGCGCCGCACCACGGCGAGCAGCAGGTCGGCGAGCGGGATGGCGATGATCGTGAGCGGCAGCAGCAGCGGGATGAACACGGGCAGCGCCGCGTGGGTCGCACTCCGGGTGCCGCCCTCGAACAGCTTCAGGGTGTCCGGGTCGACCTGGCCCGTCACCGAGATGGGCCCCGCGGCGAGGACGAGTCCGATGAGCATCGAGCCCGAGTCGCCCATGAAGATCCGCGCGGGGCTCATGTTGTGGGGCAGGAAGCCCAGGCACATGCCCATCAGGATCGCGGCGAACAGCGTCGCGGGGGCGGCGGCCTCGATGCCGTACCCGTACCAGAGGTGGTAGGCGTGCAGGAAGAAGGCGGCGGCCGCGATGCACACGACGCCGGCGGCGAGGCCGTCGAGGCCGTCCACGAAGTTCACGGCGTTGATGGTGACCACGACGACGGCGACGGTGAGCAGCGTGGACTGCCACTGGGTCAGCGAGACGGTGCCGACGCCCGGGATCGGCAGCCACAGGATCGTGAGTCCCTGCATGACCATGACGCCCGCGGCGATCATCTGCGCGCCGAGCTTGATCAGCGCGTCGATCTCGAACTTGTCGTCCAGGACGCCGATCAGCCAGATCAGGGCGGCTCCGGACAGCAGCGCGCGCGGCTCGTTGGACTGTGCGAAGACCCCGTTGAGGTTGTGCAGGTTGTCGGCGACCAGGAGCCCCGCGCACAGGCCGACGAACATCGCCACGCCGCCGAGGCGCGGTGTCGGCTCGCGGTGGACGTCGCGGGAGCGGATCGCGGTCATCGCGCCGACCGCGACGGCGAACTTCCGCACCGGGCCGGTCAGCAGATAGGTCACCGCTGCTGTCACACAGAGCGTCAGCAGGTAATCACGCACGGGCTGCCCCACAGGAATCGCTGGCCATATCAGCCCCACACCCTAGCCCTCGCCGTGACCGGTGCCGGATACCGAGCTGTCCGGGGCCACCACAGAGCCAAGGACGATCCGGATGGTGGCGATGGTTGCACAGGTGCCCGGGGAAAGGTTCCGTTCCGGCCCCGGGGCCGCCTCGCCCTGGAGCGCGAGAGATTACGCAGTATAGGGCGGGAACCGTGCCGCAAGATCGCGTACTTCCCGACGCACCGTGGGCACCGCCGGTCCTCGCCGGTCGGGGTCGCCCCGCACAGGGCGGCGGTCCGCCGCGCAGCCGGGGCTCGGGGGCGCGCACGCCCGCCTCAGGCGTCCGGGCACGCTCGGGGGCGGGCCAAGGGCCATGTGCGGCCCCGGGAGCCGCGGAGCGGGCGGCGGTGGGCGCTCGGGGAGGTCAGAGAGTGGCCGCGACGCCCGTCAGTGCGGTGACCACCGGGTCGAGGGCCTGGTTGATCTCGTCGCCGATCGAGCGGAACAGCGTGATCGGTGCGCCGTACGGGTCGTACACCTCGTCGGCCTCGGCGTTCGGCGCGAGCAGCCAGCCGCGCAGGGCCGCCGCGGCCCGCACGAGGGCGCGGGCCCGCTCCACGACGCCCTCGTCCAGCGGGTCGGGCAGCGTCGCCGGGTCTATGGCCCGTACGAGCCGCGTGAACTCCTTCAGCGTGAACGTCCGCAGCCCCGCGGAGTGGCCCATGGAGATGACCTGGGCGCGGTGGTCGCGGGTGGCCGTGAGGACCAGGTCGGCCCTGATGACGTGCTCGTCGAGCAGTTCGCGCCCGACGAAGCCGGAGGCGTCCGCGCCGAAGTCGGCGAGGACCGCCTCCGCGTTGGCCTCCATGGGGGCGCCCTCGTGCCCCCAGGTGCCCGCGCTCTCCACGATCAGCCCGTCGCCGAGCCGCTCCCCGAGGCGCGCGCTCAGGGCATGCCGGTTCAGCCGCTCGGTGATCGGCGAGCGGCAGACGTTGCCGGTGCTGACGTGGAGGATGCGGAACGTCTGTTCGCCCCGCTGTGCGGTGTCCGCTATGCCACGTCCCTCAGGGACGGTCAATTGGCCACCTCGAGGTCGGGTACCACCTTGCGCAGTTCCTCGGCGTCCAGCGCGCCGGCGCGCAGCAGGACGGGCACCTTGCCGGTGACGTCGACGATGGAGGACGGCACGATGCCGGGCGTGGGCCCGCCGTCCAGGTACACGGAGACGGAGTCGCCGAGCATGTTCTGCGCGGCGTCGCAGTCCTCGGGGGCCGGGTGCCCGCTGAGGTTGGCGCTGGAGACGGCCATCGGGCCGACCTCGGTGAGCAGCTCGATGGCGACGGGGTGCAGCGGCATGCGCACGGCGACGGTGCCCCGGGTCTCCCCGAGGTCCCACTGGAGCGACGGCTGGTGCTTGGCGACGAGGGTGAGCGCGCCGGGCCAGAACGCGTCGACGAGTTCCCACGCCTGCTCGGAGAAGTCGGTGACGAGGCCGTGGAGCGTGTTGGGCGAGCCGATCAGCACGGGGCTGGGCATGGCACGGCCCCGGCCCTTGGCGTCGAGCAGGTCCCCGACCGCCTCCGCGGCGAAGGCGTCGGCGCCGATCCCGTACACGGTGTCGGTGGGCAGCACCACGAGTTCGCCCCGCCGCACGGCGGACGCGGCCTCGCGCAGGCCGGTGGTGCGGTCGGTCGCGTCATTGGTGTCGTAACGCCGTGCCATGGTCACAGGCTCCTTCTTCTCACGGGCTGGGGTCGCCTCGCGGACGGCGGGCGGGTCCGTCCGGCCGGCGGGTGCGCGCGGCGGCGCGGGGCGCTCCTCGGGGGCGCGGGCACATTCTGCCCCCCCGCCCGTCACGGCAGTGCCTTGCGGGCGGTCGCGAAGCGGGGGCGGTTGTTGAGGTCCGGGTGGTCCGCCGCGTCCGCCCAGCCGGATTCCTCGTTGAAGATCCACGGGACCTGGCCGCCCTGGGTGTCGGCGTGCTCGATCACGACGAGGCCGCCGGGCCGCAGCAGCCGGTGCGCGGTGCGCTCGATGCCGCGGATGGTGTCGAGCCCGTCCTCCCCGGAGAACAGCGCCATCTGCGGGTCGTGGTCGCGGGCCTCGGGCGCCACGTACTCCCACTCGGTGAGCGGGATGTACGGCGGGTTGGAGATGACCAGGTCGACCTGGCCGTCCAGCTCGGGCAGCGCGCCGAACGCGTCGCCCGCGTGCACGGTGACGCGGGACTCCGCGGCGTTCTTGCGGGTCCACACGAGGGCGTCCTCGGACAGCTCCACCGCGTGCACCGTGGAGCGCGGCACCTCCTGGGCGATGGCGAGCGCGATCGCGCCGGAGCCCGCGCACAGGTCCACGACGACCGGTTCGACGACGTCCATCGCGCGCACGGCGTCTATCGCCCAGCCGACGACGGACTCGGTCTCAGGCCGCGGTACGAAGACGCCGGGGCCGACCTGGAGCTCCAGGTAGCGGAAGAAGACGCGTCCGGTGATGTGCTGGAGGGGTTCGCGGGCCTCGCGGCGTGCGACGGTCTCCCAGTAGCGGGCGTCGAAGTCGGAGTCCTTCACCGTGTGCAGTTCGCCGCGCTTGACCCCGTGCACGTACGCGGCGAGCTCCTCGGCGTCGAAGCGCGGCGAGGGGACGCCCGCGTCCGCGAGCCTGCGGGTCGCCTGGGCTACCTCCGCGAGCAGCAGGCTGCGCGGCGCGGGGCCGCGGCGGCTTCCCGCGGGGTCGCCGTTCCCACCGGTCGGCCCGCCGTGTGGTGGCTGCACGCTGGTTCCTCCGGACTGCTTCACATGGTTGCTTGGCGGACGGGGCGGTGCCCGCTTGGGCCGCGTACGGCGGCGGTCGGCCCGTGACGAGCCGGTGCACGGTGGAGAGTGCACCGGTCCGTTACTGCGCGGCGGCGAGCTTCGCGGCGGAGTCGGCGTCCACGCAGGCCTGGATCACGGCGTCGAGGTCGCCGTCGAGCACCTGGTCCAAGTTGTACGCCTTGAAGCCGACTCGGTGGTCCGAAATGCGGTTCTCGGGGAAGTTGTACGTCCGGATCTTCTCCGAGCGGTCGACGGTGCGGACCTGGCTGCGGCGGGCGTCGGCGGCCTTGGACTCGGCCTCCTCCTGGGCGGCGGCCAGCAGCCGTGAGCGCAGGATGCGCAGGGCCTGCTCCTTGTTCTGGAGCTGGCTCTTCTCGTTCTGGCAGGAGGCGACGACGCCGGTGGGCAGGTGCGTGATGCGGACGGCGGAGTCGGTCGTGTTGACGGACTGCCCGCCGGGGCCCGAGGAGCGGTAGACGTCGATGCGGAGGTCGTTCGGGTTGATCTCGACGTCGATGTCCTCCGCTTCGGGCGTCACGAGGACACCCGCGGCGGACGTGTGGATGCGGCCCTGGGACTCGGTGGCGGGTACACGCTGCACGCGGTGCACTCCGCCCTCGTACTTCAGCCGGGCCCAGACGCCCTGCCCCGGCTCGGTGGCGCCGCCCCCGCCCTTGGTCTTCACCGCCACCTGGACGTCCTTGTAGCCGCCGAGCTCGGACTCGGTGGAGTCGATGATCTCGGTCTTCCAGCCGACGCGCTCCGCGTAGCGCAGATACATGCGCAGCAGGTCGCCGGCGAACAGCGCGGACTCGTCGCCGCCCGCGCCGGCCTTGACCTCCAGGATGACGTCCTTGTCGTCGCTGGGGTCGCGGGGCACGAGCAGCAGCCGCAGGCGCTCGGTGAGCTCCTCGCGGCCGCGCTCCAGGTCCTTGACCTCCGCGGCGAAATCGGGGTCCTCCGCGGCGAGTTCGCGGGCCGTCTCGATGTCCTCGCCGGTCTGCTTCCAGGACCGGTACGCGCCGATGATCGGGGTCAGTTCGGCGTACCGCTTGCCGAGCCTGCGCGCGTTGGCCTGGTCGCCGTGGACCGACGGGTCGGCCAGCTTCTTCTCCAGGTCGGCGTGTTCGCCGACCAGGTCCTCGACCGCCTCGAACATCGGGGGCTCCTGGGGTGGTGAAAGGTGCTTCGGGGGTAGCGGGACCG
>NZ_JAIUKE010000134.1 GCF_020176795.1 Streptomyces sp. 8L
CACCAACTCCCCCAGCCCCACCGGCTCCACCCGGGCCCCGGTGGCCCACATGGCTCCCGTGGTTCCCCCGGCTTCCCGGCTCCAACGGCTGCTTCCCCGTGCCCGTACCCGTGTCCATGCTCGTACCTGCACCTACACCTGTGCCCGTGCTCGTACCCGCACCCACACCCGTACCCGTACCCGCACCCGTGTCCGTCTCCGCGGACCGTCCCGGCCTCAGGCGGCGGTCGAGCACGGTCATCACCAGCACCACCGCGCCTGCCGCGACCAGGACGAGTGCGACCGTGTGCAGGCCGTGGTCGGTGACGCTGTGCTTGAAGACCGTGCCCGTGATGGTGGCCGAGGCGATCGAGCCGAGGTAGCCGAATGTACGGAGCAGGCCGGACGCCGTGCCTATCTGTGCGGCGGGCGACTGCGTGTACAGGGCCGTCTGGTTGCCGACCGTCGTCGTACCCGTCACGACACCGAACAGCAGCGACACCACGATGATCAGCACCACAGGGCTGCTGTGCGACAGGAATATGATCCCCGACGAGGCGACGAGCATTGACACGGCCGCGGCGAGGAGCGGCCCGCGCACGAGGTTGCGCCGCGACAGCGGGCGTGAGATCACCGCGGACATCACACCCATCGGCACCAGGAACAGCCCGGCCTCCTGCGTGGACATGCCGCGCCCGGCCTCAAGCCACTGGGTGAGCCCGTACATCACGGTGTACACACCGAGCAGTGTCAGCGCGGACCGCAGATACGTGCGCAGGAGCGCGCCGTTGGCGGCCAGTCCACGGAGGTCGAAGAACGGCGTGGCCGCCCGCAGTTCCCACCACACCAGCGGTACGCCGAGGACGACGACCAGCACGAGCGCGATCCAGTTGACGGCGGGGAGCGCCATCACGAACACCAGCAGCGCGATCATCATGCCGGCGAAACCGACGATCCCGGCGAGGTCGACGCGGCCCGCGATCTCCCGGACGCCGCGCCGGGGCCCACCGCTCCCGGCCCCTTGGTCGCGCGGAACCCAGAACACGGTCATCGCGAGCGCCACCAGGGCCAGCGGGATGTTGATCAGGAACGCCGCGTGCCAGCCGGCCCAGCCCACAAGCAGCCCGCCGATCGGCGGTCCGATCGCGGCCGTGGCCATGCCCGCGATGGCGAGGCCGCCGAGCACCCCGCCCGGCGGCGAGCCGAGCCCCGCCGCGGACGCGCGGCCTCGGATGAGGACCATCGCGGACGGGTAGCCCGCCGAGGTGCCGATGCCTATCAGTACCCGCGCCACGAGGAGCATCGTCAGGTTCTGTCCGAACCCGCCGACCACACCGCCCAGCAGGACGAGGAGTATCCCGGCGAGGAACACCCGCCGCGGCCCGAACTCCTCGGCGAGCTTGCCCGCGGTCGGCTGTGCGACCGCGCTGGCCAGATAGAGCGCGGAGACCAGCACCGCGGTGCTGCCCACCGACACGTGCAGGGCCGTGGCGATCGGCACCAGCGCGGTGGCGATGATGGAGCTGTTGACGGGGTTGAGCGCGGAGCCGACGAACAGCGGGGTCACGAAACGCCAGCCGAAGGCCCGCCGCCCCGCCGCGCGCAGGGCACCCGCGGATTCATTTGCCGACTCGGCCGCCGGCCCGGTCCCTGACCCGGCCCGCGCCGTATTTGCCGCCTTCCGCTCGCCACCGCCACCGGTGTTGTCGGGTGTGCCGGATGCCATGTCGCTCCTCTCCCTCGACCGCGACGGACCCGGCCGAGCGGGCCGACCGGACCGACCGAACCCACCTGGCCGGGGGCCCACCCGGTCGGGCGGGCCGTCGCATCCGCCTCGGGGTGGCGGTCATGACAACCACTGTACGACTTAGACAAGTAACTTGGCAAAGTAACTTGGCGAAGTTACGGGAGCGAGCTCAGTGGCGTGGCAGATGGGAGCCGAGCGAGCTGAAAGGCAAAGGCTCCGGCCGCCACCGCCACCGTCGCCACCGCCACCGCCACCGCCACCGCCGCCACCGCCGTCGCCGTCGGTGGCCGGGCGGACCCCCCTGCACGCCGGACGCCGCGCCGCGCCGCGTCCGTCCCGGGAGCTGTCGGAGGCTCGTGGTCCCGCTTACGATCGGCCCGTGATCACCCGAAGACGTGCTGCGGCCGCCACCGCCCGCGGCGCCGCGACCGTCCTCGCGGCCACCCTCGCCCTCTCGGGCTGCACCGAGGCGCACGCCGGCGCACGCCCCGGCACGTCGGGGGTCGGGGACCCGTACTTCACCGGTCTCGGCAACGGCGGCTACGACGCCCTGCACTACGGCCTCACCCTCGCCTACACCCCCGGCGACGGCCGTCTCACCGGCACGGCCGTGATCACGGCGCGCGCCACCCAGGACCTCAGCGCCTTCAACCTCGACCTCGCGGGCATGAACGTTTCCTCCGCCACCGTCGACGGGTCCGCCGCGGGAGTGGCCCGGTCCCGGGCCGAGCTGACGCTGCGGCCCCGGCGCGATCTGCGGCGCGGCCATGTCTTCCGCGCCGTCGTCCATTACGCGGGTGTGCCCCGTACCCTCACCGACCCCGACGGGTCCAGGGAGGGCTGGCTCGTCTCCGACGGCGGCAGGCGGGTCGCGGCGCTGGGCGAGCCCACCGGGTCCATGGCGTGGTTCCCGTCCGACAACCGGCCGGGCGACAAGGCGACGTACGACATCACCGTCACCGTCCCCTCGTCGCTCACGGCGGTCTCCAACGGGGAGCTGCGCTCCGTGCGCCATTCCCCGGCGGGCGGGGGCGCCGGTGCCGGTGCGGGCGCCGGTACGAGCGCGGGCGCCGGTACGAGCGCGGGCGAAAGCGGTGCTACGGGCGCTACGGGTGCTACGGAGAGGGGCGCCGGGACCGCCACGTACGCCTGGCGCGTCGCGCAGCCGATGGCGACGTACCTCGCGACGCTCGAGATCGGTCCCTACGAGACCCGGCGGACGCTGCTCCCCGCGCGTACGGGTACCTCGCCCGGCGGCCGACCCATCGCCGTCTACACGGCCACCGACCCGGACTCGGCGGCGAAGGGCAAGCGGCTGCTGGACGCACTGCCCGGGATCATGGCCTGGGAGGAGAAGACGTTCGGCCCGTTCCCGTTCTCCTCGACCGGCGTGATCATCGGACGGCAGGGCCAGGCCGGATACGCCCTGGAGACGCAGAACCGGCCCTTCCTGCCGGGTGCGAGCGCGACCTCCACCTTCGTGCATGAGATGGCGCACCAGTGGTACGGGGACGCCGTGACGCCCGCGACCTGGCGGGACATGTGGCTCAACGAGGGCTTCGCCACGTACGGCGAGTGGCTCTGGGCCGACAGCCGTACGGGCAAGGACCGGGTGCCGCTCGCGCACAGCTTCGCCGCCGCGTACAAGGACCGGGACAACTGGGCGTTCTCGCCCGCCGATCCGCCGAAGGCGGCCGACATCTCGGGCTCACCCGTGTACGGGCGCGGCGCGATGGTGCTCCAGCGGGTACGTGAAGTCGTCGGTGATACCGCGTTCTTCCGCATCCTCCGGGGCTGGCCGCGCACGCACCGCTACGGGAACGCCTCCACGGCGGACTTCCTGGCCTACGCGCAGAAGGAGGCGGGCCCCCGGGGGCGGCGGCTGGCCGCGGAGGTGTGGCGGACCTGGCTGTACGGCACGCGGAAACCGGAACTCTAGGCCGGGAGGCGACAGCGGCCGTGCCTCCCGGGGTCCCGGGGGCTCAGGTCCGCGACAGGTCCTTGCGGAGTACGACGGCGGGCCTGCCGAGACGGCGGTCGGGCCGGCGGCCGGTCTCCTCGTAGCCGAGGGCGGTCCAGAAGGCGAGGCCCATCGCGTTGCCCTCCAGCACCTCCGCGCGCACGCCCGCGCGGCCCGCGTCCCGGAACCGCTGCTCGACGACGTCCGCGAGCCGCCGTCCATAACCCGCCCGCCTGCGTTCCCCATGGACCATCAGGAGCGCGATCCACGGGTCGGGATCGGACGCGGGCGCCGGATCGGGCGCGGTGGTGCGGAGGGGGCCCGGGTGGTGTTCGAGAGTGACGGCCACGGCGACGAGCCGGCCCATCGAGCGGGCGAGCAGGACCTCGGCCCCCGGGTGGGCGAGGTCGTCGGCGAGCGAGGCCGCGACCTCTTCGGGGCGAACCGCCCCTGGATTCGAGAACTCGCCGCTGAGCTGCTGGAACGCGTGGTCGGACGTGTACAGCGCGGCCAGCTCGGTGAGCACGGGACCGGGCAGGTCGCCGTCGGTCGGCCCCAGTGGTTCGACGATCATCAGGGCAGCGTACGCGCGGGGGGCCCCCCCGGGGCGGGGCCCCCCCCCCCCCCCGGGCGGGGGGTGTGAGGGTGGGGCCCCCGGGGGGGGGGGGGGCCCCCGGCCCGGGGCCGGGGGGGGGGGGGCCCCCCCGGGGGTCCCCCCCCCCCCCGGGCCCCCCCCGGGGGGGGGCCGGGGGGGGGGGGGGCCCCCACGCTCACGCCTGGCCGTGTGTTCAGAGGTTGACGCCGAAGTCGGTCGCGATGCCGACGAGACCGGAGGCGTAACCCTGGCCCACTGCGCGGAACTTCCACTCGGCGCCGTTGCGGTACAGCTCGCCGAAGACCATGGCGGTCTCCGTCGCCGCGTCCTCGCTCAGGTCGTAACGGGCGATCTCGGCGCCGCCTGCCTGGTTGACGACGCGGATGTACGCGTTGCGCACCTGGCCGAAGTTCTGCTGGCGGCTGTCCGCATCGTAGATGGAGACGGGGAAGACGACCTTGTCGCAGTCGGCGGGCAGGGCCGTCAGGTCGACGTTGATCTGCTCGTCGTCGCCCTCGCCCTGGCCGGTGACGTTGTCACCGGTGTGGACGATGGACTGGTCGGGGGCGTTCTTGTTGTTGAAGAAGACGAAGTGGCCGTCCGACACGACCTTGCCGTCCGCCTTCACCGCGATGGCGGAGGCGTCGAGGTCGAAGTCCTTGCCGGTCGTGGTGCGGACGTCCCAGCCGAGGCCGACCGTGACGGCGGTGAGGCCGGGGGCCTCCTTGGTGAGCGAGATGTTGCCGCCCTTGGACAGGCTTACAGCCATGGGAATTGTCCCTTTCGTTGCGAACGCCGTTGACGGTTCGGAAGCTACCGCCACCCCCTACAACGCGACCAGGGGAGTGCCGGGTTCCATCGGCTTTACTTTCTTTACCGAGCCCTGATGTGCCGGATACCGGAACCCGTGATGCGCCGGATACCGGAACCCCTGATGCGCCGGACACCCGGACTCGGGGGCGTCCGGCCGGGTGGCAAAACGGGATGACGGCCGGACGGGGACGCGAGAACATGGAGGCATGTCCGGGCCGCCGTATGTCATCCGAGGTTCGGTCTCCCTGCCGGAGGCCGAGCTGATGTGGCGTTTCTCCCGTTCGTCGGGGCCCGGCGGACAGCATGTCAACACGACGGACTCGCAGGTGGAGCTGCGCTTCGACCTGGCGAACACCAAGGCCCTGCCACCGGTGTGGCAGGAGCGCGCGCTGGAGCGGCTCGCGGGCCGGCTGGTCGACGGGGGCGTGATCGCCGTACGGGCGTCGGAGCACCGCTCCCAGTGGCGCAACCGTGAGACGGCGGCCGTACGGCTGGCCTCGCTGCTCGCCGAGGCGACGGCGCCGCCGCCGCGCGCGCGGCGGGCGTCGAAGGTCCCGCGCGGCATCAACGAGCGCCGTCTGCGGGAGAAGAAGCGCCGCGCGGAGACGAAGAAGGGCCGCTCCGGCCGCGACTGGTAGCCGCCCGGGACGGGCCCCGGCCCACGGCAGGCCCTCCGGGCCTTCACCGGCCGGCAGCCCGTCGGCCGAGCCGGCGACCCGTCAGTAGAATAGGCGGCCCGTCAGTCGAGTCGGCGGTAGCGGCCCCTGAAGTACGTCAGCGGGCCGCCCTCCGCAGCGGGCAGCTCCGCGGTCAGTACCCGCCCGATCACCAGGGTGTGGTCGCCGGCCGCCACCCGTTGCTCGGTCCGGCACTCCAGGGTCGCCAGCGACCCGCGCACCAGCGGCGCGTCGGTCACCTCGCCCCTGCGGTACGGGACGTCCTCGAACAGCAGCCGGTCGCTCAGCCGCCCCTTCATCGCGAACCGGCCCGCGATGTGCCGCTGGCTCTCGGTCAGCAGCGAAGCGGCCCACAGCGGCTGCTCCTCCAGCAGGTCGTCCATGCGGGAGCCGGTCCGCACGCTCACCAGGACGAGCGGGGGGTCCAGCGACACGGACAGGAACGACGTGGCCGTCATGCCCGCGTCCTCGCCCTGCGGGCCGTCCTCGGACAGGGGCGCCTCGCGGGCCGTCACCAGCACCACACCCGCGGCCAGCCGGGCCATCGCGCCACGGAACTCGTCGTTGCTCACCCCCTCAGCATGGGGGACGTCGCGCGGGACGGAGGTCGGGGGGACGGCGGACGCCGCGGTCGTCTGGTGCACGCCACGGACGCTAACCGGCGGTGCCGCCGGTCCGCATCGGGCCAGGGGACCAGCCAGGACCTAGGCCCCAGGTCTAAGCCCCAGGTCGGTCCGGAGCGATCGGGGCCGTGGGGCGGGAGCCGGGAGCACGAACCCCTCTCCGGGGTTGAACCGTATTCAAAAGGTTCAGGGAGCGCTCTCGGAGCCTCGTCCCGATCGTTCATCATTTGATGTGACTTGACTCACAGAGCTCACTAATCGCTGACCCTGTGTACCGGCTGAACAGCTCGCTGTGATTCAGTGAAGGGAACAGCGCAACGCGAGAGCCGATCAGAATCCTGGAGTTGCTGTCGAGGTCTCAGGGAGAGCGAGCGATGGAGACCGAGTCGGAGCCCTATGTCCGCCTTGCGACCATGCGGCAGCTGCATCAGGCCGTCGCGGAGCTCAACACTGCCCGGAGCCTGGCAGACACGTTGCAGACCGTCGCCGACGGCGTCGTCACCGGCCTCGGGTACGAGCTGGCGTGCGTCAACGTCGTGCAGGCCGACGGTGACCTCGTGGTCGCCGCGTTCGCCGGGTCCGCGGCGGCCGAGGCGCTGATCGCGGGCCGCGTCGGCTCCCGTACGTCCTGGGAGCGCCGCCTCAACATGGGCGAGTCCTGGGGCACCCTCCGCTTCATCCCGCACGCGGAGGGCTGGGTCCTCCTCGACGACGACGTGCCGCAGTGGTACACGGAGGGCCCCGAGCCCCGCTTCGCGGACGAATGGCACCCGCAGGACCGCCTCTACGCGCCGATGTACGCGTCCACGGGCGGCGGCAGCGAGCTGCTCGGCGTCATATCCGTCGACCGGCCCCGCGGTGGCCGCAAGCCCGGCACCTGGGGCCGTGAGGCCCTTCAGATGTACGCGTCGCAGTCGGCCTTCGCGATCAGCAACGCCCGCCTGCGCGCCAACATGCAGCGCGCCCTCGTCCGGCTCGAACGCGAGCAGCAGGCGCTGCGCGCCAGCGAGGAGTCGTTCCGGCAGGCGTTCGAGTACGCGCCGAGCGGGATGGCCATCGCCGAGATGGGCGGCGACCAGCGCGGCAGGCTGCTGCGGACCAACGACGCGCTGTGCCGCCTGCTGGGCAGGCCCGCGTCCGCGATGCGCCGGTACTCGTTCGCCGACCTCGTCCACCCCGAGGACATCGGGACCCTGCTGCGCACCTCGGCCGAGGGGGGCCGCGCGGAGCTGCGGCTCGCCCGCCGCGACGGCTCGTACGTCTGGGTGTCCCTGCGCAACTCCGTCGTCGCCGACACCACCGACGGGCCCCGCTTCCTGCTCACGCACGTCGAGGACATAGAGGAGCGCAAGAGCCACGAGCTCCAGCTCGCGCACCGCGCCTCGCACGACTCGCTGACCGGCCTGCCCAACAGCGCCGAACTGCGCGCCCGGCTCAGCGCCCGCATCTGCTCCCGGCCCGGCGCCTCGCGCGCGACGACGGCCGTCGAGCAGCTGGACGCGGCGTTCGGCGGGTACGACGGCGGCACCGGCGGCGCCTACGAAGCGCCCGCCGGCGGGTACGGGACCGTTCCGTACCAGGGCGGGCCCTACGAGCCCCTGGCGTACGGGAGCGCGACGGACGCGAACAGCGCGTACGGGGACGGACCCTACGAGAGCGGGCCCTACGCGAACGAGTCGTATGAGAACGGTCCGTACGAGAGCGGACCGTATGAGAACCAGCCGTATGAGAGCCGGCCGTACGAGAGCGGAACGTACGAGAACGGGTCGCACGACGACAGCGCGTACGAGATCGCCTACGACGGCTACGAGGCGAGCCAGGACTCCTACGAGGAGCGCACCGGCGAGCGCGGAGGCGCTTTCGGCGGCTTCCTCCCCGGCGGGCAGGGCGGGCACGGCCTGCCGGGCGGGAGCGCGTACGACCACCACGTGCATGTCGTCGCGCCCGACGAGGGCCAGGCGGGCGAGGGCGCCAAGGGGCTTGCCGTGCTCTTCTGCGACCTGGACGGCTTCAAGTCGATCAACGACAGATTCGGCCACAACACCGGCGACGCCGTGCTGATCGAGGTCGCCCGGCGGCTGGCCACGGGGGTGCGGGACGGCGACACCGTCGCGCGCCTCGGCGGCGACGAGTTCGTGGTGCTCGCCGACGGGCTCGGCCCGGGAGACGCCTCCGACCTGGCGGTCCGCCTGCGCAACGCGATCATCCCGCCCATCCGGGTGGACGGCAGGGCCGTCCGCGTCGGCGCGAGCTTCGGCATCGGCTGGGCGAGCTGCGGGATGACCGTGGAGGAGGTGCTGAAGTCGGCCGACCAGCGGATGTACCTGGAGAAGCGGTCCCGCAGCAAGGTGAGCCGCAGGGCGGGCTGAGCGGCGGCGCAGGTGGGGCGAGGGGCTGGACCAGAGCCGGGCGACGGGCCTCGCGTCGAGCGGTGGGACCTCGCCTCGGTCGGCGGGGCCCTGCGCCCGCCCCCGGAGGTGTGGCCGAATCCTGACGGTCCCGGATCGCCCGGCGAGACATTGTTCACCCTGGGTTCACCTCGGCCTGCCACGTGCGTTTCCGGCCGTCCGCCGGGCGCCCGTTGATGAGGCGGAAGACGCTCGGGGCCCGTGTCCGCCCGGTCCAGTGCCGTTCTGGGGCTCAGGTGTACGAGGTAGGCTCGCCCGGTCGGCGACGCTGACGAGATGGTAGAGGAGTGACCCAGGGATGACGGCCGGGAACGACGGCGCGAGCACACCCGAGGACGACGACCCCTTCGGCTATCTGTATGCCGACGGGCAGCAGTCGGGCGGTGCCCAGCAGCGGCGGCAGGGCGGCTACGGCTACCCCGGCCCCGCGGCGCAGCCCGGCGTGCCCAGAACGTCCTACAACCAGGTCAGGACCGTGGGCGAGCGCCAGTACGGCGGCCCGCAGCAGCAGGTGCCGCCGCAGGGCCAGTACGCGCAGCCGGGCCCGCAGGGCGCGTACGGCCCTCCGTCGCCCCAGGCGCCCTACGGTCAGCAGCAGGGCGGCTACGACCAGCCCAACCCGCACTACGCGGCGCCGGAGACCCAGGCCGTGGGCGGCCCGGTGCGCCAGGGCCCGCCGGGCCGCCCGCCGGGGCAGGGGCAGCGGGGCGGCCGGAGCGGCGGCCCCAACACCCGGGGCCTGCTGATCGCCGCCGTCGCGGTCGTCGCCGCCGTGGTGATCGGCATCACCGTCGCGCTCATGACGAGCGGCGGCGGGGACGCCAAGAACGACCAGGCGGGCGGCGGCTCCTCGAACTCGCCGAACGCCGGCGCCTCCCAGCAGCCCTCGGGCAACCCCTCGGCCAGCACGGGCGCCGACGGCGCGCTGCCCGAGCAGGACGCCTCCGCGCTGCAGCTCGGAGCGCCGGCCGCTACCGCCACCGACGTGCCGGGCGCCCAGGCCAAGGGCGGGGTGTATGTCACGATGCCGAGCGCCGGTGCCTCCGCGACCTGGACGGTCAGCGTGCCGAAGGCGGGCGACTACACGCTCTTCGCGAACTACGGCGTGCCCGGCAAGGACGCGAAGATGTCGCTGTTCGTGAACGACCAGGACCGCCGGTCGATCAGCATGAAGAACTTCGCGGGCGCCCCGGCGGGCGCGGCGGACAAGGGCTGGACCACGACGTACTCCTGGATCACCCTCAAGAAGGGTTCCAACACGATAAAGATCTCCTGCGAGCAGGGCGACCAGTGCGGGGTCAACCTCGACCAGGTCTCCCTGAAGGCGGGCAACGTCACCCGCTGACGACCCTGACGGCCCGAGGCGGCGTCACCCGCTGACGGCCCGCAGGAAGCCTGCCACCGTCCCGGCCCCCGCCGCGCGGGCCGGGACGAGGTATTTCCGGGGGCCGACGGTCTCCCGATGGGCCGTCGGTGCGGTGTAGGCGGCGACGCCGCGCCCCGCGGCGATGGCGGAGCCGATCAGCCCACCGACCGGGGGAAAAATCTCCTCGCGTGCCCGGACGGCTCAGGTGGTTTCGGTGATCGCGACGCGCGGCAGCAGCTCGTCGTAGGAGACGGGGTCGAACTCGCCCGCCGCCGAGGCCAGCACGGTCGCCGTCGAGAGCGCGACCGCGCGGCCCAGTCTGGCCGGCCACGGCAGGTCCTCGACCAGTCCCGAGAGCAGCCCCGCGACGGCGGAGTCGCCGGCTCCCGTCGGGTTGCCGCGCGCAGCGGCGGGCGGCCGGGCCCGCCAGGTGCCCTCAGGGGTCACGGCCAGCAGCCCCTCGGGGCCGAGGGAGGCGACGACGGAGCGCGCGCCGCGGCGGCGCGCGTCCCCGGCGGCCCGCAGCGGTTCGCGCGCGCCGGTCAGCAGGGCGAGCTCCTCGGCGTTGGGCTTCACGAGGTCGGGCCGGGGGGGGACGCCCCTGCGCAGGGGTTCGCCGCTGGTGTCGAGGAGGACCGGCACTCCGGCGGCGCGGGCGCGCCGCACGAGTTCCGCGTACGCGCCGACGTGCACCCCGGGCGGCAGGCTGCCGCAGAGCGCCACGGCGTCCGCGCCGTCCAGCAGGCCCTCGTACGCCTCGGTGAAGGCGCGCCACTCATCGGCGGACACGAGCGGGCCCGGCTCGTTGAACTGGGTCGTGTCGCCGCCTCGTTCGTCCGTCACGGCGACGGTGCGCCGGCTCACCTCCGCGACCGGCACGAACGCGTCCACGACACGCGGCGACAGGCGCGCCAGCAGCTCCCGTATGTCCTCGCCCGTCCTGCCGCCGAGGAACCCGGTGACCACGGTGGAGTGCCCGAGCGCCGACAGCACCCGCGCCACGTTGACGCCCTTGCCGCCCGGCCGCTCCACCACCTCGGCGACCCGGTGCGTGGCGTACGGCACGAGTGAGGAGGTGCGGTATGTCAGGTCGAGGGCGGCGTTGAGCGTGACCGTGAGGATCACCCCGCACCCTCCCTCGTCCGAGCAGCCGTCCGTCGACCGCCGTCCGCCGTTCCGCGTCGGCGGACCGGCACAGTCGATCATGCCAAACGAGAGGGCCCCGGCCTAGAGGGCGTCCGCCCCGCGGGCATCCGGGCGGCGCGTACGGGCCGTATCAGGCCGTGCGTGGGCCGCTTCAGGCCGTGTGCCGCCGCCGCACGCCGCTCGTCGCGTGAGGCGCGGGCGGTCTCACGCCGTGCGCGGGTCGATGACCCAGGTGCCCTTGTGCAGCACGCCCTTCAGCGTGAAGTCCGCGTCCAGGACGACGACGTCCGCGTCCTTGCCCGGCTCCAGGGAACCCACCCGGTCGGCGAGGCCCAGCAGGCGCGCGGGGTTGGCGGAGATCGCCCGGACGATGTCCTCCACCGGCATCCGGTCGACCGTCGCGGCGCGCTTGAACGCGGTGTCGAGCGTCAGCGTGGAGCCCGCGATCGAGCCGTTCTCCACGACGCGCGCCACGCCGTCCCGCACCTCGACCTCCAGCGGGCCGAGCGCGTACACGCCGTCTCCGAAGCCCGCCGCGTCCATCGCGTCCGTGATGAACGCCGTACGGGAGGCGCCGGCGGCGCGCAGCGCGAGCTCCAGCATCGCCGGGTGCAGGTGCGTGCCGTCGTTGATCAGTTCGACCGTGACGCGCTCGTCCTGGAGCAGCGCCGCGACCGGCCCCGGCACCCGGTGGCCGAGCGGCGGCATCGCGTTGAACAGGTGCGTCGCGACCGTCGCGCCCGCGTCGATCGCCTCCACCGTCTGCTCGTACGTCGCGTCGGTGTGCCCGAGCGCCGCGATCACACCGTGGTCCGCGAGCAGCCGTACGGAGTCGAGGCCGCCGGGCAGTTCGGCCGCGAGGGTCACCATCTTCGCGGTGCCGCGCGCGGCCTTCACCAGCGCGAGCACGTCCGCCGGGTCCGGGTCGCGCAGCAGCGCCTCGCTGTGCGCGCCCTTGCGGCAGGGGGAGATGAACGGGCCCTCGAAGTGCAGCCCCGCGAGGTCGCCCTGCTCGACCAGTTCCGAGAGCAGACCCGCGCGCCGCGCGAGGAAGTCGAGTTCCCCGGTCACGGTGGAGGCGACGACGGTCGTGGTGCCGTGCTCCCGGTGCGTACGGACGCCCTTCAGGACCTCTTCCGGTGTGCCGGACGTGAAGGACGCGCCGCCGCCGCCGTGGTTGTGCAGGTCCACGAAGCCGGGCACGACCCAGTGCCCCGAGAGGTCGATCTCGGCGGCGCCGTCGGGCGCGGACCCGGCGATCCGCCCGCCCGAGACGATCACCCGGCCGCCCTCCACGACGCCGGTCGGCAGGACGACCCGGCCGCCGGTCAGCACCGTGCACGTGGCGGCACCGGCGGCGCCGGAGAACCCGCTCGTGGTCGTGGCCGGAACGGCCGTCGCGGCGGGCGCCGGCGCGGCGGAAACCGGGGGCGTGGATGATGCGGCGGCCATCAGGCGCTTACCTCCGTGGCGAGTAGGTCCCAGGCGAGCAGGCCGGCCCCGAGGCACCCGGCGGTGTCGCCGAGCGTGGCCGGAACGATGGTGGGCAGTTTCTGGAAGGTGACCTTCGCCGCGATCGCGGCCCGCAGCGGTTCGAAGAGGGTGTCGCCCGCCTCGGCGAGCCCGCCGCCGATGATCAGCGTGCGCGGGTCGAGCAGGGTCAGCGCGGTGACGAGTCCCGCGGCCAGCGCGTCGACCGCGTCCCGCCACACCTCGATCGCCGCGGCGTCCCCTGATGCCACGGCCTTGGCGCAGTCCGCCGCGTCCGCCTCCGGGTCGCCGCTCGCCGCCGCCCAGGCGCGGGTCACCGCGCTGGCCGAGCCGTACATCTCCATGCAGCCGTACTGCCCGCAGTTGCACTGCGGGCCGCCGGGCCGCACGACGATGTGGCCGACCTCGCCCGCTATGCCGTGCGCGCCCGCCTCGATGGCCCCGTCGATGCCGATGGCGCCCGCGATGCCCGTACCGATGGGCATGAAGAGGAACCGGTCCGAGCCGCGGCCCGCACCGAGACGGCCCTCCGCGAGGCCGCCGGTGCGTACGTCGTGGCCCAGCGCGACGGGGATGGAACCGAGCCGCTCGCCGATCAGGGCGCGCAGCGGCACGTCCCGCCAGCCCAGGTTCGCGGCGTAGACGGCGATGCCGCGCTCGGTGTCGACCACGCCGGGGACGGCGACGCCCGCGGCGCGCGCGCCCTCGCCGAACCGCTCGGCGCCGTACGCGTACAGCTCGGCGGCGAAGCCGGCGATCGCCTCGACCACGGCCTCGGGGCCGCGCTCCCGGCCGGTCGGCCGGCGGGCCTCGTGCAGCAGCTCGCCGTCCGCCCCCACGAGGGCGGCCTTCATGCCGGTGCCGCCCACATCGAGGGCGATGACGTGTTTCACGGGGACAGTCTCGCGCGTACACCCTGGAGAGGTCTAGTCCACTCCCCGTGATCTTTGCCGCCTTCACCCCCGTGCCGCCACTGGGTCATTTGTTCGTCGCCTGGACTCAAACGTTCGAACAAGACAAAATCGCGGTTCGACCATCGAGTTCCCGCCAGATGGCGGGCGGAAGGCGGGAAGAGGACCAGTGCGGCACCGCTATCTCGGCATCACCACGGCCATAGCCGTCATGGGCACCACGGCGCTCGCGGGCTGCGGCGGGGCGACCGGTTCGGGTCGGACGACGATCAGACTCGTCGCGGCGGACTACGGCAACAGCCCGCAGACGTCCTCCAGCATTTACTGGAAGGAGCTCGCGTCGGAGTTCGAGAAGTCCCATCCGAAGATCAAGGTCGATGTCGACGTCCGCTCCTGGAAGACGGTCGACTCGGACGTGGCGACCATGGTCAAGCAGGGCAGGGCGCCCGACATGGCCCAGGTCGGCTCGTACGCGAACTACGCGGAGCAGGGCAAGCTCTACAGCGCCGACCAGCTCCTGAGCGTCCCCGTCCAGTCAGGGTTCGTCAGCCAACTCGCCGACGCGGGCAAGGTGAACGACACCCAGTACGGGCTGCCGTTCGCGGCCTCCACGCGGCTGCTGTTCTACAACCGGAAGCTGTTCGACCAGGCCGGGCTCGACGCGCCGAAGGACTGGGACGACATCGAGAGCGACGCGAAGGCGCTCAAGTCCGAGGGGGTGTCCGTACCGTTCGCCCTGCCCCTGGGCACCGAGGAGTCGCAGGCCGAGACGATGATGTGGCTGCTCAGCGGGGGCGGTGGCTACACGAGCAGCGACGACGACTCGTACAGCATCGACTCCGCCGCGAACGTCGACACCTTCGACTGGCTCCAGAAGAACCTGGTCGGCAAGGGCCTCACGGGGCCCGTCGCGCCCGGCAAGCTGGACCGTACCGAGGCGTTCAAGGAGTTCACCGAGGGCAAGGTCGGCATGCTCAACGGGCACCCGACGCTGATGGACGACGCCCGCAAGGCCCACGTCGACTTCGGCATGGTGCCCATGCCCGGCAAGAACGGGAAGGCCAAGGCGTCCATGGGCGTGGCCGACTGGATGATGGCGTTCAAGCAGAACGGCCACGCGGGCCAGATCGGCGACTTCCTCGACTACGTCTACAACGACAAGAACGTCATGGACTTCGTCAAGCGCTACGACCTGCTGCCCGTCACCTACTCCGCGAACAACGCGATGGCCGCGGACCGGAGCACCGGCGACCTGCGGCAGTTCCAGAACGCGCTCGGCTCCTCGGAGCTGTACCCCTTCGACAAGAGCTCGTGGTCCGAGGTGAGCGGGTCGATCAAGAAGAACATCGGCCAGGCGGTCGAGCCCGGGCGGAGCCCGCAGCAGATCCTGGCGAGGATCTCCAAGGACGCGAACGCGGCGGACGCGGCCGACTCGGGCGGGGCTGCCGCGAAGTAGCCTGGCACCGATGCCGACCGACGCCCCTCGGCCCCCCGAGCCGACCGTGCCCGCAGAGCCCACCTCGCCCGCCGAGCCCCCTGAGCCGACCGCGCCCGCCGAGCCCTCCGCGTCCCCGCCTGGCCCGGCGGGGGACGGCGGCGCGCCAGGGGACGGCACCCGTGCGGGTGAGGGGCGTGCGGCCGGGGAGGGCACCCGTGCCGGAGACGGCAGTGCGGTGGAGGACGGGGCCCGTGCCGACGGAAGCGGTCTGTCGGGCCGGGACCGCGCGGTGCTCGCCCTGGAGCGGCTGTCCTGGTCGGGGCCCGGTGCCAAGGAACGCGCGATACGGGAGCGGCTCGGCATGTCGCCCACGCGCTACTACCAGGTGCTGAACGCGCTCATCGACGACCGGGCCGCCACCGCGTACGACCCCGTCACACTCAACCGGCTGCGCCGCGTGCGCCAGTCGCGCCGCGACACCCGCTGAGCGGCCGTCCGGCCCGGTAGGCTCGCGCGCATGGGCAGCAACCCGACCCCCCTGCCAGAGCCGGCCACCGACGCGGGCGCCGAGGGCCTGGCCGCACTGCTGGCCGCCCCCGCCGACGCGGTCGTCGCGCTCGACTTCGACGGCACGCTCGCCGACATCGTCGCCGACCCCGAGCAGGCCAGGGCCCACCCCGGCGCGGTGCACGCGCTGGCCGCGCTCGCGCCGCACCTCGCGTCCGTCGTGGTGATCAGCGGGCGCCCCGCCGCCACCGCCGTCGAGTACGGCGGCTTCGCGGACGTGCCGGGCCTTGAGCGGCTCGTCGTCCTCGGCCACTACGGCGCCGAGCGCTGGGACGCCGCGACCGGGGCGCTCCACACCCCGCCCCCGCACCCGGGCGTGGCCGCCGCCCGCGCGGAACTCCCCGGCGTTCTCGACCGGTTCGCGCCGGGGCAGGACGTGTGGACCGAGGAGAAGGGCCAGGCGTTCGCCGTGCACACGCGCAGGGCCGCCGACCCCGAGGGCGCCTTCGCCGCCCTGCGGGCCCCGCTGAAGGACCTGGCGACGCGCCACGAACTGCTCCTCGAACCGGGCCGCCTGGTCCTGGAACTCCGGCCGCCCGGCATGGACAAGGGCGTCGCGCTCACCGCGTACGTCCAGGAGGCCGGCGCGCGGACGGTCGTGTACGCGGGCGACGACCTCGGCGACCTGCCCGCCTACGACGCCGTCGACGCCCTGCGCGCCGAGGGCCGCCCCGGCCTCCTCGTCAGCAGCGGCACCGCGACCGCCCCGCTCACCGACCGCGCCGACCTGCGCCTGTCCGACCCGTCGGGGGTGGTGGAGTTCCTTTCCGCGCTCGTCGACGCGCTGGCGCGCCGCCGCGCCTGAGGCCTTCCCCGTTCGCCGTTCCCTGTGCCCCGTTCCCGTTTCCCTGCTCTCCCCGTTTCCCCGGTGCCGATCAGCCCCGCAGCTCCGTGAGCTGGTCCAGGAACCAGCGGGACGGCGGCAGTGCCGTCGCCGCCGCGCCGAGCCGCTTCGTGCGGCGGGCGCGTTCGTCGTCCGGCATGCTCAGCGCCTCGTGCAGGGCCTGGGCCGTCGCGGAGATGTCGTACGGGTTGACGACGAGGGCGTCCTCGCCCAGCTCCTCGTACGCGCCCGCCTCCCGCGACAGCACCAGCGCGCAACCGTGGTCGGAGACCACCGGCACCTCCTTCGCGACGAGGTTCATGCCGTCCCTGATCGGGTTGACCAGCGCCACGTCAGCGAGGCGGTACGCGGCGAGCGAGCGCGCGAAGTCGTCCTCGACGTGCAGGACCACCGGCGTCCAGCCGTCCGTGCCGAACTCCGCGTTGACCTCGTCCGCGAGCTGCCGCACCCGCTCCGTATAGTCGCGGTAGACCGCGAGGTCCTGCCGGGACGGGTACGCGAACGCCACGTGCACCACCCGTTCCCGCCAGCTCGGGCGCTCGCGCAACAGGGTCCGGTAGGCGAGCAGCCCGCGCACGATGTTCTTCGACAGCTCCGTGCGGTCCACCCGTACGACCGTGCGGCGCGGTGCGCCCGACGGGTCGGTGCCGATCTGCTCGCGCAGCGCGGCCATCCGGTCGTCCACGTCGGGGCGGTGCGCGCGCTCGCGCAGGAAGTCGCCGTCGGCGCCGAGGCCGTGCACCCCCGTGCGGGTGTTGCCGGTGCCGCCGAGGAGTTCGTCGCAGCACGCCGTGAACGCGTCCGCCCACCGCCGGGTGAGGAAGCACGCGCGGTCCGCGCCGAGTATCCCGCGCAGCAGCTGGCGCGCGATGTCGTCGGGCAGCAGCCGGAAGTAGTCCACGGGCGCCCAGGGCGTGTGCGAGAAGTGGCCGATCCTGAGGTCGGGCCGCAGCGCCCGCAGCATGCCGGGCACGAGCGCCAGGTGGTAGTCCTGCACGAGCACGGCGGCGCCCTCGCCCGCCTCGTCCGCCAGGGCCTCGGCGAAAGCGCGGTTGTATGTCTCGTACGACGCCCACCGGGCCCGGAACTCGGGGCCGAACGACGGCTCGACGGGCGTCTGGAACAGCATGTGGTGCACGAACCACAGCGCGGAGTTGGCCACCCCGTTGTAGGCGTCGGCGTACACGTCGGGCGGGATGCCCAGCATGCGGACACGCTGTCCGCCGGTGTCGCCGGGGTCGAGCCGGCCGCCCGTGCGCCGCACGGCCTCCCGGTCGCCGTCGCCGAGCGCGGCGCACACCCATACCGCGCCCGCGTCGGGACCTATGGCGGACAGGCCGGAGACCAGGCCGCCGCCGCCGCGCCGTGCCGTGAGCGCCCCGTCGTCCGTGAGGCTGTACGAGACGGGGCCGCGGTTCGACGCCACGAGAACGGCGGCATCGGCGGTGGTGGGAGCGTCGGTGGAGTCGTACGCGGAAGCCATATCGCGAACCTAGCCGGTCGCGGAAACGCTCAAACGTACGCACGGGGCTGGTGTGGCGTGTGCGGCGGCGCGTGTGACGGCGCATGACGGCACGGCCACGGCGCGCGGTCGGACACCCGGTGAAACTCACCCCGCGCGCAGGCCCCCGCGCACCGCGTCACGCCCCGCCCTTCCGTGCGGCCGGTGACCGGAGGCGCACGGCCGCTCACGCATCGTGCGGGGTGTCTCCCGTCCCGCGTCGCCCGGCCTCAGGCCGCGGGGCGGGACCGGGTGTCTCTCGTCCCGCGTCGCCCGGCCTCAGGCCGCGGGGCGGGACAGGTATTCGAGGATCTCCCGCATGGGCGGCCGCTCCTCGGTGTCCACCGGGTGCGTCCGCGGCTCGAATCCGTGCTCGCCGCGCTCGAACTGCGTCAGCATCGGCCGCACCAGATGCGCGCGCGACAGCCGCAGTTGGGCCGTCCGGTAGATCGCCGCGGCCATCCGCCCGAGCGCCCGGTCGTCCTGGTGCCGGTGCAGCCGTACACCGACGTCCACCTGCGCCAGCGCGTCGAGCCCCACCAGACCCAGCGCGTCCACGAGGAGGCCGAGCTCCACCCCGTACCCCACGGGGAAGGGCAGTCGCTCGAGCAGCGACCTGCGCACCGCGTACTCGCCGCCCAGCGGCTGCACGAAACCCGCCAGCCGCGGCCAGTGCAGATTCAGCAGCGGGCGCGCCACCAGCTCCGTGACCCGGCCGCCCTGGCCAGGCGCGTCACCGCCGGGCCCGCTGTTCGCGCCCCCGGCCGTACCGTCGCGCAGCGGCCTGTCGTACATCGCCTTCACGAACTGCACGCCGGGATCGGTCAGCAGCGGTCCGACGATCCCCGACACGAAGTCGGGGGAGAACTCCCGCAGATCCGCGTCGACGAAGCACACCACGTCACCGCTCGTCGCCAGCAGCGACCGCCACAGCACCTCGCCCTTGCCGGGGACGGCCGGCACCCGGGGCAGAATCGCGTCGCGGTGCACGACGCGCGCGCCGGCTTCGGCCGCCACCTCCGACGTACGGTCCGAGGAACCGGAGTCGACCACCACCAGTTCGTCCACCAGCGGCGCCCTCTCCATCAGCTCGCGCCGTATCACGGACACGATCGTGCCGACCGTCTCCTCCTCGTCCAGAGCGGGCAGGACCACACTCACCGTGGTCCCGCGTGTGGCCTTGGCCACCAGCAGCCGATCGAGCGGGCGATCGCCGACGGACCAGGAACGCCTGGTCAGCCAGCGTTCCACCTCTTCCAGCACGATCGGCTCTCCCTTGCTGGGCCACTACGTGATCCATCTCGCGTGACGGACGACTGTCTCGGCCGCCCGGTCCTTCGGTTACAGTCTTGAACAACGCGCAAGGGGCCCGCATGCCGGGTCGCCTCCGCGGGACAAACGCGCCGGAGCCCGGTTCCGGTCGCCATACCGCTCATCCAGAGGGGCAGAGGGAACGGCCCGTTGAAGCCCCGGCAACCCTCCCGCCGACCGCGAGGTCGTGGTGGGGAAGGTGCCAATTCCGTCTTGCGGCGAGACACGTCGCAAGGAAGATGAGGAGAAAGGGCCTCGCCTCCATGGCTGTGCAGACCGTCCAGAGCACCAGCGCGTCCGCCTCGGAAACCGTCGACCTCGGACCTGCCGCCGCGCTCTCCTGCCGCGAATGCGGCGAGCGCTTCCCCCTCGGCCCGATCTTCGCCTGCGAGAGCTGTTTCGGCCCGCTCGAAGTGGCGTACGACCTCCCGGCGGACGGCCCCGAGGCGCTGAAGAAGCGCATCGCGGAAGGCCCCGACAACATCTGGCGCTACGCGCCGCTGCTGCCCGTCCCCGCCGACGTGGCCGCGCACCCGAACATCAACCCCGGCTTCACCAAGCTCGTCAAGGCCGACAACCTCGCCCGCGAGCTCGGCATCACCGGGGAACTGCACGTCAAGGACGACTCGGGGAACCCGACGCACTCCTTCAAGGACCGTGTCGTGGCGATCGCGGTCGAGGCCGCGCGCGCCTTCGGGTTCACCACGTTGTCCTGCTCGTCCACGGGCAACCTCGCGGGCGCCGTCGGTGCCGCCGCGGCCCGCGCCGGCTTCCGCTCGTGCGTGTTCATCCCGCACGACCTGGAGCAGGGCAAGGTCGTCATGGCCGCCGTCTACGGCGGTGAACTCGTCGGCATCGAGGGCAACTACGACGATGTGAACCGTTTCTGCTCCGAGCTCATCGGCGACCCGCTGGGCGAGGGCTGGGGCTTCGTGAACGTCAACCTCCGCCCGTACTACGGCGAGGGCTCGAAGACGCTCGCGTACGAGATCTGCGAGCAGCTCGGCTGGCGGCTGCCCGACCAGATCGTCATCCCGATCGCGTCGGGCTCGCAGCTCACCAAGATCGACAAGGGGCTGCGCGAGCTGATCAAGCTCGGTCTTGTCGAGGACAAGCCGTACAAGATCTTCGGCGCGCAGGCCGAGGGCTGCTCGCCCGTCTCCACGGCCTTCAAGGCCGGCCACGACGTCGTGCGGCCGCAGAAGCCGAACACGATCGCCAAGTCCCTGGCGATCGGCAATCCGGCCGACGGACCGTACGTGCTGGACATCGCCCGGCGCACCGGCGGCGCGGTCGAGGACGTCAACGACGAGCAGGTCGTCGACGCCATCAAGCTGCTCGCGCGCACCGAGGGCATCTTCGCGGAGACCGCGGGCGGCGTGACGGTCGGCGTGACCAAGAAGCTGCTCGACGCGGGCCTGCTCGACCCGGCCCTGACCACCGTCGTGCTCAACACCGGCGACGGCCTCAAGACGCTGGACGCGGTCGCCCCGACGACCGGCCCGACCGCGACGATCCCCCCGAGCCTCGACGCGTTCCGCGCGGCGGGCCTCGCGGGCTGACCCCGCACCGCGCGAGCCGGCCCGGCGCCGCGGCACCGCGCCGCGCCGCGCGCCGCACCATGACCCGCGCAGCGAACCACTCGCGCACCACGACACCCGCAGCAGACCACTCGCGCACCACGAAACCCGCGCATCACATCCGCGCCACGAGACACCCGAGAGGCAGGCACCCGTTGAGTGTCAACGTCCGCATCCCCACCATCCTCCGCACCTACACGGGCGGCAAGGCCGAGGTGGCCGCCGAGGGCTCCACCCTGTCCGAGATCATCTCCTGGCTCGAGGCGAACCACCCGGGTATCGCCGGCCGGGTCCTGGACGACGAGGGCAAGCTCCGCCGCTTCGTCAACGTGTATGTGAACGACGACGACGTCCGCTTCGAGCAGGGCCTTGAGACCGCCACGCCGGACGGCGCGGGCGTCTCGATCATCCCGGCCGTCGCCGGCGGCTGCTGAACCCGCGGCTCCCGCCGCGCTGTTGGACGCGTGCCCCCTCCGTCACCGGCGGAGGGGGCATTTCCATATGGTTGAGCGCGGTACGATTCATGCGAGCACGGGTCCGCGCATACGACGTGCCGGGCCTTGCCTCGATCCCCACCGAACGCGCACGAGAACGCGACAACATCGGGACAAAGTTTTGGTCCCGATGGCGCGGTAAGTGTGCTTTGTGCGGCCCGACTTGCCCAGGAACGCGAACGTACTTCCGCTTCGCGTCCTCGGCCATGCCCAGAATTCTCGTCCGATTGACCTGTTGCAGAGGGCAGTTGGGCAGATACATTCAGCCGCGGTCGACGCGTTCCGACGCGAAGTGCGGTCCCGAGCAGGGGCCAGTAATAGGGGAGTTAGGCATGGCTCAGGGCACCGTCAAGTGGTTCAACGCGGAGAAGGGCTACGGCTTCATCGCGGTCGACGGTGGTGCGGATGTTTTCGTCCACTACAGCGCCATCCAGATGGACGGATACCGCACCCTTGAAGAAGGTCAGCGAGTGGAGTTCGAGATCTCGCAGGGCCAGAAGGGTCCGCAGGCGGACATGGTCAAGCTCGCCGTCTGATCCCGGCGCGATCGGCCAGAGGCAAGCGTAGTCGAGAGGCCCGTACCCGCTCCACCGGGGTACGGGCCTCTCGCGCACGCCCGTGCGAGGCGCCCGCGCGGGCGCGCAGAAGCGTGTACTCGCGCGTGCGGGTCGTGTACGCGGGCGTGCGCGTTGTACGCGGGCGTGCGGGAGAGGGATGGACGCGCGTACGGGAGCCGGCGGATGGTCGTACGGGGGCCGGCGGACGCGCGTACAGAGGCTGAACGTTCTCCGGGCGTGTGCGCCCGTCGCGGCCGGACGACCCCGGGTGCACGCGCCCATCGCGGCTGTGCGACCCCCGGGTGTACGCGCCCGCCGTGGCCGGACGATCACGGGCGCGATGCGCGGCACTCCCGAAGCGGCTTGCACTCGGGTGGGTCGAGTGCTAATCATTGGCGTTAGCACTCTCCCAGTGAGAGTGACAACTTGGACCGGGTCAGTGAGGCCCGTGGCGCGAGTCCGGAAGGAACGGGCAGCGCACAGGCCGTCCGTCGCGGGCACGGGCGCGGTCCGGAGAAATCCACCCCAGTCCGGGAGGACCACTTCACATGGCCAAGATCATCGCGTTCGACGAGGAGGCACGGCGCGGCCTGGAGCGCGGGATGAACCAGCTCGCCGACGCCGTCAAGGTCACCCTTGGCCCCAAGGGTCGCAACGTCGTCCTTGAGAAGAAGTGGGGCGCGCCCACGATCACCAACGATGGTGTCTCCATCGCCAAGGAGATCGAGCTCGAGGACCCGTACGAGAAGATCGGCGCCGAGCTGGTCAAGGAAGTCGCCAAGAAGACGGACGACGTCGCCGGTGACGGTACGACCACCGCGACCGTCCTCGCCCAGGCGCTGGTCCGCGAGGGCCTGCGCAACGTGGCGGCCGGCGCCAACCCGATGGCCCTCAAGCGCGGTATCGAGAAGGCCGTCGAGGCCGTTTCCGGCGCCCTGCTCGAGCAGGCCAAGGACGTGGAGACGAAGGAGCAGATCGCCTCCACCGCCTCCATCTCCGCCGCCGACACGCAGATCGGCGAGCTCATCGCCGAGGCGATGGACAAGGTCGGCAAGGAAGGCGTCATCACCGTCGAGGAGTCGCAGACCTTCGGTCTCGAACTCGAGCTCACCGAGGGCATGCGCTTCGACAAGGGCTACATCTCGGCGTACTTCGCCACCGACATGGAGCGTATGGAGTCGTCGCTCGACGACCCGTACATCCTGATCGTCAACTCCAAGATCGGCAACGTGAAGGACCTCCTTCCGCTGCTCGAGAAGGTCATGCAGTCGAGCAAGCCGCTGCTGATCATCGCCGAGGACGTCGAGGGCGAGGCCCTGTCGACCCTGGTCGTCAACAAGATCCGCGGCACCTTCAAGTCCGTCGCCGTCAAGGCCCCGGGCTTCGGCGACCGCCGCAAGGCCATGCTCGGCGACATCGCCATCCTCACCGGTGGCACGGTCATCTCCGAGGAGGTCGGCCTCAAGCTGGAGAACGCGGGCCTCGACCTGCTCGGCCGCGCCCGCAAGGTCGTCATCACCAAGGACGAGACCACGATCGTGGACGGCGCCGGTGACAGCGACCAGGTCCAGGGCCGCGTGAACCAGATCCGTGCCGAGATCGAGAACAGCGACTCGGACTACGACCGCGAGAAGCTCCAGGAGCGTCTGGCGAAGCTGGCCGGCGGCGTGGCCGTCATCAAGGCCGGTGCCGCCACCGAGGTCGAGCTCAAGGAGCGCAAGCACCGCATCGAGGACGCGGTGCGCAACGCCAAGGCCGCCGTCGAGGAGGGCATCGTCGCCGGTGGTGGCGTGGCTCTGCTCCAGGCGACCTCGGTCTTCGAGAAGCTGGAGCTCTCGGGTGACGAGGCGACCGGCGCGCAGGCCGTCAAGCTCGCGCTGGAGGCCCCGCTCAAGCAGATCGCCGTCAACGGCGGCCTTGAGGGCGGCGTCGTCGTCGAGAAGGTGCGCAACCTGGCCGTCGGCCACGGTCTGAACGCCGCCACCGGCGAGTACGTCGACATGATCGCCGAGGGCATCCTCGACCCCGCGAAGGTGACGCGTTCCGCTCTGCAGAACGCGGCCTCCATCGCGGCGCTGTTCCTCACCACCGAGGCCGTCATCGCCGACAAGCCCGAGAAGGCCGCCCCCGCGGGCGCGCCGGGCGGCATGCCGGGCGGTGACATGGACTTCTGATCCTCGTCGCTCCTTCGCAGCGAGGTTTGGAATCCGGTTCGGAACCGAGGGCGGTACCCCTACTCCCAGGGGGTGCCGCCCTCGGCCCGTTGTACGGGGCCGTCCGCGGAGCGCGGCCGGGCGTCCGCGGGCCGCCGCGGCGCGGGCGCACGGACCTCCGCCGTCCCGGCGCGGTGCGGCGGGCGGCGCACCCCCGACAGGTCGCGGGCCGTCACGCTGTTGCGGTCGCCCACCGAGCGGCCCAGGGCGAACTGCGGCCACAGGCCCGCGGCCTGGGAGCGGCTGCGCTCGCTCCACTCGCGCGCGGCGGCGTCGCCCGCCTTGTAGTAGTTGAGCGCGAAGCCGCCGGTGTGGACCCGCAGCAGGCAGAAGCCGCCCGGGTACTCCTTGACGGCGCTGACCTCCTGGAGCGTCACCCGCGGCGCACGCGGCGAGAGGGACCGCTTGTTGCGGTGCGTGTGGCCCGCGTGGTGCAGGAAGACGCCGGGCGCCGCGTCGTAGGCGGCGAGGATCTCCCGGGCCTGGCGGCGGCCGAGGCGCTGGCCGCGCGTCGAGGGGAACGGCGAGTGCGGCACCGACAGCGGATGGTGCCCGAACACCACGGTCGGCTGGTCCCTGTGGTCCTTGAGACCGCGCAGGAACCAGGACATCTGCTCCGGCGAGAGGCCCCCGCTGTCGCCGCCGTTGCCGGGCTTGTCGTACGTGTCGAGGCCCACGACCCGCAGGCCGCCCAGATCGCGCGCGAAGTACGTGGGGTCGCCGCCGGGCGAGAACGCGTCCCGGAAGCCGTCCCGCGCCCGGGGCCGGTCGTGGTTGCCGCGCGTGATGAAGTACCGCTCCCCGTGCGGCCCGAACGCGTCCAGGATCTCCTTCGCCTTGCGCAGATCCACCGGGCCCGCCTCGGCGGAGATGTCGCCCGCCGCGAGCAGGTAGTCCGCGCCGCGCCGCAGCGCCTCCGCCACCAGTGCGCGCCCCATCAGCTCCGGGTACGGGGCGAGGCCCGGCGCCTGCGAGACGCCCTGGAGCAGCGCGATGCCCGGCAGCATCGGCACGCCGGCGACGCGGCCCGCGGTGGTCTCGCCGAGGTGCAGGTCGTTGCAGAGCGCGACGCTGAACAGATGGCTCCCCGGCGGCGGCTGCGGTGTCGTGAACGCGTACGGTCCGCCCGCCGTGCCGAGGCCGTACGGCGATGTGCCCGCCGCGTTGCCCGCGACCAGGCACAGCGGCGTGGGCAGCGCGGCCCGCCCGTACGAGAGCGCCTGGTAGTAGTAGGTGCGGCCGGGTTCGAGGCCGGTGACCTCGACCTGGTGGTACGCCGTACGGTGCTCCTCCCCGGCGCGGCGCGTCAGCCGCCCCGGATGCGTGCCGAGGAGGATCTCGCCGTCGGCGGCGGCGGGCAGCATCCGGCCCGAGCCGTCGTCGGTGCCCGGGACACCGGTGTACCAGGTGAAGATCGCCCGGTCCTCGGTCAGTGTGACGAGTTCGAGGCCCACGGGGCTGACACCGGCCGCGCGGGCCCGCGGCCCGGCCCGCCGGGGCGGGGCCAGGGCGGCGGCCCAGATCGCGGCGCGGTGCAGGAGCTCCTGGCGGGCCGAGGGACAGCAGCGCATGTTCGGTGACGTACCCACCTCAGGTGAACGCGCGAGGAACGCCGCGGATGCCCCACGGCCCCCCAACCGTCGGCCAACCGTATGACGCACGACGGTGGCGGACGCCGTGCGGCGGGGGAAACTGTCCGGGGAAGCGCCCCGCCGCGACGGAGCACGGGCCGACGGAACGAGGGCCGCCCCGCCGGCCCCGTACCGGCCCCGGGACCGCCCCGCTCGGCCTCGGTACCGGCACCGGGACCCGCCCCACCTCGCCTCCGTCGCGACATGGACACCGCAACACGGACACCCCCGAGGGACGACTGTGATCAGGGCCAGACCTCCGCTCGACACCACCTCAGACGCGGACGCCGATGCCGATGGCGAGATCCATGTCCATGTCCGTGGCGATGGCGATGGCGAGATCCATGGGGGTGACGGCGCTGATGCGGATGCCGGCCGTGTCACGGCGCCGCCCGGGCGTGGTCCTCGACGGCTGCCGCTGCGGCAGGTCCTGTGCTTCGCGCCTCTCGTGGTGATCGGTTGCCTGATCTTCGAGCGGTGGCCGCTGATCGCCGGGGGCGCCAGGCAGCTGCTGACCGCCAACGTCTACTGGCTGCTCGCCGCCGTCGGCGTCACCGTCCTGGGCTGGGCCGCCGTGTCGCTCGCGCGGCAGGGCACCGTACTGGAACCCCTGCCGGCGCGGCGGCTGTTCGCCACGCAGTTCGCGGCGGGGGCCGCCAACCATCTGCTGCCCGCCGGGCTCGGCGCGGGTGCGGTCAACCTGCGTTTCCTCCGCAAGTGCGGGCTGCCGCTGGGCCGTTCGTCCGCGGCTCTCGCGCTCTACCTCCTCTCCGAGTCCGTCGGCCGCTGCCTGTTGCTGCTGGTGCTGCTCGTCGCCTTTCCCGACGCGCTGGACCTGCGCGCCCTGCACCTCGGGCAGGCGCTGCCCGACGGCGTCCTGCCGGCAGCCGCCGGGCTCGGGTGCGCGGTCGTCCTTGTTCTCACGGTTCTCACGGTTCTCGCGCTGCTGCCTGCGCTGCGGCGCGCCATCCGCACGTTCCTCACCACGGCGTTCACCGACCTGAGGTCCCTGCACGCGCGACCGGCGCGGGCGCTCGCCCTGTGGTGCGGCTCGCTGGGCTTCCCCGCCCTCCAGGCGGCGGGACTCGTCACCGTGGCACTCGCGCTGCGGATGCCCGTCCCCGTGGTGCATGTGGCGATCGCCTACCTGGCGGCGAGTGTGGCCGCCGCGCTGGTCCCGACGCCGGGTGGCCTCGGCTCCGTGGACGCGGCGCTGGTCGTGGCGCTCGTGACGACCGGCGCCTCCGCCACGGCGGCGACCTCGGCGGTGCTCGGCTTCCGGATCATCACCGTGTGGCTGCCGCTCGTGCCCGCCGCGCTGACGCTCGGAGCGCTGGTCAGACGCCGGGTGGTCTGAGCACGCGGCGAGCGGGCCGCGCCGGTCGGCCGGCGGCGCTCAGGTACTGCTCAGCGGGGTGTCGGCCGCGACGGCGACGGGTTCGGCGGCCGGCCCCGGCGCCGTCTTCGCCGGGGCGCCCTCCGGATCGGTGTTCAGATCGCGCAGCATCGTCTTCGTGAAACCGAAGTAGTACGTGGCGACGAAGCCCGCCAGGTAGCCGACGATCAGCCCCACCGCGTACACGGACACCATCACGCCGAGTCCTCGGTTGCCGGCGAGCAGCGGGAACAGCGCCCAGCCCGACGGCCCGATCGCGGTCGAACCGACCGCGTCGCCCAGCTGGTTGAACAGCCCGACGAAGCCGCCGCCGAACGCCCCGCCCACGCACGCCGTGATGAACGGGCGCCCGAGCGGCAGCGAGACGCCGTAGATCAGCGGCTCCCCGACGCCGAGGAACCCGGCGGGCAGCGCCGACCTGATGGTTCTGCGCACCGACGCGTTGCGCGGCAGCCTGAGGTAGACGGCCATGGCCGCGCCGACCTGGCCGGCCCCCGCCATGGCCAGGATCGGCAGCAGGACCGTGTACCCCTGCTGCTGGATCAGCGTGGTGTGGATCGGGATCAGGGCCTGGTGCAGGCCCAGCATCACCAGCGGCAGGAACAGCCCGCCGAGCACGAACCCGGCCGCGGCGCCGCCGTTGGCCAGCAGCCAGGTGGCGAAGTCCCCGATGCCCGCGGCCACCTGGCCCGCCGCGTACATGAGGCCGAAGAGGGTGACGAGCCCGGCCACCAGGACCGTCAGTGTCGGCGTGACCAGCACGTCCAGTGCCTCGGGGACCCACCTTCTGCACCACTTCTCCACGGCGACGGCCAGCAGCGCCGCGCCGAGCGCGCCGAGGACGCCGCCCTGGCCCGCCGCCAGCTTCTGGCCGAAGGCGTCGACCGCCGTGACCCCGGGGAAGACCGTGATGGCCGCGACCGCGCCGCCGAGCACCGGCGTGCCGCCGAACTCCTTCGCCGTGTTGTAGCCGACGAACACCGCGATCAGCGACATGAACCCGGACGCCAGGGCCGCCAGCGCGGGCACGAGCGACGGCAGCCAGTGCAGGTTCGTCAGCAGGCCGTTGAGCCCCGAGATGATGCCGCAGCCGATCAGCGCCGGGATCAGCGGGACGAAGATGTTCGCGACCCGGCGCAGGAACAGCTTGAACGGGGTCGCGTTCTTCGCCTTCCTGGCCGCCCTGATCTCGGCCCCCTGCGCGGCCAGCTCGTCAGCGGTGCGGGGCGTCCCGCCCGGTCCGTCGCCGACGGCTCCCGCCGTCTCCCCGGCCCCCGAGGACCCTGCGGCTTTTGTGACGCCTGTGGACTCTGGGGCTCCTGTGAGCCCTGTCGCTCCCGGGGCCTCCGTGGCCGACCCGCGCGCACCGGGCGGTGCCGTGGCGCCGGCCCCGGCGACCAGCGACTCGAACTCGGGGGCGACCCGGGCGACCGTGCCGGGGCCCAGGACGATCTGGTACGTGTCGTCCTCGACGACGCCCAGCACGGCGGGGAGCGCCTTCAGCGCCTCGTCGTCGACGAGGGACCGCTCCCGCAGGCCGAGTCTGAGCCGGGTCATGCAATGGGCGACGGAGGTGACGTTCGCTGCGCCGCCGACCAGCGGGAGGATCGCTTCCGCCGTCGCGCGGTTCTTGTCAGTTGCCATGGTGCCTGGTGCCTTGCTGTGCGAAGTGGTTCGGATGCGGCGGTGCGGACCCAGATCACCAGGTCAGCCGGAGACGGTCCGGGATGCCTGGAGCGCCACGCGCAGACGGCCGCGCGACTGGGTCAGGAGCGAGGCCGCCGTGGGGCCGTCGACCCCGCCGAGGATGGTGAGGATCGCGTTCTTCACCTCCCCGTCGGTGGCGGTGAGCGCGGCCTCGATCTCCGCGTCCGAGGCGCCGGTGGCCAGCGCGACGATGCGGCGGGAGCGGGCGCGCAGCTTCTCGTTGGACGCCCGGACGTCGACCATGAGGTTCCCGTAGGTCTTGCCGAGCCGGATCATCGTGATCGTCGAGACCATGTTGAGCACGAGTTTCTGCGCCGTGCCCGCCTTGAGCCGGGTGGAGCCCGTGATCAGCTCGGGCCCCACGACCACCTCGATCCCGTGGTCGGCCGCCGCCGCGAGGGCACTGCCCGTGTTGCAGGAGAGCCCCACGGTGAGAGCGCCGAGCGCCCGCGCGTGCTCCACCGCGCCGATCGCGTAGGGCGTCCTGCCCGACGCGGAGACCCCGACCACGGCGTCGTCCGGCCCGACCTTCAGGGCGTCCAGGTCTGCGGCCGCCAGCTCCTTGGAGTCCTCCGCGCCCTCCACAGAGGTCACCAGCGCGCCGGGGCCGCCCGCGATCAGGCCCACCACCTCGCCAGGCTCCGTGTTGAACGTAGGCGGGCACTCGCTCGCGTCCAGCACACCGAGCCGCCCCGCGGTGCCCGCGCCCGCGTAGATCAGCCGGCCGCCGCGCCCCGCGCGTTCCGCGATCGCGTCGATGGCCTCCGCGATCCGCGGCAACTGGTCCGCGACCGCGGCGGGGACCGTGGCGTCCTCGCCGTTCATGAGGCGGGCGATCTCCGCCGTGGGCAGCTGGTCGATCTCGGAGAGGTCGGGGCGGAACGCCTCCGTGGTCAGGGTTTCGAGCTGCGCGCGGAGGTCGCCGTACGGCGCTGGCGCGGGCGTTGAGGTCATCGGGTCCGGCTCTTTCTGAGGGTACGGAGAAGCTGTCGGGGTGTGGGGGCGAGTACGCGTGCGTGCGGGTACGCCGCAGGAGTCGTCGGACCGCTCGGACCACTCGGGTTGCTCGGTGGCCGGAGGGGGACGGTGGACGGCGTCAGTGGGACGG
>NZ_JAIUKE010000135.1 GCF_020176795.1 Streptomyces sp. 8L
GGGCGGCGGAGGTCCGCGCCTCCGCAGCCCCACCCGTCCCGGGCCGCACGGCGGTCATGAATAGGCCGGGAAAGGGGTGGTGTTGGCGAAGGTGACGTAGCCCTCGGCATAGTGCCGGCGGTGCCGGCCCGACTGGCTGTCGTCGCCCATGAGGGCGTCGGGAGAAGTGGTGTCGTAGTCCAGACCGAGCCTGCCCTCCTCGGCGAGGGTCTGGGTGCGCAGGAGCAGCGACCGCAGGTCCAGGCCCAGTTCGGCGGCGACGGTGTGCAGGTCCAGATTGGATCTCCAGCTCCACACCAGGACGGAGTCCATGCTCGGTGACCAGGTCACGGTGTTCTCGGTGTCGAAGTCCGAAGCATCCTGGAAGCCCTGGGGCGGGGGCGCCGAGAGCAGACTCTCCTTGCGCTGATGGGGGAGGGGCGACGACGGCATCTCGTATTCCGCGGCCTGGTCCGGTGCGGGTGCGTTCGCGGCGTGGCCGAGCGCGAGCTGCTCGGCGGATTCCGGCGGCGCGGACAGGACCCCGGCGCCCGGCGCCTCGGCGGTCTCCCGTTCCTTCGCCTGGGTGGCACGCGAGAGCAGGTCCTGGGCCACGTCCCGCGCGTCCGTCTTGCCGACGGTGCGCCGCGCGAGACGTACCTCCCGCTCGCCGAGACCCATCATGTTCGCGACCGTTTCGTCGTTCCCGACCGTGACGGCGAAGGCCGCGAGCGTGCGGCTGCGCTCGATCTGCAGTTCGTCCAGGAGGGCCTGGGCCTCTCCGACCTTCTCGTCGCAGGCGCAGAACGCTTCGGCCAGTACCGAGTTCCGGTCCCAGTATTCGCGTGGTTCCATGAGGTCGCTAACTTGGATTAAGCCGACTAGAGTGCTCTATTCGATTGAAAGCTACCCGAACAGACCAATAGGGCATACCTGTGATAATCGTGCCGAGGGCCGGTGAGCGGCCAGAAGCGCTTCGAGTGATATCACGCCACTTGCCCCGGGCCCGTCTTTCCGACCCGGCTCAGGAATCGGACGATTGTTCCGCGTCTCCGGCCGCGTCCCGGGGCGTGTTTTCGGGTGCGTCTTCGGCCGTGCCCCCGGCTGCTACTTCGGCCGTGTCCGCGACTGCGTCCCCAGTTGCGTCCCCGTTCGCGTCCCCGGCTGCGACTCCCGCCGCGTCCCCGGCTGCCTCTTCGGCCGTGTCCGCCGCCGCGTCCCCCGCCTCCCGGCGGCACGATGCGAGGTTGTCGCGTACGGCGCGGGTGTCCGGATGGGCCGGGCCCAGCACCCGCCCGTAATCCTCCAGCAGTGCGGCGAAGGCGGTCGCGGCGCCGGCCGTGTCTCCTTCGTCGAGCCGGCACAGAGCGAGGTTGTTGTGGGTGACCAGCGTGTCGGGGTGGTCGGGGCCCAGCACCCGCGCCCGGTCGGCCAGCAGCTCGGTGAAGGCGGTCGCCGCGCCGGCCGCGTCCCCCGCCTCCCGCCGGCACATGGCGAGGTTGTTACGGGCCGTCAGGGTGTCCAGGTGGTCCGGGCCCAGCACGCGCAGATTGTCCTCCACCAGCGCGGCGAAGACGGTCGCGGCGCCGGCCGTGTCTCCCGATCTCCCCTGCCAGTACGCGAGGTTGCCACGGGTGATCAGCAGGCGGGGGTGGTCTGGGCCCAGCACCCGGAGCTGATCCTCCAGGACGGCCTCGAAGGCCGCCCTGGCCCCTGCGGCGTCCCCCAGCTTCCCCCGCCACGAGGCGAGGCTCTCACGGGTCGCGAGGACACCGGGGTGATCCGGCCCGAGCACCCGTGTCTCGTCGCGGAGCAGGTGCTCCATGGCAGCGACGGCCCCTGCCGCGTCGCCCGCCTCCCCCAGCAGGTACGCGTGGTTGTGACGGGTGGCGAGCACGCCGGGGTGGTCGGTACCGAACGCCCGGCCGAGAGCGTCGGCCAACTCCTCCAGCTCGGCCGCGGCGCCGGCCGCGTCTCCCGCCTTGCCCCGCCAGTCGGCGAGGTGGGCGCGGAGGGCCAGCGTCTCCGGATGTCCGGAGCCGAGGCGGCGCGCGGCTCCGTCCGCGAGCCGCTGGAAGTGCAGGACGGCGGCTCCAGGACGGCCGCTGTTGCCGAGGCTCTCTCCGACACGCTGGTGCAGACGGTGGGCGTCGGGCCGGTGGAGGGCGTCCCCGGCGTACGCGGTGAGCGCTTCCGCGTTGGAGCGGAGGGTCTGGGCCAGAGCGGCGTCGGCCTCGGTCGCGGGCCAGGCGGACACCAGGGCGTCCGCCGCGGTACGGGCGATCCGGTCGAACTGGTCCGGCGCCAGGGTGTCCCGGGTGGCGCGCTGGATGAGCTGGTGCACGCGGACGGCTTGGCGCGGGTCTTGCGGCGTGTGGTCGATGAGGCTGAGCCGGTGCAGGGCCCGCAGCGCGAGCCCGGCGTCCTCGGCCGAGACCGCGGCCGGCTCGCCGGTGCCGCCGTCCGCGGCGGCGGTGCGGTGCTCGCCGAGGTGGGCGAGGGCGGGCCCGGCCGTGAGAACGGAGGCGGGGATGCCGTTCGGGCCGAGGAAGGCCCCCAGCTGGAGCATGGGGCGGGCCAGGCCCGACGGGCGGACCCGGTCGGCGCGTTCGACGGACAGGGACCAGGTGGCGGCCACGGTGGCGGTCTGGTCGTCGGGCAGCGCGCCGGACTCCGGCAGCAGGTCGGCCAGCCTCCTGATCCGGCCGGCCAGCAGCTCTCGGTAGGAGGCGCAGGTCAGGTCCGCGTCGATGAGGTAGGCGGCGGCCTGCGCCAGGGCGAGGGGCAGGTGTCCCAGGTCGGCGGCGAGGCCGCTGATCTGATCGGCCGGCTCGTCGCGGTCGTGCGAGGCCAGGACGGCGGTGACGTAGGCAGCGGATTCCCGCGGCGTGAACAGCCCCACGGCCACCCGGCGCCGGCCCGCTCCGGTCAGAGCCGCCTCGCGGCGGCGCGTGGTGACGAGGGTACGGCCGTGACGGCCGGCGGGCGGCCACCAGCCGCGCAGGTCTGCGGGGTCGGCGAGGTCGTCAAGGACGATCAGCCACCGGCACGGGCGCCGGCCCGCCTTGGGTTCCAGCCAGGCCAGGAACGCCCGCGCGGCCTGCTCCGGATCACCGGGGTCGGCGGCGAGGACCTCCACACCGGCCTGCGCGTACCCGGCGGCGATCGCCGAGCGGCTGCTCGCACTGATCCACACGAGGACGTCGACCTCGCCGCCGTCCCAGGCCGCTCGCGCGTAGTCGGCGGCCAGCTGGGTCTTGCCCACCCCGCCGGTCCCGGTCAGCACCTGGGTGAGCACGGCGGTGCCCCCGGCGCCGGCCGCCGCCCGTACCCGGTCGGCCTCGGAGCGGTGCTGGAAGGACTGGGCGCGCGGCGGGATCACGCCGACCTGGTGCGGCCAGGCGGCCGGCGTCCTGGGCGGGGCGTGGTGGTGGACCTGCTCGGCGTGGCCGACGGCGATGCCGCCGTGGTCGGCGATCACGTCGCCGCTGTGGCGGCGCGGCGCGGCCGAGGGGGCTCCGGGTCCGCTCAGTCCTGGCGCGGACCCGGCTGGGGAGGGTTTCCCAGCGTCACGTCCCCCATGGTCACGGCGGCGGCGGACCCGTGGTCGGCCCGGACGTTCACACCTCCGCCGACGGCGAGTCCGCCGGGGCCGGCCGACACGCCGCCGGGGGAGGCCCGCCCGGCCAGCAGGGCACGCAGCTCCTCCGCGACCCGGTCACGCTCGACGTCCTCAAGACCCTCGAGCAGCGCTTCGATCCGGCTCTGCCACGCCGCCTCCTGGCGGATGCGCACCGTCTCCGCCTCGGCGGGCCGCGCCGCCGCCAGCTCGCCCGCGGTCCGGTCGAGCCGTTCGAGTTCGGCGTGCTCGCGCCGCGGATCTCCCCGGCCGAACCAGCGGGCCACCTGTCGGCGTATCCCCGCCCACGCCTCCGTGCCCGCGGCCTGCGCCACCGCGGTGCCGCCCGCCGCGGCCAGCGCGGTCATCGCCTCCGACAGCATCCTGGCTCTCCCCCTGACAGAGCGGTCCGGTACCGGAGCACGCACCGGAGCGGTGCCTTCGCCCTGTCAGTCCACCAGACGGGCGCCGCTGTTGTCACCGGTTCCGGCAGGAGCGGCGCCCGCGGTGCGGCGCGCCGGGCCGGGGGAGCGCGAGCTCGGGCCGGGCGTCCAGGCCGGGGCGTTCTCGTCGTACGGGCGGGCGCGGGACGGCAGCGCGGGTGTCAGCCCTGGCGGCCGGGAAGCATGGAGAGGGCCTGGGAGCGCCGCGCCACGAGCTCGGCGTAGGTGCCGTCGCGCTCGGCCCAGCGGTGCTGGAGCACCCGCTCGACCAGGATCTCGTCGGGCGTGGGGTTCTGGGCGAGCAGCCGCATGACCTCGTCCGCGAAGTCGCCGAGCGGCAGGGCGTTCGGGTTCACCTTCTCCTGTCCCGCCGCGGCGACCGCCGGCGGGACGAGTTCGACGACGCCGACGCCGCTGCCGTCGAGCTGTGCGCGCAGTGCCTCGGAGTAGGCGTGCACCGCGGCCTTCGAGGCGGCGTAGGTGGGCATGGGCGGGAACGGCAGGAACGCGATGCCGGAGGTGACGGTGACGAAGGTGCCGGCGCCGCGCCGGAGCAGGTGGGGGGTGAAGGCGTCGATGATCCGGACGGTGCCGACCAGGTTGGTGTCGATGGTCGTCCGCGCCGCCTCGAAGTGCGCCGGGTCGCGCAGGTCCTCCAGGAGCATGACGCCCGACATGGTCACCACGGTGTCAAGACCGGGATACCGCGCGAGTACGGCGTCCCGGGCGCGTGCGACGGAGGCGGCGTCGGTGACGTCGACCTCGAAGGCCCCGATGCCCTCGCCGGTCTGTTCACGGAGCGCCTGGGCGCTGCGCCCGCCGACGGCCACGGTGCTGCCCGCAGCGGCGAACCTGCGGGCCAGTTCCCTGCCGATGCCGGAGGTTCCGCCGACGATGAGGACGGTGCGGTCGGAGAGATCCACGGGTCTTCCCTTCAGTGCGGACCGGTCCCGGCCGCCTGAGGCGCTGGGCCTCCGGGGCCGTTCGGCCGGTCGTCTCCTGCTCTTCCCGAGCAGTGCCGAACAGTGGTCCCGCAAGTCTTGACCGGCCCAGGAGAGCGCGGCAGGGCCCCCGTCTCCCCTGGTCCCGGCAGGACCCCCTCAGCCGCACGCGGCGCCTTTGGGCATTGGCGCTTGAGGGGCGGCTCCTCGCCGGCCCCGGCGCCCACCGAAGCACGACGCCGACCCAGCCGAACCAGCCGAATGCACCGAACCCGCCGAGGGCGACGGCCCGCCGAACCCGCCGGGGGTGACGGACAACCTCCCGGGGCCCCGTGCCGCGGAACGATCCGGGCGACCGCCCGAACGCCGCCAGGACTGGAACCGGACGTCAGAGCTGTTGGGCGAGCCAGATCCCGAGCGCCACGAGGAGCGTGACGATCACGAAGACGATCAGCCGCTGCCGCAGCAGCCGCGGATTGGCCGGCCTGCGGCCCGGCGCGGTGTTCCGGGCGCCGGTACGGCTCTTGCCCGGCGCCTGCGGCGGGCGGGCCCCGCCGGTGCGCGGTGCGGGCGCCTGGCGCTGCCTCGCCGGACGCCCGGCGCCCGTCGTGCGCGACTGCGCCTGGGACGAGTGCTCGTCGCGGTCCGCGGTGGTCGCGGCGCGCCGCATCGAACGCTCCGTGTACTGCTCGGTCGGACGCTCGGCGATCCGGCGCTCGCGCTCGGGCATCCGCCCCGTCGGCACGTCCTGCGGCTGCGGCGCCCGCTCGCGCTGCGCCGGGGGCCTCGGCTCGCTCAGCCCCTGTGCCTCGCGCGCCGCGATCTCCTTCAGCCGCATCGACAGCTGGAGAGTGCTGGGCCGGTCGCCCGGGTCCTTCGCGAGGCACGCGCGCAGCAGCGGCGCCAGCGTGTCCGGCACACCGCGCAGCTGCGGCTGCTCGTGCACCACCCGGTACAGCATGACCTCGGAACTGCCGTGTCCGAAGGGCGAGTCGGCCGTCGCCGCGTACGCCAGCGTGGCACCGAGGGCGAACACGTCGGTGGCCGGGGTGACGACCGCCCCGCGCACCTGCTCAGGCGCGAGGAACCCGGGGGAGCCGACGGCGGTGCCCACGTGCGTCAGGGTGCTCGCACCCGTCGCCCACGCGATGCCGAAGTCGATGATGCGGGGGCCCTTGGGGGAGAGCAGGATGTTGGACGGCTTCAGGTCGCGGTGGACGACGCCCGCCTCGTGCACGGCGACCAGGCCTTCCGACAGGGCGGCGCCGACGGCCGCGACGTCCGAGGCGGACAGCGGCCCCTCCTCGGCGACCTTGTCGTGCAGCGACGGACCCGGCACGTACTGGGTGGCGAACCAGGGCCGCTCGGCCTCCAGGTCCGCGGCGACCAGCCGCGCGGTGCAGCCGCCCCGGATGCGCCGGGCCGCGGACACCTCGCGCGCGAAACGGGACCGGAACTCCTGATCCTCCGCCAGGTCGGGTCTGATGACCTTCAGCGCGACCCGCTGTCCGCGCCGGTCGGAGCCCAGGTAGACGACGCCCATCCCGCCGGCGCCGAGGCGCGGGTGGAGACGGAAGGAGCCGACGACTCGCGGGTCCTCGCGCCGGAGCCGCATCATCGCCATGTCCATCCCCGCTGCCCGGTCGACCGTCTGACGTCGCACAGCTTACGTACACCCGCCCCGGCGTGCTCACAGGCCGCGCCCTGACGGTCCGATCGATTGTCAGTCCGGCGCGCGCGGGCCCGAGGAGCGGTCAGCAGTACTGCCGTTCGGATTCGCTCGGGCGGGCCGGTGCACCAAGAGGCCTCTCGGGCAGGCGGGTTGGACCGGGCGGGGCGGTGGGGACGGCCCGCGGTGCAGGTCGGCCCGCCGACGGCGTCCGCACGCGGTGACGGGAGGGCGCCGGCCCCGGACCGCGCGGCGGGCAGGTCCGCGCGGGGTGAGCGATGTCACGCGTGCGCCCGCCCACCGATGGCCACGCGCGGGCCCACTGGAGCCCGGTGCCGGGGGACCGCCGGCCCCCGGGGGCGGCACGGCGAACCCCGAGAGCCCGCCGCCCGGAGTCCACCCAGGGGAGTACTCGCCGGCGCGCCGGGTCATCCCCTGGGAGGCGTACCAAGCCGTGCGCGGGCATGACGACCGGATGCCCCCGCGTCCCTAGTGTTGAGGTCAAGCGGCGGGTCCAGCACTCGTCCCCCGAGGTCAGGTACCCGCCGCTGTAGGACTCGACGGGAGAGGGACCATGGCGGACACGGCTGCGCGGACCACGCTGCGCGCCCAGCGGAAGGCTTTCGCCGCGCTCGGCGTTCGGCCGTCCGGCACGCGTCACCCGCTGGTGGCGGTCGCCATGGTCCTCCCCCTCGCGGCCCTGCTGGTCGTCGTGTTCGGCGGCTGGAGTGCAGTGGTCGAACAGGCGTCGTCCGTGGGCGTGATGCTGGGGCGCTGAGCGCGCTCCGGGTCCGGGAGAGCGGTCCGGGCCTGGCACATCCGGCCAACAGCCCCGTGGGGACGGGGGTGCGGCGGACGGCAGCGTTTGGCCGGTCAGCTGGGGAGCTGACCGGCCATCGCGTTTCCCGGACTCGGGTCGCCCACCGCCATGCGTGCCGGCGCCCACGCCTCCGAACCCCATACCGTCGGAAAGAAGCCCACACCGCCGGAAAGTCCTCAGGCGTCCGGCGCCCAGTGTCCCCAGCCGGTCCAGCCGCTGCCCGGCGGGCCGTGGGCTGGGCCGACTTGCACGACGCGTATTACCGCGAATCATGGCATGCGGGGCGACATCCGCCCCGGTCCGCTCAGCTCACTCCCCGGGAGTCCGTCATGGCCGATCTGCCACCTCCGCCCGCACCGGTCCTGGAGCCCGCAGCCAAGGCGCTGGCCGAGGCCACCTCGTCCCACCCCAGGATCTACGAGGTTCCGCCGGAGCAGGGCAGGGACATCCTGGCGGGCCTGCAGACCGGAGAGGGCGTCGACAAGCCGGCCGTCGACGAAGAGTGGGTGACGGTCGACGCGGGCTCGCACGGACGGGTTCGCACCCGGATCATCCGTCCCAAGGGAGCGGCCGGAGACTTGCCTGTCGTGCTCTTCATCCACGGCGCGGGCTGGGTGTTCGGCGACGAGAACACCCACGACCGGCTGGTGCGCGAGCTGGCCACCGGTGCCGGCGCCGCCGCCGTCTTCCCGGTCTACGACAGGGCACCGGAAGCGAAGTACCCGACCCAGATCGAGCAGAACTACGCCGTGGGCAAGTGGGTCGTGGAACACGGTGCCGAGCACGGCCTCGACGTCTCCCGCGTCGCGGTGGCGGGCGACTCGGTCGGCGGCAACATGGCCACTGTTCTCGCCCTCATGGCCAAGGAACGCGGAGACGTGGACCTGAAAGCGCAGGTGCTGCTCTACCCGGTCGCCAACGCGGACTTCAACACCGCGTCCTACCTGCAGTTCGCCGACGGCCACTACCTCACGCGGGACGGCATGATCTGGTTCTGGGACCAGTACACGACCGATCCCAAGCAGCGCGCCGAACCGTATGCCTCCCCCCTGCTGGCGCCCCTCGAACAACTCGAGGGCCTGCCCACGACCCTGGTCATCACCGACGAGGCCGACGTTCTGCGTGACGAGGGCGAGGCATACGCCGCGAGGCTCCGCGAGGCCGGCGTCGACGTCACGGCGGTGCGCGTGCACGGCATCGTGCACGACTTCATGATGCTCGACAGCCTGCGTGACTGCCGCGCCGCGAATGTGGCCCGAGAACTGGCCGTCGCCGCCCTCAGGAAGGCCCTCGCCGGCTGACCGGAAGCCTCGGGCGGCGGGGGACCCGGCCAAAGCGGTCCTGAGCCGGTCCCGGCCCTGAGCGTCTGCACCACGGCCCGCTCCTGAGCCTCCCGGGCCGCGGGCCTGTCGTCGGCGGACGGCCGTCGGCGTGCGGTTCCGCTCCCGCGGACGCCCGGGCGCGGACACTCCCGCGGACGCCCGGCCGCGGACATCGGAGCCGTCCCCGCCGCCGGCGCGCAGGGCCCCACTCGTGAGCAACGCACCACGGTTCCGGCCGGGCCGCCCTCGCTCCCGGCGAAAGCGGGCCGCGTACGCTCCCGGTGGACGTACGGGAGCCAGGGGGAGAGTTCATGACCGGCGACGGGCTCCTGCCCGCACTGCACCGCCTCGCGCGCGAGACCGCCCACCCCGCCGGCGCCTGCCCGGCCTGCGGACGCGGAACGGTCCTCGCCGACCGCCCGGACGCCGCCGTCGTGCGGCACGGCGCTGCGGTGGTGAAGGCCCACGCCGACGGGACCGACCCGGGCGCGCACCGCGTCCGCCTCGCCCTCGCGGGCCATCCGCGGCTCGCCGGGATCTTCCTCGCACCGCTGCGGCCCGCCGCCGAGCGTGTACACGGCCGCCTGGTCACGGCCTGGCCGTACGGGGTGCCCGTCGACCCGGAGGACCCCGACGCGGCGCCCTGGGAGCACGCGGCGGAACTCCTCGCCCGCCTGCACGCCGTACCGCTCACCGGGCTCGCCGGCGCGCTGCCCGGGCCGGTCCCGCCCATGCGCGCGCCCCTCAAGGTGACGGCGGCCGTGTCCCGTATGCGCGCCGCCGCCCCCGCGCACCCGGCCGCCCGCGCGGTCGAGCGGGCCCGTGACGGGCTCCGGCTCGCCGGGGGCCCCGCCGGGCCCCTCGCCCTGTGCCACGGCGACCTCCATCTGGGGCAGCTCGTCCGCGACCGTGCGGCCGGGCGGTGGCTCCTCATCGACGTGGACGACATCGGCGCGGGCGACCCGGCGTGGGACCTCGCGAGGCCCGCGGCCTGGTTCGCGGCGGGGATGCTGCCGCCCGGGGTCTGGGCCCGTTTCCTCGGCGCCTACCGGGCCGCGGGCGGCACCGCCGTGCCCCGGGACGGGGACCCCTGGCCGCGGCTCGAAGGGCCGGCGCGCGCCCTCGTCGTGCAGACCGCGGCCCTCGCCCTCGCCAAGGCCGCCGAGGAGGGCCGGGAGCCCGACGAGGTCGAGGAGTTGATGATCGGGGCGTGCGTACGGATCGCGGCGCTGGGCCCCAACTGACCGCCGCGGCAACCGCCTGGGCCGGGTACGCGTCGTCGTAGGGTGACACGACTGTCCACACGCCGAGGAGCTGAAGCTGGATGAAGTGCCCCAAGTGCCATGCGGAGATGCACACGTACAACCGCAATGGTGTCCAGATCGAGCAGTGCAGCGGCTGCCGGGGGATCTTCCTCGACTTCGGTGAGCTGGAGACCCTGACCCGTATCGAGTCGCAGTGGTCCCAGCCGATGCAGCCCGGCCCGCCGCCGGGCCCCCCGGCGACGGCGCCCGGCCCCGCGTGGGGAGCCCCGTACGGCGGTCACGGCGGCGGTTACTACGACGGTCACGGTGGGCACCACGGCCATCACAAGAGCTTCACCCGGATGCTGTTCTCGACCTGACCGCACGAGCGCGCGGACGCCGACGGGCCCCGCCGGACCGGATGCGACGGCTCCGGTTCGCCGGGGCCCGCCTCCGGGAAGGCCGAGGCGCGGGGCGGGCTGGGAACGGCACGGGGACGGCCGGGAAACGACGAAGCCCCGGCGGACGAATCCGCCGGGGCTTCCCACTGTGCGCGATACTGGGATTGAACCAGTGACCTCTTCCGTGTCAGGGAAGCGCTCTCCCGCTGAGCTAATCGCGCAGGTCACCACCGAGGTGGCTGCTGCCGCGTGCGCGATACTGGGATTGAACCAGTGACCTCTTCCGTGTCAGGGAAGCGCTCTCCCGCTGAGCTAATCGCGCGGGGAATCCTTGCGGACCCAGTGGACGATACTGGGATTGAACCAGTGACCTCTTCCGTGTCAGGGAAGCGCTCTCCCGCTGAGCTAATCGTCCTTGGAGGTGGAGACGGGATTTGAACCCGTGTAGACGGCTTTGCAGGCCGTTGCCTCGCCTCTCGGCCACTCCACCAGGAGTGCGCGGGGGATGAGTGGTACAACCCCCACATCGAGCGGACGACGAGATTCGAACTCGCGACCCTCACCTTGGCAAGGTGATGCTCTACCAACTGAGCCACGTCCGCCTGTCGTTTCCGGTCCGTTTTGCGTGCCGGGCGACGGAGTGAACTCTAGCGGATATGAGGGCCAGCACAAAAACGCGTTTACGCAGCGTGCTGAGGGCGCGGCCCGCGCGGCGCCCCGCGGGCCCGCTTCCGGGGGACGGGCACGGGGCCGACCCGCCGCTCGCGGTAGCGTCGGAGGCGTAAGGGGCGAGTGGGAGGATCGGTGGCATGAAGATCTGGGTGAACGGCGGACTGCGCACGGCGGACGAGGCCCAGGTGTCGGTCTTCGACCATGGACTGACGGTCGGCGACGGGGTGTTCGAGACACTCAAGACGGTGCAGGGCCGCCCGTTCGCGCTCACCCGGCACCTGGACAGGCTGGCGCGCTCCGCGCGCGGCCTCGGCCTGCCGGAGCCGGACCTCGACGAGGTGCGTGCCGCGTGTGCCGCGGTCCTCGAGGCCTCGCCGATGCCGCTCGGCCGGCTGCGCATCACGTACACCGGGGGCGTCGCGCCGCTCGGCTCCGACCGGGGCGAGCCGGACTCCAGCCTGGTCGTCGCGCTCGGCGAGGCCCACCCGTCGGCCGCGAGCACCGCCGTGATCACCGTGCCCTGGGTACGCAACGAGCGCGGCGCCCTCGCGGGCCTCAAGACCACCTCGTACGGCGAGAACGTGGTCGCGCTCGCGCGGGCCCACGAGCACGGCGCGTCCGAGGCGCTCTTCGCGAACACGGTCGGCCGCCTGTGCGAGGGCACCGGCACCAACGTCTTCGTCGTCGTGGACGGCGAGCTCCACACCCCGCCGCTCGCCTCCGGCTGCCTCGCGGGGATCACCCGGGCGCTGACGGTCGAGTGGGCCGGAGCCCGCGAGAGCGACCTGCCGATGGACGTCCTCAAGAGCGCGGAGGAGGTCTTCGTGACCTCCAGCCTGCGCGACGTCCAGGCGGTGCACCGCGTCGACGGCAGGGATCTGGGCAAAGCGCCCGGACCTGTCACGGCCAAGGCGCTGCGGATCTTCCAGGAACGTGCCGCCGCCGACTCCGACCCGGCCTGAGCCGGCGCACGGGCCGCTGCGGGGCGGGGTGACGCCCGCCGGCGCGGCCGGGTAGAACAGCGGCGTGACCACCACCCTGCGGCCGACCGGGCCGCGCCAGGAGACCCCGGACGGCGTCAAGTCCCGCACGTATCAGGTCTGCGTCAACGGCCGTCCCGTCGGGGCGGTCGAACTCGGCACCGATCCCGCCTTCGGCCCCACCGCGGGCGTCGTCCACGCGCTGCGCATCGACGAACCCGACCGGCGCAGGGGCCGCGGCACGGTGGCCGCGCTCGCCGCCGAGGAGGTGCTGCGCGGCTGGGGATGCCGTCAGGTGCTGGCCTCCGCGCCCGCCGGCGCCGAGGCCGCGGGGCACATGCTGACCGCGCTGGGCTACGGCGAGCGCAGCCGGAACATGGTGAAGGACCTGCCGCCCGCCGCCCCGCGCCTGCCCGCGGGCGTCACAGAACGGGCCATGACGGCGGCCGAGTTCGGCCAGTGGTCGGCCGACGCGGACGCCCATTTCGCGGCGAACTGGGCCCGCCGCGGCATGACAGGGGAGCAGGCCCGCGCCAAGGCGGAGGCGAGCCGGCGGCAGAACCTGCCGGACGGCCTCGCGACGCCCGGCGCCGTCTTCCGCGTGCTGGTCGCCGGGGGAGTCGCCGTCGGCCGGGTCTGGACCGCCCGGCAGGAGCTCACCCCGGGGAGCCCCGGCGCGTACGTGTACGAGGTGGAGGTCGCCGCCGGCAGTCGCGGCCAGGGGTACGGGAGGGCGCTGATGGGCGTCGCCGAGGGGGTGGCCCTGGGCTGGGACGCCACCGCGCTCGGACTGCACGTGTTCGCGGACAACACCCCCGCGGTCCGGCTCTACACGTCGCTCGGCTACCGCGTGACCGTACGCCACTTCGTCAAACAGCTGATCTGAGCCGGCGCCTCCGGCCCGGCGTGCGGCCGGGCGGAATTTTCGTCAGGAGGCCAGCAGCCCGTCCACGATCTCCTCGATCCGCTCCCGCACCCCGTCCTGGCTCCTGCTCGCGTCCAGCAGCTGTCCGCCGACCTCGTACGTGGGCGTCCCCCTGACGCCGATGGCCTTGCCCTCCGCGTGGTCGGTGTCGACCACCAGGATGTGCCGGCCGTCGACCAGCGCGGTGTCGAGTTCCTCCGCGTCGAGGCCGAGTTCGCGCGCCACCTCGACGAGCACCTCCTCGCCGCGTGCGCCGAGCGCGTCCGTGCGGGCCAGCACCGCGGCCGCGTAGGCCCAGCCGGCGCCCTGCCCGGCCGCCTCCTCGGCGGCCTGCGCCGCGGCGAAGGAGTGCTGGTGCTTCTCCAGCGGGAAGTGCCGCAACCGCAGCTCGACGCGGTCCCCGTACCTCTCGCGCAGCGCGTCGAGGTCGCCGAGGGCGAGCCGGCAGTCGGGGCACTGGAGCTCGCACCACACGTCGAGGACGACGGGCGCGGCCGGGGAATCGTTCATGGAAGCAGTCTTTCAGGAGTGCCTCCGGCCGCCCAAACGGGACCTGGGAAGGACCTCACCCCCGACTTCCCCCTGAGGTCCGCCCGGATCGTGGCCCCGACGGGGATCTCGGGTGCAGGATGGAGGGGTAGATACAGGTTCGAATTCGACAGGCCGATGCCCGGCTGCCAGAACGCCAGGAGGACCGGATGATTGCCGAGACCATCTGCGCCGCGGTCTCCGCCGCGGGGCTGGGGATCGCCGCGGTCACGGCGTACCGCAAGCGGTTCCTGACCGCCACCAAGATCGCCGCGTTCGCGCTCGTCCCGATCGGCCTGGCGATGACGGGTGTCGTCAAGTGGGTCGCCCACACGGCCTTCAGCCCGACGGCCTGGGCCGGTTTCGGGGTGCTCGCCATCGCGGTCGTGCTCTTCCTGATCACCCGGGCCGTCGACCGGCGCTCCGGGATGACGCGCAAGGAGCGCAGGCAGGCCGCGAAGGCCCAGCGGCGCGACGCGGTGGCCCCCGCGGCGTCGGCGCCGTCCCTGGGAGCGGGCAGCAAGCAGGCCGCCCAGGCCGCGGACGCCGCGCAGCCCAAGGGCGCCACGAGGCAGAAGCCCGACGACTTCAGCGACATCGAGGCCATTCTCAAGAAGCACGGCATCTGACGCGTCCCGGCGGACGGGCTCGCGGCCTCGTGGCGATGAGGCCCGGGCGGCGCGCGGGCTGGCAGGCATGGACCACGAGATGATCAAGGATGCTCAGATAACGGGCGGCCACCGACGATTTCGGATGAAGTCCTTGCGATAGGTGTTCTGTTGGTCGGGAGCACTCCGTGAGCTGGGTCATGATCTGTCCGAGATGCTCGATACCTCCGGGGATCAGCCCCCCGCACCGCCGGAACAGTACGTTCCCTCCGAAGAGCAGCGAGGCTGTCTCTTCGCACTGTCCCAGCCGCCCCTGATGATCTTCCTGGCCGTGGTCGGCACACTGATCCTCGCGGCGGCCCTCCACGACCTCTTCGTGCTGTGAGCGCCGCCAGGCCCCGCGGGGCCCTCCCCTGTGCCAGGCCCCGCGGGGCCCTCCCCTCGCCGTGCTCCGCGTCAGCCCGACGCGGCCTCCTTGCGGCGGGCCCGGTAGGCGGCGACGTGCAGCCTGTTCCCGCACGTACGGCTGTCGCAGTAGCGGCGCGAGCGGTTGCGGGACAGGTCCACGAAGGCGCGGCCGCAGTCCGGCGCCTCGCAGCGCCGCAGCCGCTCCTGCTCGCCCGCGACGACGATGAAGGCGAGCGCCATGCCGCAGTCCGCCGTGAGGTGGTCGGCGACCGAGGCGCCCGGCGCGAAATAGTGCACGTGCCAGTCGTAGCCGTCGTGGTCGGTGAGCCTCGGCGTGGTGCCGGCAGCCGCGACCAGCTGGTTGATCAGCGCCGCGGCCGAGGCCGCGTCGGGCGCGGCGAACACGCGCGCGAAGCGCTCGCGCACGTCGTGCATGGCCGCGAGGTCCCGCGCGCCGAGGTCCGTGACATCGCTGATGTGGTGGTCGTGGACGAAGGCGGACAGCGCGCCGAGGTCGGCCAGACCGTCGGCAGGACCGCCGCCCGGCATGCCTTCCGGCGCGGTGTTCACCAGGTCGACCAGGGTGTCGAGGGCGATCCGGGTGTCATGGGGGATCTGCACGGTCCGACTCTAGCCGCCGCCGCTCCGGGCAGCGGGGGCCGAATCCGGCGGCTGCCGGGAGCCGCCGGCCCGCCCGCGGCGGCTGCGCGGACGCTTCCGCGCCCGCGGGGCGCACCGGAGCGGGAGAAGGCCGGAGAGCACGACGGCGCCGCGGCCGCGGTGGATTCCGCGGCAGCGACGCCGGTCGGGCTCATGCACGCTGTTGTGCGCGGTGCCGCCCCCCGAGTCGGACGGGACCGAGCAGCTCTCGGCCTGGCTCAGCTCTCGGCCAGGATGTGTGAGAGTTCCGTATCGAGGTCGAAGTGACGGTGCTCGGTGCCGGGTGGCACCGCGGCGTCCGTACGCTTCAGGAAGGATTCGAGCGCCCGCGCAGGGGCTTCGAGCAGGGCTTCGCCCTCCGGGGAGCTCAGGGCGATGCAGACGACGCCCTGACCGTGGCTGCGGGACGGCCAGACACGGACGTCGCCGGTGCCGGTGGGCCGGTGCAGCCCCTCGGCGAGCAGGTCGCGGGCGAAGACCCATTCGACCGTCTCTTCGGCTCCGGTGTGGAAGGTCGCGTGCACGGCGTAGGGATCGGCCGTGTCATACCGCAGGCCCGCTGGTACAGGCAGTGAGGACTCGCTCGACACAACGAGGCGCAGGTGCAGCTCGCAGCTGACCGTGGTGTTCATAAGCGCCAGGGCCTTTCGCTCAGTGTGCGCTCGGGGATTCGCACGTCGGCGAAATCGACATGCCACCTACGGTGCCGTTGTAAACCCCTCTGACCCTTTTGTGATGGTTGAGGCCCCTCGTATGGCGGTGGGTGGTTTTGTCTGATTCGGCCATTCCGGTGAACCGCTCCCGTCGAGTACCTTGAGATGTATGAATACGGAGAGTGACGACACGGGGCTCGGGTCCCGTGCCCCCGAGTTCATCAAGGCATCGAGACCGCTGCACCTCGGCTGGCGGGTGGGTGTCTTCGCAGTGGGGCTCGCCGTCGTCGCCGGCGGAATCCTGCTGCTGCCCCTGCCCGGCCCGGGCTGGCTGGTCATCTTCGGCGGCATGGCGCTGTGGGGGACCGAGTTCGTCTGGGCGCAGCGCGTGCTGCGCTGGGCGAAACGCAGAGTCACCGAGGCCGCGCGCAAGGCGGCCGACCCGAAGGCCAGGCGCCGGAACACCGCGATCGCCGCCGTCACCGTGGTGATCATCGGCGTTCTCGTCGGGCTCTACGTGTGGCAGTTCGGCGCCGTGCTGCCGTGGGGGATCGGGCGGTGAGCGGGCCGCAGGGCGGCCGGCGGGCCGCCGATGCGCGGCCGGGCGCCGGAAAAGCGGTGCCGGGGCACCCCTGACATGGGGTAATGTATGCCGCGAGCACGGGCGATTAGCTCAGTGGGAGAGCGCTTCGTTCACACCGAAGAGGTCACTGGTTCGAACCCAGTATCGCCCACCCGTCACGAGGCCCCCGGGAGATCTTTCCGGGGGCCTCGTCATGTGTGTGTCCGCGACGCCGCGCGTACCAGTGGCGTGTTCCGTGGGCCGCGCGGGGCCACCTCGCCCGGACGGCGGACAACGGCACACGGGCAACGGCACGTGGTGGGCCCGGCACGCGGGCAACTCGTGCCCGTGGCAGGCGACTCGGCGCGGTGGCCCGCCGACGGTGGCCGATCCGGCCCCCGCTGACGGAACGTCGGAACATCTCGTCGTACCGGGGAGTGCGGTGAGCACCGGCCCGCGGGTTCACCGGCCCGGACGCCCGGGCGGCGCCAGGACCGTACGCGGAGGCGGCGCCAGGACCGTACGCGGAGGCGGCCCGGACCCGTACGCGGGGGCGGTGCCCGGCGGGGACCGGGTGCCGCCCCACGCGGTTTGAAGGAGAGCCGAGGAGACCTGTATGGTTCAGTCCGTTGCCGGGCGATTAGCTCAGTGGGAGAGCGCTTCGTTCACACCGAAGAGGTCACTGGTTCGAACCCAGTATCGCCCACCGGAAACAGGCCGGTCCGTCCCGACGGACCGGCCTTTCGCATGGCCGGACGGCGGCCCCCCGGCCCACCGACGAGCGCCGTCTCACCCGGCCGTCGCCGGGAGGTCGGGCGGCAGCGGCCAGCCCTCCGCCGCGCGCGTCCTCGCCCGGGTGCCGCCCCCGGCGAACCAGCCCAGCGGACGCCGGGTCGCCGCGATGTGCCACGCCCCCTGGAGGCGGTGCAGTTCGATGGCCGTCAGCCGGCCGAGCCGGGCGGCGAACCGCCGCCCCACCGCCCGGGTCACCTCCAGCGCCGCCAGCGCGGAGGCCGCCGGGTCCCGGGCGTCCGCCGCCTCCACCCCGTAGCGGGCGCACAGCTCGGCGATCCCGGTTCTGCCCGGTCCGCGGTGGTGCAGATGCCCGTCGAGCACCCACGGGTCAAGGACGCACAGCGGCGCGGGCTCCACGTAGCGGGCGAGCCGGGACGCCCGGTGCCGCCACAGCTCGCGGTCGACCACCGTGAGGCCGTAGGAGGCGTGCGGTACCACCAGGGGCACCCCCGCGGCGCACGCGCCGCCGAGCGCCCTGCCTATCTCCTCCACCACCGGCGCCGGCCACCGGCCGTTGCGGTGCAGGAAGTCGTCGGTCAGCCCGTGCGTCCCCGGCACCGGTACCCCCGGGTCGACCAGCCACGCGCGCACCCGCGGCGCCCGGTCCGGCGCCTCCTGTGTGACGAGTGCCGCGGAAACGATCCTGTCGCCCTCCGCGTCCCTCCCCGTGGTCGCGGCCCCGAACGCGGCCAGCGGCCCCTCGTACCACAACGTCATTCACGAACTCCTCTGGCCCACAGGGCACATGGCCGTTGATCGGGCTGCCGTGCGCAGCACGGACCGGTAGGTACCCGGACAGGTGGTGAGGTACGCGGCCTTTGCGGTCGCTATACCCTTTCGCGATCGGTCCCCGATGCTCGGTACGATTCACAGGCGCAGCGCACGCTGCGACGGCCCATGCTGTGAGGGAGAGACCGGTGTCTGACGTCCGTGTGATCATCCAACGCGATTCCGAGCGGGAAGAGCGCGTGGTGACGACGGGCACTACGGCCGCCGATCTCTTCACCGGCGAGCGCACCGTCGTCGCCGCACGGGTGAACGGGCAGCTCAAGGACCTCGCGTACGAGATCGGTGAGGGCGAGAGCGTCGAGCCGGTGGAGATCTCCTCGCCCGACGGCCTGAACATCCTCCGCCACTCGACCGCGCACGTCATGGCCCAGGCCGTGCAGGAGATCTTCCCCGAGGCGAAGCTCGGCATCGGCCCGCCCATCAAGGACGGCTTCTACTACGACTTCGACGTGGAGAAGCCGTTCACGCCGGAGGACATCAAGGCCGTCGAGAAGAAGATGCAGGAGATCCAGAAGCGCGGCCAGCGCTTCTCCCGCCGCGTCACGACCGACGAGGACGCGCGCGTCGAGCTCGCGGACGAGCCGTACAAGATCGAGCTGATCGGGCTCAAGGGCAAGGCCGCCGACGCCGCCGAGGGCGCGGACGCGGAGGTCGGCGCCGGCGAGCTGACGATCTACGACAACCTGGACGCGAAGACCGGCGAGCTGTGCTGGAAGGACCTCTGCCGGGGTCCGCACCTGCCCACCACCCGCGCCATCCCGGCCTTCAAGCTGATGCGCTCCGCCGCCGCCTACTGGCGGGGCAGCGAGAAGAACCCGCAGCTCCAGCGCATCTACGGCACCGCGTGGCCGACGAAGGACGAGCTGAAGGCGCACCTGGAGTTCCTGGCCGAGGCCGAGCGCCGCGACCACCGCAAGCTCGGCAGCGAGCTCGACCTCTTCTCCTTCCCCGACGAACTCGGCTCGGGTCTCGCCGTGTTCCATCCGCGGGGCGGTGTGATCCGCAAGGAGATGGAGCAGTACTCCCGCAAGCGGCACGAGGAGTCGGAGTACGAGTTCGTCAACACTCCCCACATCTCCAACGAGCGCCTCTTCGAGACGTCCGGCCACCTGCCGCACTACGCGGAGGGCATGTTCCCGCCCATCGAGTTCGACGGGCAGAACTACCGCCTCAAGGCGATGAACTGCCCCATGCACAACCTGATCTTCAAGTCGCGCGGCCGTTCGTACCGCGAGCTGCCGCTGCGCCTGTTCGAATTCGGCACGGTCTACCGCTACGAGAAGTCGGGCGTCGTGCACGGCCTCACCCGCTCCCGCGGCTTCACCCAGGACGACGCGCACATCTACTGCACCAAGGAGCAGATGGCGGGCGAGCTCGACTCGCTGCTCACCTTCGTTCTCGACCTGCTGCGCGACTACGGGCTGACCGAGTTCGAGCTGGAGCTCTCCACCCGCGACCCCGAGTCCGACAAGTTCCTCGGCACGGACGAGGAGTGGGAGGAGGCCACCGCGGCGCTCCAGCAGGCGGCCGACAAGCAGAGCCTCCCGCTGGTGCCCGACCCGGGCGGCGCCGCCTTCTACGGCCCGAAGATCTCGGTGCAGGCGAAGGACGCCATCGGCAGGTCGTGGCAGATGTCCACGATCCAGGTCGACTTCCAACAGCCGGCCAGGTTCGGCCTGGAGTACACCGCGGCGGACGGCACCAAGCAGCAGCCCGTCATGATCCACCGTGCGCTGTTCGGATCGATCGAGCGCTTCTTCGCGGTCCTGCTGGAGCACTACGCGGGCGCGTTCCCGGCCTGGCTCGCCCCGGTGCAGGCCGTGGGCATCCCGGTCGGCGACACGCACGTGCCGTACCTGGAGGAGTTCGCGGCCGAGGCCAGGGGACGCGGCCTGCGCATGGAGGTGGACTCGTCCTCCGACCGGATGCAGAAGAAGATCAGGAACCACCAGAAGGACAAGACCCCGTTCATGATCATCGTCGGTGACGACGACATGCACGCGGGTACGGTCTCCTTCCGCTACCGCGACGGCTCGCAGGAGAACGGCATCGCCCGCGGCGAGGCCCTGGACAAGATCGCCAAGGCGGTCGAGGACCGCGTCCAGGTCTGACCGTCCGCCGCGGCCCCCGCAGAGGCGTCAGCCCTCCGGGGGCCGTGGCGTGTCGCGGCCCTCCCGCCGGAAGACCTCGATCAGCCACGACGAGAACGAGCCGGTCACCGCGCCCAGCAGCGCGAGGCCGCACACCATTAGGCCCACCGCCACCACCCGCCCCAGGAGCGTCACCGGCGTCACATCCCCGTACCCCACGGTCGTGATGGCCGACGCCGACCACCACAGCGAGTCCCCGAAGGTCCGGATCGTCGCGCCCGGCGCGAGCCGCTCCGCGTGGTAGACGGCCAGCGCCGCCGTGAACGCGAGAAGCAGCGACGAGACCCCCGCGTACGCCATCACCCGCGCGTACAGGCTCAGCCACGGCTGGTCGGTGCGGCGCCGCTGCTCCGCCGTGTACAGCCGCACCAGCCGCAGCGGGCGCAGCAGCGGCAGCACCAGGACGAGCGAGTCGAGCCAGTGCGACCGTACGAAGTGCGGGCCCTCGCCGCTCAGTGCCAGCCGCGCCGTGTAGTCCGCCGCGAACACCGCCCATGCGGCGATCACCACCGCGAGGGCGGCGTCCCGCCACACCTCCGGAGCCGCCCAGGCGAGCACGCGCACCGCGTACCCGGCGAGATACACCAGGGAGACCCCCAGCAGGGGCAGCTCCGTCCGACGCTCCCAGCTCTCCAGCCGCGACGGGCCCGTTTCGTCACGCATCGCCCCAGCATCCAGGCGCTCCGGGACGCCGGGCACCGCCGACACGCCCCGGGGGCCCCACGTCTTATGCTGCACAGCATGACGACTGAGCCGGAGCAGCAGATAGGGGTGGGGAGCCCGGACGCGTTCCAGCGCCTGTGGACGCCTCACCGGATGGCGTACATCCAGGGTGAGAACAAGCCCAGCGGGGCGGAGGCCGGGGACGGCTGCCCGTTCTGCGCCATCCCGTCGAAGTCGGACGAGGACGGGCTGGTCATCGCGCGCGGCGAGCGGGTGTACGCGGTGCTGAACCTCTATCCGTACAACGGCGGCCACCTCATGGTGGTGCCGTTCCGGCACATCGCCGACTACACGGAGCTGGACGACGCGGAGACCGCGGAACTCGCGCTGTTCACCAAGCGCGCGATGGCCGCGCTGCGCACCGCCTCCGGCGCGCACGGCTTCAACATCGGGATGAACCAGGGCGCGGTCGCGGGCGCGGGGATCGCCGCGCACCTGCACCAGCACGTGGTGCCCCGGTGGGGCGGCGACACCAACTTCATGCCGGTCGTCGGGCACACCAAGGTGCTGCCCCAGCTCCTCGCCGACACCCGCGCCATGCTCGCCGCGGCCTGGACCCCGGCACCGGGGGCCTGAGCCGGAGACCGTACGGGAGCGGACCCGCCCGGGCCCGCGGCCCGCTCCCGCACGGCGAGGCGCTCGGCCCGGAGGCGACCGGCCTACGCGCTCCGGCCGGCCGGACGCGGCGCCTACGCGTCAAACGCGACGCCTACGCGTTGTACGTGTCGGCCTTCGACGGGGACGGGTCCTGCACCGCGCCGCTGAGGAAGCCCGCGCGGTTGCCGAAGTTGGTGGTGTCCACGCCGTGCTCGTCCAGCACCCGCAGCGCCGCGCTGTGCGCGGCCCGCAGCACCGGAGTGGCGGTGCGCAGCGCGTCGTCGGCCATGAAGCGGTGCAGCCAGGGCTGTTCGGCCCACGCGTGCCGCAGGCCGAAGGGCTCGGGCAGCACCAGCTTCCCGCCGAGGTGGTCGAGGATCGGCGGGTACCACAGCAGCGGCGCGCGCACCGCGAGCCGGACGACCTCGTCGTTGTCCACCAGCGGCAGGGTGCGGGTGTGGGTCTCCCAGAACTTGACCATTTTCGCCGAGGTCACGGTCTTGGGGGAGGGCTTCGTGAGGAAGAGGCCGTGCACCGGGCCGAGGGCGTGCCCCGTGACCTCGATGCGCAGGGTCTCGTGCAGCACGGTGACGCTGATCAGCATCGTCAGGACCAGCTGGCCGTCCCACAGCGTGAACTGCACGCCCAGGTAGTGGCGGTTGCCGCTGCCGAACTGCTGCTCGTTGCAGATGCGCTGTATCTCGTGCGGCTTGACCTGGTACGCCTCGATGTCCTGCCCCTCGGGCCTGCTGACGGAGTCCGCCCCCTGGGAGACCGGGGAGACGATCCAGTGCTTGACCGAAGGGGTCGGGAAGCCGCCCGTGTTGAGCGGACCGCGCTCCAGCAGCTTCAGCTGGTCGTGGATGGCCTTGATGACGTCCCAGCTGCGGAAGCCGTGGATCTCCTTGCCCGCCTCCTTGGGGACGAGCTGCTCCGCGAGCTGCCAGCCGCCCCACCGGGTGCCCATGCCGAGTATGCCCTTGGGGCCCGCGTAGAAGACCACGTTGGACTGCTGCTCGGCGGTGAGCTTCTGGAGGCCCTGACGCAGCTCCTCGCGGCCGGTCTCGCCCGGATGGCCCGGCACCGCGTCGGGGACCTTCGCGCCCACGCCGCCGCCCGCGAGCAGCGCGTCCCACCGGCCGCGCAGGTCCTTGGCCGTGGACTCGGAGATGCGCTTGGCGAGATACCAGCCGACGACCGGCATGAGGATCACGCCGCGTATGTACCAGCCGACCACCCCGTTGAACGGGAGGAACAGCAGGCAGATCACCGCGAGCACGCCGACGGCGACGAGCAGCAGCGTGCCGATCGCGCCCGCGCTCCTGCGGGCGCCCGAGGACAGGCCGCGGCGCAGCGCGAACACGCCGAGCCACAGCAGCAGTCCCGGCAGGAACAGCACGCCGAAGACCACCGTGACCACGGTGAGCCGCCGGTCGCGCTCCTTGCGGATGTGGTTCGCGGCGAGGCAGTGCTCCACGACCGTCTGCGCCTCGATGCCGAAGGACTGGATGAGCGCCTTGCGCCCGCCGCCGAGGGTCCGGGTCTGGACGGCGCGGGCGAACGCCTCACCCAGGTTCGGGGCGAAGATGTTCCTCTTCTCCCCCTCCTTGGTGCGCGAACCGCCCTTGATGGTGGACTGGTGCCACTCGTTGTCCGCCTTGAGGATCTCCGTGATCTCGCTGTCGCGGTACGCGGCCGAGGCCAGCGCCTGGGTCGCCGCGGTCTGACCCGCGGCACCCATCAGGGGCACCTGCGCCCCCGGGCTGAAGTCGAACCCGTCGCTCACTGCTGACCGCCCCCACCTGTCACCCGAGGTTCCGCCCTGCCTTGCCGTCTCTTCCCGCCCGGCGGGCCCCGCACGCCTGTTGAGCTGGGCACCCAGCGTATCCGGGGCGCCCCGCCCACGGCAGTCCTGTGGAAACTAAGCGTCGATCAAGCTCCGTTCCCGCAGCTTTTCGGCCACCGCGGAGGGCATCGGCTCGTGGCGCGCGTACGTACGGCTGAAGCGCCCCGTGCCGTGCGCGACGGACCGCAGGTCGACCGCGTACCTGCCGATCTCCAGCTCGGGCACCTCGGCCCGGATCAGCGTCAGTCCCTGGCCCGCGGGTTCGGTGCCCACGAGGCGGCCCCTGCGGCTCGAGAGGTCGCTCATGACCGCGCCGACGTACTCGTCCGGCACCAGCACGGCGACCTCGGCGACCGGTTCGAGCAGATGGACCGGCGCGCCGGCGGCGGCCTCGCGCAGCGCGAGGGCGCCCGCGGTCTGGAACGCGGCGTCCGAGGAGTCCACCGAGTGCGCCTTGCCGTCGCGCAGGGTGACCCGCACGTCGACCAGCGGATGCCCGGCGGCGACCCCGCGCGCGGCCTGTGCGCGGACGCCCTTCTCCACGGACGGGACGAACTGGCGCGGCACCGCGCCGCCCACCACCTCGTCGACGAACTCGATGCCGGAGCCCGCGGGCAGCGGCTCCACCTCGATCTCGCAGATCGCGAACTGGCCGTGTCCGCCGGACTGTTTGACGTGCCGCCCGCGCCCCGTCGCAGGGGCGCCGAACGTCTCCCGCAGCGCCACCCGGTGCGCCACAGCGTCGATCCGCACGCCGAAGCGGCCGCGCAGCCGCTCCAGGGCGACCTCCTGATGGGCCTCGCCCAGGCACCACAGCACCAACTGGTGGGTGTCCTGGTTCTGTTCGAGCCGCATGGAGGGGTCCTCCGCGACCAGCCGCGCCAGGCCCTGCGACAGCTTGTCCTCGTCGGCCTTGCTGTGCGCCTCCACGGCGAGCGGCAGCAGCGGCTCAGGCAGCGGCCAGGCCTGGACGAGCAGCGGATCGGCCGGCGCGGACAGGGTGTCGCCGGTCTCCGCGCGGGAGAGCTTGGCCACGCACGCGAGGTCGCCGGCCCCGCACTCGGCGAGGACGCGCTGCTGCTTGCCGAAGGGGGAGGAGAGCGAGCCGACGCGTTCGTCCGCCTCGTGGGAGTCGTCGGAGGCGTGCGAGGCGTGCGAGGCGTGCGGGGCGTGGGAGGCGTGCGAGGCGTCCTGGCCCGCCATCGTCCCGCTGCCGGACGCGGAGGACCCGTCGGCCGGATGCCGTCCGCACACATGCACCGTCGCGTCGGGCCGCAGCGTCCCGGAGAAGACCCGTACGAGCGACATCCGGCCCACGTACGGGTCGGAGGCCGTCTTCACCACCTCCGCCACCAGCGGCCCCCCGGGGTCGCAGGAGATGCCCCGGCGCGCGGTGCCCTCGGGAGTGGTGACCTCGGGGGCCGTCCGTTCGAGCGGCGACGGGAAACCGCCGGTGACCAGTTCGAGCAGCTCGACGGTGCCGAGCCCCTGCGTGCCGCCGTCCGGGGCGGGAGCCGCCGCGAGCACCGGATGGAAGACGCCACGGGCCACGGCCTTCTCCAGGTCGGCCGTGAGGGTGTCCACGCCGGGGTCCTCACCCGCGAGGTAGCGGTCCATGAGGGTCTCGTCCTCGCTCTCGGCGATGATCCCCTCGATGAGGCGGTTGCGCGCGGCCTCGACCCCGGGCAGCGCCTCCTCGGCCGGCGGACGCGTCGCGCGCCCGCCCGACGCGTAGTCGTAGACCCGCCGCGACAGCAGGCCGGTCAGGCCGGTGGCGGGCGCGTGGCCGTCGGGCCCCTCGGGGCCGAGGACCGGCAGGTACAGGGGGACCACGGCGTCCGGGTCGTCGCCGCCGAAGACGCGCCCGCACACCTCGGTCATCGCGTCGAAGCCGGTCCGCGCCGTGTCCAGGTGGGTCACGACGATGGCGCGCGGCATGCCGACCGCCGCGCACTCGTCCCACACGGCGCGCGCCGCGCCCGCTACGGCCTCGGCCTCCTGCGCGGCCGAGACGACGAAAAGGGCCGCGTCCGCGGCGCGCAGACCGGCCCTCAGCTCGCCGACGAAGTCGGCATACCCTGGCGTGTCCAGGAGATTGATCTTGTATCCGCCCCACTCGACGGGCACCAGCGACAGCTGGACGGAGCGGTGCTGCCGGTGCTCGATCTCGTCGTAGTCGGAGACGGTCGCACCGTCCTCGACCCGGCCGGGCCGTACGAGAGCCCCCGCGGTCTGGGCGAGCGCCTCGACGAGCGTCGTCTTGCCCGAGCCGCTGTGGCCGACCAGGACCACGTTCCGCACCCGGGAGGGCCGGCCGGCCGCCGCCGCCCCTCCGGCGGCCCCGGTGTGTGTCTTCGCCTTGTCGCCCATGGTGTCCTGCCTCCCGGAGGTCGTCGCGCGGTGAGGAGTGGTGAAGGGCGCGGACAAGGGGGAGCGGCACGGGCAGCTCCTGCGGTGCCCACGGTGTCCTTCGAGCTTCGCACTCCGGTCAGGGCGCGTCCATACATCGGCCACCGCGGCCCGGCAGCGCCGCCGCCCGCCGTCCGCCGGGGCCCGCCCGCCTGCCGCCGGACCCTGCCCGTCGGCCGCCGGGGGCCCCGTCCGCGGGCGGCCACTGCCGCGCGAAGCCGTCCCCGCGCGCGCCGGCGGACGGCACGCGCCCGGGGACCCGGCGTTGGCGGGCCCCGGTCCTGGCTACGATGGGCCAGCCGACGGCCACCGGGGCCGTCAGGCGCCAACGACCCCGGGAAAGCCATGCTGAACAAGTACGCGCGTGCGTTCTTCACGCGTGTCCTCACGCCGTTCGCCGCGCTCCTGCTCCGGCGGGGGGTGAGCCCTGACACGGTCACCCTGATCGGCACGGCGGGGGTGGTCGCGGGCGCGCTGGTGTTCTACCCCCGCGGCGAGTTCTTCTGGGGCACCATCTGCATCACCGTCTTCGTCTTCTCCGACCTGGTCGACGGCAACATGGCCCGGCAGGCCGGGGTCTCCAGCAGGTGGGGCGCCTTCCTCGACTCGACCCTCGACCGGGTCGCCGACGGCGCGATCTTCGGCGGATTCGCCCTGTGGTACGCGGGAACCGGCGACAACGACATGATGTGCGCCGTCGCCATCTTCTGCCTGGCAAGCGGCCAGGTCGTCTCCTACACCAAGGCCCGCGGCGAGTCCATCGGGCTGCCGGTCGCCGTCAACGGGCTGGTGGAACGCGCGGAACGGCTGGTGATCACGCTCGTCCTCGGCGGCCTCGCCGGCTTCCACCGCACGTTCGGCGTGCCGGCCATCCAGATCCTGCTGCCCATCGCGCTGTGGATAGTGGCGGCGGGCTCGCTCGTGACGCTCTGCCAGCGCGTCATCACCGTACGGCGGGAGGCCGCCGAGGCCGACGCGGCGAAGGCGGACGCCGGGGCCGGTGCGCCGGGCGGCGCCTCCGGCGCGGGCGCGTCGGGGGCCGCCTCGTGAGCGACGTGAGGGACCGTGCCACCGACGCCCTGTACGGGCTCGGCTGGGCGACGGTCAAGACCCTGCCGGAGCCCGTGGCCCGCTCCCTGGGACGCACCGTCGCGGACGTCGCCTGGAAACGGCGCGGCAAGGGCATAGAGCGCCTGGAGAGCAACCTGGCGCGGGTGGTGCCGGACGCGGGCCCCGAGCGGCTCGCGGAGCTGTCCAAGGCCGGCATGCGCTCGTACCTGCGCTACTGGATGGAGTCGTTCCGGCTGCCCACCTGGTCCAGGGAGCGGGTGGTGAACGGCTTCGCGCCGGACGGGCTGCACTACCTCGACGAGGCGTTCGCCGCCGGCCGCGGCGTGCTCATGGCGCTGCCGCACCTGGCGAACTGGGACCTCGCGGGCGCCTGGGTCGCCCAGGCGCTCGGCCGCAACTTCACCACGGTCGCGGAACGCCTCAAGCCCGAGACCCTGTACGACCGGTTCGTCGCCTACCGCGAGAGCCTCGGCATGGAGGTGCTGCCGCACGCCGGCGGCGCGGCGTTCGGCACGCTCGCCAGGCGGCTGCGCGGCGGCGGCATGGTCTGCCTGGTCGCGGACCGCGACCTGTCCTCGTCGGGCGTCGAGGTCGACTTCTTCGGGGAGCGCGCCACGATGCCCGCGGGACCCGCGCTGCTCGCCCAGCAGACCGGCGCGGCCCTGCTGCCCGTCACCCTCTGGTACGACGACTCGCCGGTGATGCGCGGCACGGTCCACGCGCCCGTCGAGGTGCCCGCGTCAGGTACGCGGGCCGAGAAGACGTCCTCCATGACGCAGGCGCTGGCCGACGTGTTCGCCGGCGGCATCGCGGAACATCCGGAGGACTGGCACATGCTGCAACGGCTGTGGCTCGCGGACCTCGACCCGCACCGGGGACCGGCACCGGGCTCGGGGCGGGCCGCCGTATGAGGATCGGCATCGTCTGCCCGTACTCCTGGGACGTGCCGGGGGGCGTGCAGTTCCACATCCGGGACCTCGCAGAACACCTCGTCAAGCTCGGCCACGAGGTGTCCGTGCTGGCGCCCGCCGACGACGGGACGCCGCTGCCGCCGTACGTCGTCTCCGCCGGGCGCGCGGTGCCCGTCCCGTACAACGGCTCGGTGGCACGCCTCAACTTCGGCTTCATCTCGGCGGCACGGGTGCGGCGCTGGCTGCACGACGGCGCGTTCGACGTCGTGCACATCCACGAGCCGTCGTCGCCCTCGCTCGGCCTGCTCACCTGCTGGGCCGCGCAGGGCCCGATCGTCGCGACGTTCCACACGTCCAACCCCCGCTCGCGCGCGATGATCGCGGCGTACGCGATCCTCCAGGCGGCGCTGGAGAAGATCAGCGCGCGCATCGCGGTGAGCGAGTACGCGCGCCGCACCCTGGTGGAACACCTCGGCGGGGACGCCGTGGTGATCCCCAACGGCGTCGACGTCGACTTCTTCGCGCGCGCCGAGCCCAACCCGGCCTGGCAGGGGCAGGGCGACGCGAGCACGATCGGCTTCGTCGGCCGCATCGACGAGCCGCGCAAGGGACTGCCGGTCCTGATGCGGGCCCTGCCGAAGATCCTCGCGGCGCGGCCCGGTACCCGGCTGCTGGTCGCAGGACGCGGCGACGAGAAGGAGGCCGTCGCGTCGCTGCCCAGGGAACTGCGCTCCCGGGTCGAGTTCCTCGGCATGGTCAGCGACGAGGACAAGGCCAGGTTCCTGAGCAGCGTCGACCTGTACGTCGCGCCCAACACGGGCGGCGAGAGCTTCGGGATCATCCTGGTCGAGGCGATGTCGGCGGGGGCGCCCGTGCTCGCCAGCGACCTGGAGGCGTTCGCACAGGTGCTGGGGCAGGGGCAGGCGGGCGTGCTGTTCCCGAACGAGGACGCGGACGCGCTGGCCGAGACGGCGCTCGCGCTGCTCGCGGACGGCCCGCGCCGCGCCGCGCTGCGCGACCGTGCCTCGGCGCACGTACGGCGCTTCGACTGGTCGACCGTCGGCGCGGACATCCTCGCCGTCTACGAGACGGTGGCGGACGGCGCGGCCCAGGTCGCGGCGGTGGACCGCGGACCGGGACGGTAGGAGTCGCGTGCACCGTCCTCCGGCGCCGTGCGGTCGAGGACGGTAGGAGCGCCTCCGCCGTCTTCCGGCGCCCCCCGCAGTCGGCCGGAGGGCGGGATACGGGCGCGCCCGCGGCCGGTAGCCTGCTGGCGTGATCGTCACCCTCGCCTGGATCGCCGTCGCCGTCGTCGTGCTCGTCGCCTTCGGCCTCTACCTGAGCTGGACGGCCGGCCGGCTCGACCGGCTGCACGCCCGGATCGACGCCACGCGCGCCTCCCTCGACGCGACCCTGCTGCGCCGGGCGTCCGTCGCGCAGGAGGTCGCGACCTCCGGCGTACTCGACCCGGCCGCGTCCATCGTCCTGTACGAGGCCGCCCACGCCGCCCGGCAGGCCGAGGAGGAGCAGCGCGAGGTCGCGGAGAGCGAACTGAGCCAGGCGCTGCGCGCGGTGTTCGGGGAGGCCGCCCAGGTCGAGGCCGTACGCGAGGCGCCGGGCGGGGTGGAGGCCGCCGACGAACTCGGCGCGGCCGTACGGCGCGTTCCCATGGCGCGACGCTTCTACAACGACGCGGTGCGGGCCGCCCGTGCCCTGCGCAGGCACCGCAAGGTGCGCTGGTTCCGGCTGGCCGGGCACGCGCCGCGGCCTCTCGCGTTCGAGATGGACGACGAGGCCCCGGTGGCCCTCGCGGACCGGGCCGCGTAGACCACTGCGCCCGGCTTGGCCCGTCCAGTGGGCCTCGCGGACCGGGCCGCACGCCGGTGCGCCCTGCGGCTGCCGTCCGCCGGTGCGCCGTACGATCTCCGTCCCGGTGCGCCCTGCGACCGCCGTCCCGGAAAGTTGGTTTCCGACCCTTGACCCCGGGCGACGGGGCGTCCATAGTGCACGTTAATGCGCATTAGTAATGCGCATTAACGATGCTGACAGGGGCGAGGAGCACCGATGGACGAACCGAGGAAGCGTTCCAGGCCGGGGCGCGCGCCCCCCCCCCCCGGGCCCCCCGGCCCCCCCCGGGGGGGGGGGGCCCGGGGGGGGGGGGGGCCCGCGGGGGGGCCGGGGGGGGCCCCCCCCGCGGGCCCGGGGGCCCGGAGGGGAGGGGCTACGCGTCCGGACGCACGACCCCGAGTACGGGCATCGTGCCGGCGTCCGACAGTGTCACG
>NZ_JAIUKE010000136.1 GCF_020176795.1 Streptomyces sp. 8L
GCACCGCTCGTTACCGTCCCGCGCGCTGGAGCCCCTCCTCCCCTTCCGTCCCGGCCTCCTGGACCGAACCCCGCTTCGGCCTGTGCGCGAAGACCCACCGGTTGCCGCCGAGCGCGTCGCGCCACTCGGGGAGCGCCCAGCGGCCGTGGCGCAGGGCGAACTCGAACGGGGTGTGGATCGTCGAGGTCCAGCCCATCTCGCGCAGGTCGCCCGCGGAGTCGGGGCGCGGTTCGCCGTCGATGAGGCCGGGCAGATCGAGACCGGTCTGCCGGAGCGTGGAAATGTAGACGGGGCTCGCCCGGAGCTTCGCCAGGTCGGTGGGCAGCTTGATCTCGTAGGCCAGCGTGCTGCCCGGCGCGCTGAGCGCGGCCACCGCGCGCACGAGGCGGCGCTCCGCGCAGGCGGGGAGGTAGAGCAGCAGGCCCTCGGCCAGCCACGCCGTGGGCGCGGCCGGGTCGAAGCCCGCGCCTGTCAGCACGCCGGTCCAGTCGTGGCGGAGATCGGCCGCGAGCGATACGCGCGTCACCCCCGGGACGGCGGCCAGCCCGGTCAGCACCTCGTCCTTGAAGGCCAGCACCTCCTCCTGGTCCATCTCGAACACCACGAGCCCGGCGGGCCAGTCGAGTCGGTACGCGCGGGAGTCCAGCCCCGCTCCGAGCAGGACCATCTGGCGTGCCCCCGCGGCCACCGCGGCCTGCAGGTGGTCGTCGAGGACCCGGGTGCGCAGGCCGAAGTAGCGGCCGAGACCGCCCCAGAGCGGGTTCGACTCGCCTCCCGTGACGTCCCGTACATCGACCGGCCAGTGCGCGGACGCGGGCGCGGCGCGCACGAAGTGCTCCGCGTAGGCGTCCGCCACCAGGGCGTCCTGGCGGCCCGTCTCGATCGCGCGCGCGGCGGCGACCATCAGCGCGGTCATGCCGACCCCGCCCGTCACGCGCGTGTCCCGCTGTGCCTTGCCGGCCATGCGTCCTCCCCTGGGGCGAAATCCGTCCACACGTCCTCCTCGCGGGTCGTGACCCTGGCGCCGTAGACGAGACCCATGAACCGCAGGATCTGCTCGTCCGGCAGGTGCAGGCTCGCGGTGCAGTCGGCCAGTACGGTCACGTGCAGGCCCTTCTGGAACGCCGTACGCGCCGTCGAATCCACGCAGACGTCCGTGAACAGGCCGGCGAACACGAGATGGCCGATGCCGCGCCTGCGGAGGTGGTCCTCGAACCCCTCGTCCAGGAACGCGTCGAAGCAGGCCCGCTTGGTGAAGACGCGTTCGCCGGGCGCGGGTGCCGCCCGGTGGAAGGCGGCTCCCCAGGACCCCTCAAGGCACTTCGGCCGCTTGCCGAGGACGGCGTCCCGCCGCCGCCAACTGGCGCGCTGGTGCGCTGGATCACCGAGGAAGCGTACGAAGACGACCTCGGTGCGCGGGGCGCCGCGCGCCGCGTCGACCGCCAGCGCGGTGTTCGCCGACACCCTTTCCAGGGTCTCCGGGTCGCCGTCGTAGCGGGACGCGGCCACGGAGCCCGTACAGAAGTCGTTCTGGAGGTCGACGACGACCAGGGCCGTCCCGCAGCGCGCGCTCACGGGCCGACGGCCAGCGGGGCGCTCTGGCCTACAGCGCCCTCGCCCCCTGGTCGTTCCAGGCCGTCGAGGAGTGCGTCGACCACCGCGGTCGTGGTGTGCCTGCCGCCCAGGTCCGGGGTGCGGATGCCGGCCGCGGCGACTCGGGCCAGCGCGCGCTCCACCCTGTCCACGGCGCCGGCGCAGCCCGCGTGCCGCTGCACGATGACGGCGGCGGCGCGTACCGTCGCGACCGGGTTGACGATGTCCAGACCCTCCAGGTCGTCCGCGGAACCGTGCACGGTCTGGTACTCGACCAGTCCCCGGACGCCGGGGTGCAGGTGCACGTTCTCCGTGCAGCGGTTCTCCTGCCGTTCGGAGCCGAATCGGTCCAGCAGTACGACATGCATGATGTCGGCCCACTCGTTGCCCGCGATGATCACGGTGCGGCCGCGCGCTCCGTGCGTGATCAGATTCCGGTTGACCGTGTCCGGCTGGGCCAGCTGGATGGCGACGCCGAGCCGCGTGGAGATCTCCCGCACCCACGCGTCGAGCGCGCCGTCGAGCAGGTGGAACTTGTAGGCCATGACGACCTGGTCGATACCGCCGTCGGGCCACTCGCGCCGGGCCCTGCGCAGGGCGTAGGAGACGACCTTCTCGGTGACCTCCCGGCTGAAGGCCGTGGTCCGGGTCACCGCGCCCGGTGTGTGCCGGTTCTCTCCGGTGTAGAAGCCCTGGGCCTCGTCCCGCACCAGCAGCAGCGAGGTGTCGCCGGTGGCGATGACATCGACCTTCACCGCCTCAAGCCGCTGCCGGACCAGGTAGAGGGACTGCGCGTTGATCGCCGTACGGAAGACGGCCCGCGTGCCGCGCTCCGCCTGCGCGCGGCAGAAGGCCTCGTAGTGGTCGGCGTCGTCCAGTGTGAGCGCGCGGATCTGCTCGACGCCTCCCTCGGCCTTCAGCGACGCGTACGAGTGATAGGTCCGCGGGGACCGCGCGATGTCGATGCCGACCGAGTGCAGCCGGGCGAGTTCGCCCAGCACCCGTTGGAAGACGGCCGCGAGTTCCGTACCCGTTCCGCGGCCGACAGCAAGCCCGATGACCGGTTTCACCCTGCTCCTCGGTGTCGAGTTCCGTGCCCTGATCCGGTACCGGGGCGGCCACGCCCCGGATGCCGTGCGCCTCGCCGGTGTCGGCGGGGGTCGTCCTCGTCGTCGTGGTCGTGGTGGTGCCGGCGCGGAGGCGGGCCGGTGGCGTAGCGCGATCTGCCGGAGGGAGTGGGCCGGCCCACGGGGCACGGCCGGGATGTCCGTCCGCGGCGCCATCCCGATCACTCGTCCCGATCACTATCCGGTCGGTGTGACCTTCGTGGAGTGGGAAAGCACCCGGTTTCACTCGAACCGGCGAATACCGGCGCGATAAAACCGAATTGAGGCACAGTCCCGCACGGCACGCGCGCCGGTGCGCCCCGGCGCCCGCGCCACGGGGTCCGGCACCACCCCGCCCGCCCGCGAGCCGTATGACCACTGCCCGCCCGGAACCCGTACGGCCCTGGCCCACGGAATCCCTGCGGACCGCCTGGAACCCATACGACCCGGAGCCTTATGACCCAGGACCCTTACGTCCCAGGACCCTTACGCCCCGGGGCCCTTACGACCCGGGCCGCCCGTCAGCGGATCGCCCGCCGCGGCGCGGCGCACTCAACGGCGTGCCGGGCAGCGCTCCCTGACGTGAAGGGCTCCGCCTCCGCACGGGCCGGGCGGCACCCGGCTCGCATGGTCGCCGCGCTCCCCCGGCCGAGGCGCCGCGCTCCCCCCGGCCGCGGCGCAGGCGCCGGCCAACCGGTGACCAGGGCAGGCGACGAGGGATTCTGACGCTTCGTCCGCTGTGTCCCAGTGGGCACCAGAGCATGCACGTCATGCCGCCACGGCTCAAATCCCGGCCCTGACCTGGTTGTCTGTGGGAATCCAGTGCAACACCCTTGACTCGGGGCACTCGTGCCCCGATAGCGTGGCCCGGCAGATATCTGACAACGTTGTCCAAACCCCATGGGAGTCTACGCATGCAGCATCCGCTTCCCCCAGGCCGCTCGCGGAGACGGAGACGCTCCCTCACCGTGGGCCTGGCGGCTCTCGCCCTGGTGGCGTCGGCGCAGGGAGGGGCGCTCGCCGCCTCCGGCTCGGCCGCCCATCAGGCCAAGAGCAGCTTCAGCTCCTCCTTCGAGTCCGGTGATCCCGCTCCCACATGGACCGACACCGTCGAGACCGGGCCCGGCGGGGCGCCGAAGGCCTCCGGGGTCAACGGGACGTACAACACCGGTGTTCCGGGCAACACGAACGACCATGTGACCGCGGTCGCCGCCAGTGACGAGAACACCGACGGCGGAGAGGTGGCAAGAAACCTCACCGACGGCGACTCCTCCACCAAGTGGCTGGCGTTCACCCCCACCGCCTGGGTCTCCTACGACCTCGACGCGCCCATCGCCATCAAGAGCTACGCGCTCACGTCGGCCAACGACCACGCGGAGCGCGACCCGAAGTCCTGGTCCCTCGAGGGATCGGCCGACGGCAAGGACTGGAAGACACTCGACACGCGGAGCGGCCAGTCCTTCCCCAAGCGGCAGCAGATCCAGAGCTACGACCTCGGCGGCTCAGCCACCGCCTACGCCCACTACCGGCTTGAGATCACCGCCAACAACGGCGCCACCGACGCCACTCAGCTGGCCGATCTCCAGCTCGTCTCCGGTGCCTCCGACGCCCCGCCGCCCCCTCAGATGCTCAGCCGCGTCGACAGCGGGCCCACCGCCTCGCCGACCGCGAAGGTCGGCATGGGCTTCACCGGCAAGAAGGCGCTGCGCTACGCCGGTTCACAGACCGCCGCCGGCCGGGGCTACTCGTACAACAAGGTTTTCAACGTGCACGTGGCCGTGCGCCGCGACACGCGGCTGTCGTACGAGATCTTCCCGGCGATGGCGAACGGCGACCTCGACTACCAGGCCACCAACGTCTCCGTCGACCTGGCCTTCACCGACGGCACGTACCTCAGTGACCTCGGCGCCACCGACCAGAACGGCTTCGGGCTCAGCCCCCGGGCCCAGGGCGACTCGAAGTCCCTGTACGTCAACCAGTGGAACCACCGGATCTCCCAGATCGGCGACGTCGCCGCGGGCAAGACGGTGGCACGCATCCTCGTGGCGTACGACGCCCCGAAGGGCCCGGCGAAGTTCCAGGGCTGGGTGGACGACATCGGCCTGGCCGTCACACCGCCCGCCCGGCCCAAGGCACACCTCGCGGACTACGCGGTGACCACCCGGGGCACCAACTCCAGCGGCAGCTACTCCCGCGGCAACAACATCCCCGCGGCCGCGGTGCCGAACGGCTTCAACTTCTGGACCCCGGTCACCGACGCCAGTTCCGACAGCTGGCTCTACAACTACGCCAGCACCAACAACGCGGACAACCTCCCGGAGATGCAGGCGCTCGGCCTCAGCCACGAGCCGAGTCCCTGGATGGGCGACCGGCAGACCTTCCAGCTGATGCCGTCCGCGGCGGCGGGCAAGCCCGACACGTCGCGCACCGGGCGGGCGCTGCCGTTCCGGCACGACAACGAGGAGGCCAGGCCGTACGAGTACGGGGTCACCTTCGAGAACGGGCTGAAGGCGCAGATGGCGCCCACCGACCATGCCGCGATGATGCGCTTCACGTACCCGGGCAAGGACGCGTCGGTCATCTTCGACAACGTCTCCCAGCAGGGCGGCCTCACGCTCGACAAGGACAACGGCACCTTCACCGGGTACTCGGACGTCAAGAGCGGCCTGTCCACCGGTGCCACGCGGCTGTTCGTCTACGGGACCTTCGACTCGGCCGTCACGGACAGCTCTTCGAGCGGTGTGACCGGGTACATGAAGTTCGCCGCCCGGCACGGCAACACGGTGACCCTGCGGCTGGCGACGTCGCTGATCAGCGTCGACCAGGCCAAGGCCAACCTGGCGCAGGAGATCCCGGCCGGCACCTCGTACCAGAAGGTCCGTGACGACGCCCGCGCGCAGTGGGACAAGCTCATGGGACGGATCACGGTGAAGGGCGCGAGCGAGGACCAGCTCACCACGCTCTACTCCAACATGTACCGACTCTACCTCTACCCCAACTCCGGCTACGAGAACACCGGTACGAAGAAGAAGCCGGTCTACCAGTACGCCAGCCCGTTCTCTCCGATGCCGGGGCCCGACACCGCCACGCACACCGGCGCGAAGGTCGTCGACGGCAAGGTGTACGTCAACAACGGCTTCTGGGACACCTACCGCACGACCTGGCCGGCCTACTCGCTGCTCACGCCGAAGAAGGCGGGCGAGATGGTCGACGGGTTCGTGCAGCAGTACAAGGACGGTGGCTGGACCTCGCGTTGGTCCTCGCCCGGCTACGCCGACCTGATGACGGGCACCTCGTCCGACGTGGCGTTCGCGGACGCCTACGTCAAGGGCGTGAAGTTCGACGCCGAGGCCGCCTACGACGCGGCTGTGAAGAACGCCACCGTGGTTCCGCCCTCGTCCGGCGTCGGCCGGAAGGGCATGGACACCTCCCCGTTCCTCGGCTACACCTCCACCAGCACCGGTGAGGGCTTCTCGTGGGCGATGGAGGGCTACGTCAACGACTACGGCATCTCCCAGATGGGCAAGGCGCTCTACAAGAAGACGGGGAAGAAGCGCTACAAGGAGGAGTCCGACTACTTCCTCAACCGCGCCCAGGACTACGTCGAGCTCTACGACAAGCAGGTCGGCTTCTTCCAGGGGCGTGACGACAAGGGCAACTGGCACCTGCCGGCCGACCAGTACGACCCGCGCGAGTGGGGCGGCGACTACACGGAGAGCAACGGCTGGGGCTACTCCTTCACCGTGCCGCAGGACACCCGGGGCCTGGCCGACGTGTACGGCGGGCAGGCCGGTCTCGCGAAGAAGCTCGACACCTTCTTCTCCACCCCGGAGACGGCGCAGTTCACGGGCGCCTACGGCGGTGTGATCCACGAGATGACCGAGGCGCGCGACACCCGGATGGGCGAGCTGGGCCAGAACAACCAGCCCTCGCACGGCATCACTTACATGTACGACGCCGCGGGGCAGCCGTACAAGACGCAGGCGAAGGTCCGCGAGGTGCTGTCCCGGCTGTACACGGGCAGCGACATCGGGCAGGGCTACCACGGCGACGAGGACAACGGCGAGCAGTCGGCCTGGTACATCTTCTCGTCCCTCGGCTTCTACCCGCTCGTGATGGGCAGCGGCGACTACAGCATCGGCTCCCCGCTGTTCAAGCAGGCCACCCTGCACCTGGACGGCGGCCGTACCCTGACCGTCAACGCCCCGAAGAACAGCTCCCGCAACGTCTACATCCAGGGCGTGAAGTTCAACGGCAAGCGCTGGGACTCCACTTCGCTCCCGCACGACCTGCTCTCCAAGGGCGGGACGCTGGACTTCGCGATGGGTCCCAAGCCCTCCGCGTGGGGCAGCGGCGCGAAGGACGCCCCGACGTCGATCACGAAGGGCGACACGGCCCCGAAGCCCCGCACCGACGCGCTGTCGGGACCGGGGGCGCTGTTCGACAACACGTCCGACACCGACGCCACGTTCACGGCGACCGACCTGCCGCTGGGGACCTCGGGCGACGCGGTCGAGGGGACGCAGTACACACTGACCTCCTCCGACCACACCAAGGCTCCGGACGGCTGGGTGCTCCAGGGCTCGACGGACAACAGCCACTGGAAGACCCTGGACCGGCGCTCGGGCGAGTCCTTCACGTGGGACAAGCAGACGCGTCCGTTCACGATCGCCCATCCCGGCGCGTACACGCACTACCGGCTCGTGGCCGACCACCAGAGCACCCTCGCGGAGGTGGAACTGCTGCACTGACCGGCCCGTTCGACCCGGCCCCCGGGGGGGCGCCCCCCCCCCCCCCCGGCGCCCGAAAATAGGCGGCGCCGATTAGTTAGCCCCGCCGGGGGCCCGCGGGGGGGCCCCCGCCGGCGGGGGGGGCG
>NZ_JAIUKE010000137.1 GCF_020176795.1 Streptomyces sp. 8L
GCGCTTCCCCCCACCCCCCCCGGGCGCCCCCCCCCCCCCCCCCCCGCGGGGGGGGCCCCCGGCCCCCCGCCCCGCCCCGCCCCCCCCGCCCCGGGGGCCCCCCCCCCCGCGGGGGGCCCCCAGGGGTCTTTCCGCGGGTCCTACGACGTGTGCTGGTCGCCGGGCGCCACCGTGGTGGCGGTCTCCGGCTCGTTGTGTGTCGCCTCCAGGGACCTGATCTCGGGATGGTGGAGGTCGAACGCCGGGGATTCGGAGCGGATGCGCGGCAGTGTGAGGAAGTTGTGCCGCGGGGGCGGGCAGGACGTCGCCCACTCCAGCGAACGCCCGTATCCCCAGGGGTCGTCGACCTCGATCTTCTTGCCGTACTTGGCCGTCTTCCAGACGTTGTAGAAGAACGGCAGCATCGACAGGCCGAGCAGGAACGAGCTGATCGTCGAGATCATGTTCAGCGTGGTGAAGCCGTCACTGGCGAGGTAGTCCGCGTAGCGCCGCGGCATGCCCTCCGCACCCAGCCAGTGCTGCACCAGGAAAGTGCCGTGGAATCCGACGAACAGCGTCCAGAAGGTGATCTTGCCGAGCCGCTCGTCCAGCATCTTCCCGGTGAACTTCGGCCACCAGAAATGGAATCCCGCGAACATCGCGAACACCACGGTACCGAACACCACGTAGTGGAAGTGCGCCACCACGAAATACGAGTCGGACACGTGGAAGTCCAGCGGCGGGGACGCCAGGATGACGCCGGTGAGGCCCCCGAAGAGAAAGGTGACGAGAAAGCCGATCGACCAGAGCATCGGGGTCTCGAAGGACAGCGACCCCTTCCACATCGTGCCGATCCAGTTGAAGAACTTCACACCGGTCGGTACCGCGATGAGGAAGGTCATGAACGAGAAGAACGGCAGCAGCACGCCACCGGTCACGAACATGTGGTGCGCCCACACCGTGGCGGACAGGCCCGCGATGGAGATCGTCGCGGCGATCAGGCCGATGTAGCCGAACATCGGCTTGCGGCTGAAGACCGGAATCACCTCGGAGACGATCCCGAAGAACGGGATCGCGATGATGTACACCTCTGGATGGCCGAAGAACCAGAAGAGGTGCTGCCAGAGCAGTGCGCCGCCGTTGGCGCCCTCGAACACCCTCGCACCGAACTTGCGGTCGGCCTCCAGGGCGAACAGCGCGGCGGCCAGGACGGGGAACGCGATCAGGACCAGGACACCGGTCAGCAGCACGTTCCAGGTGAAGATCGGCATCCGGAACATCGTCATGCCGGGCGCGCGCATGCAGATGATCGTAGTGATGAAGTTGACCGAGCTGAGGATCGTGCCGAAGCCGGAGAAGGCCAGCCCCATGGCCCACATGTCGCCGCCGACGCCCGGCGAGTGCACGGCGTTGGACAGCGGCGAGTACGCGAACCAGCCGAAGGCCGCGGCGCCCTGGGGGGTGAGGAGGCCGCCCATCACGATGAGCGAGCCGAAGAGGTACATCCAGTACGCGAGGCCGTTCAGTCTGGGGAAGGCGACATCCGGTGAGCCGATCTGGAGCGGCACGATCCAGTTGGAGAACCCGGAGAACAGCGGGGTCGCGAACATCAGCAGCATGATCGTGCCGTGGATCGTGAACGCCTGGTTGAACTGCTCGGGCGACAGGATCTGAAGGCCCGGTCTGGCGAGTTCGGCGCGCATCGTCAGCGCCATGAGACCGCCCCCGATGAAGAACAGGAACGACGTGATCAGGTAGAGGGACCCGACGGTCTTGTGGTCGGTCGTCGTCAGCCAGCTGACCACGACGCTCCCCGGACGTCTCCGCTGCTCCGGCGCCCCCGTCCGCGCTGCCGGCGCTGGTTCCTCGGTATCGACATCGACGGTCGCCATCTGAGGCTCCTTCATGCTGTGGGGGATGCGGGGCACATGCCGGCCCGCTCCGGGTGCCGCACCCCTGACGGTGCTGGTTCCGCCACGTCACGGGCCCGCATACGTCACCGGTGGGTGACCGAGGTGTCATCCGCGACGTCTCCCTGGGCAGGCGTCGGCACGACGCGGAAGGAGGAACGGCCGGGCAGGTTCGGGTCAAGACGCGTCCGCCGCCCTCACGGCCCTCGACATGGCGGGGCCCAGCGTGCACGCTCCGCCGGGCATCCGCACGCAGCCACAACGGCAGGCCCCACGATTGACGGGCATTGTCAACCCGTAGGGGGGTCACCTGGCCGACGTGGACAGGCTGATCCCGCGGATGTCGTGGCGGGAGGGGGCCGCCGACGCGAGGGGCGGCCGTGGGGCGCCCCGGAGCCACGCGACTGGTCGGACCATACGCTTATCCGCGCTCTGGTCGAACGCCGCAGGCGTGACGTTCGTACGGCGATCGCTCACGGAGGCACGTAACCGGAGAGACCGGTTGTGGTGGAGGCCGCTGCCGCATCACGCGGCGCCCGTCGGCGCTCGGACCGTGCGGGTCCCGGCACACGCGTGCGGGGGCCCTCCCATCACAGGGAAGGCCCCTCACCGGCGGAGCTTCCGGCCCCGCTCGGCCGACGCTGTGTGCGGCGTGCGGCGTGCTGTCAGACCTGCCGGTTCTCCGAGCTGACCATCCACGCGTGCTTCTCCAGCGTGTCGATGATCTCGTGGAGGAGGTCCGCGGTCGACGGGTCCTCGGCGTCCACGCCGTCGTGCACGCGCCGTACGGTCGCCGCGGTCGTGTACAGACGGGTCGTGATGAGGTCCACCACGGCCGCGACACTCAGCTCGCCCTCGGGGAACGGCGGCAGCGTCGTCGTGGCCACCACGGTGTCGGAACGCCCGTCGGGAACCGCCCTCAGGCTCCGCATGCGCTCGGCGATCGTGTCACTGGCCTCGCGGGCGTCGTCGACGATACGGTCCAGCTGTTTGTGCAGGTCGCGGAAGTTGTGGCCGACCAGGTTCCAGTGTGCCTGCTTGCCCTGGAGGTGCAGTTCGATGAGGTCGACAAGGATCGCCTGCAAAGACTCCGCCATCTGCCGGGACGCCGTGAAACCCACGGCCGCTTCCTGCTCGGACAGTCGAGCAGTGGATGAGACAGTGTGCGACGTCATGCGCCTGCTCCTTAGAACTCCCTCTCGCCCCGCACCGAGCGCGGGGAAAGAAACGTGTACCCAGCTCATCTCCAGTGTGGCCGCATCCTTCGGGCCTCGCAGCTCGGACGTGTTCCACCGGGCGAGAGCCCGCGTACGGGGAGCCGGCCGGCCTCGCCCTCTCCCGGCGAGCCGACGAACCGGCGAGCCGGTGCACGGTGCGCGCATCGCAGCACACCGTGCACACCGCACCACACTGTGCACACCGTGGCACGGCACACCGGCTCGCCCCGCCACGCGGTGGACGCGGCGCGGAAAGGGTCCTCAGGAGCGCCAGTCCACCTTGAACACCCACGCGTGCCGCCCCGCCGCGCGTGCGGCCGCCGGCACGTCGATCACCAGCGCGTCGCCCTCCGTCCGCCACGACAGTGCCCGGTCGTGGCCCAGCATGGTCACCCGGTCACCGGATCGGATCGGCACCGGTGCCCCGACCACGAGCCTGCTGCCGGGCTCGGCCAGCGAGTGGATGTAGAAGGCACGGTCCGGCTGTACGGTGAATCGCAGGTCGTCGCCCAGTTGCGGCATGCGCGCCCAGTACGTACTGCCGTAGATCGACTCGCCGTTGGTGCGCAGCCAGGCGCCGGTCTCGCGCAGCCTCTGCTGCATGACCTCGGGGATGGTGCCGTCCGCGCGCGGACCGATGTCCAGCAGGAAGTTGCCGTTCTTGGACACGATGTCGACCAGCGAGTGCACGACTTCCTCGGTGCTCATGTACTGGTCGTCCGGAGTGGCGCTGTTGTAGCCGTAGGAGCGGGGGTCGAGGCCCCGGCTCGCCTCCCACTTGGCCGTCACGACCGAGTCGTAGGTGGTGTACTCGGGGGTCGTGAAGTCGTGGGGCCCGATGCCCGACCGGTCGTTGACGGTGACCTCGATCGGCCGCCGCCGGTTCTTCGCGTGGTTGAAGTACTCGGCCAGGACGTGGTGGCTGTCGTTCGCGCCGCCGATGTCGCACCAGATGATCTCGGGGTCGTAGCCGTCGACCAACTCCAGCATCTGGAGCGCCTGATAGCCCTCGACGTAATCCTTGCCCGCGGTGTAGCCCGTGTACGGCAGGGGCTCGAGCGTGTAGGGGTTGCGCGGTGCGTGCCCTTCCCAGGGATCGTCCGGGTTGAACCACTCGGGCATGGAGAAGTACAGACCCCGGTGGAGTTCGGGCGTATAGCGCTTCGAGGCGTCGAAGAGCTCCTTCACGAGGTCCCGCTTCGGGCCCATCCTGACGGCGTTGCGGTCGGAGAGCTTGGTGTCCCAGAGGGCGAAGCCCTCGTGGTGCTTCGAGGTCAGTACGTGGTACTGGGCCCCCGCGTCGCGGAAGAGCTCGACCCAGGCACGCGGGTCGAAGCGCTCGGCACGGAAGCGCGGGATGAAGTCGTCGTAGGCGAAGTCCTCGCCGTAGATGTCGCGGTGGTGGGCGTAGACCGGGTTGGACGGGTCCTGCATCTGCTGCCAGTACCACTCCGCGTACTGGACACCCACCGGCGCCCAGGCCGGCACGGAGTAGACGCCCCAGTGGATGAAGATGCCGAACTTGGCGTCCTGGAACCAGTACGGAGCCTGATGCGTGGCCAGCGAGACGTCGGTCGGCTGGAAGTCGGGAACGCCGAGGGTGAGGCGCTGCTTCGCCGAGGCCACGGTCCGGCCGCGGCTCGCGGCCACCACACTGCCCGTGGCCGCGGTGCCCGGGGGCGTCTCCGCGCCGGGGCGGATGCCGATGCGGACACGTGCCTGCTCTCCCGGGCCGAGACGGCCGACGGCGGCCGGTGCCACGGTCCGGGCGCCGGGTACGTCGACAGTCAGCCTGAGCCCGTCCGCGGCGAGGACCGCGGCGCTGCCCGCGTTCACCACGGTCGCCTCCACGCTCTGCGAACCGTCGGGCAGTGTGGTGGTCGTCGCGCGTATCCCGCGCAGCGCCAGGGCGCGCCCGTCGGCCGCGGGCTGGAGCGACAGCGCGAAGACGTGGAGTGCGGCGGTGCCGGCCCGCGCGGGTCCTGTGACGGGCAGGGTCACGGCCACCGCCTGCCTGGCCGGGTCCAGGGCGGTCTCCGCCGTCGCGATGACGACCGGGTGCTCGTCCTTGGCTCCGGACGGGTCGTAGCGGTAGGGCGCCACCAGGGACCCGCTGCCCGCGTACCAGTCGGGACCGCCGAGCGCCGCCTGCGAGGTGGTTCCGTCGTCGTAGTGGAACGTCGCAGATCCGGAGGTCTGCCCGTAGCTGCATGCGGTGAGGAAGATCGCGGAGAGGTAGCGTCCCGGGGGCAGGTCGAGGCGCTGTCCCGAGGCGACGACGTTGTTGTTCCCGCCCGCCGTGGAGGACGGGAAGACGAAGCGGATGCCGTCCACGGTCGTCTCACCGGACGGGAGTTCCTCGCCCGGGTAGGTGTAGCCGGAGCCGTCGAAGTCGCCGCCGGGCGTGCCGGCGGTGTCGATCCCGTCGTTGTCCGCCCACTGATCGAGCGGAACGGGGACCGCGGCGGGGGCGTCGGACCAACCACCGCCGTGCGCACGTGCGTCGGGGTCCTGCGGAGATCGTGCCAGAGAGTTCGCATACGCGTTGGTCGGGGAGGCGAGAGCCGCGCCTGCCGCGGCTGCCACCGCGACAGCGATGACTTGACGTCTGGGGAGATCGGCCATAGATCCGATGATTCGAGGGTGGACTGCTGTCTGTCAATGGGCGTGACACCAGTTGCCACAGGCGCGCCGCGCCGCCCGGCCGGCGCCGTAACTCCGCGACTGGGTGCGGACTCCCCGCACGGACAGCTTGTCGTCCACCCTCCAGGCGGGCCAGGGGAGTTCACGCTCTCACGCACCTCCGAAGACGTCCGATGACCTGACCACAACATCGCCGTGGAGGCTCTCTCGGATACAGCACAGTGCGCCGGCCCCGGACGGTGGATCACCCGCCGAACCCTCGGCGCGGTGGCGGCCCCGAAGGCGCGACTTCGCGGACACTCCCGAAGGCGCGAACGACGGAGTCGGCCGCGCGCGGGGCCGCGACGGGACCGCCGCGCGACGGGATCAGAGGGTGAGCACGAGCTTGCCCTGGAGGTGGCCGCCGTCGAGCAGCCGGTGTGCGTCGGCTACGCGCTCGAACGGGAACGTCTCCTGGACGTGGACCCGGAGCCTGCCCTGCTCGACGAGTGCGACGAGACCGCGCAGGGCGACCTGGTCGGGGTCGACCGCGATGCCGCTGAACCGCATGCCGGCCGCCTCGTACCTGGCGATGAGCGCCGTGTCCTCCTCGGCGACCGCCGTCACCAGGTGGCCGCCCGGGCGGAGCACGTCGAGCGACCGCTCGGCGGTGTCGCCGCCGATCGTGTCGAGCACGACGTCGATGTCGCGGACCGCCCCGGTGAAGTGGGCCGCCGTGTAGTCGACCACCTCGTCGGCGCCGAGCCCCTCGACGAACTTCCGCTTGCTTCCGCTCGCGGTGGCGATCACGTACGCGCCGAGCGCTTTCGCGATCTGGATCGCGACGTGGCCGACCCCGCCGCCACCGCCGTGGACCAGGACGCGGTCGCCCTCCCGTACGCCTGCGAGGTCGACCAGGCCCTGCCACGCCGTCAGCCCGACGACCGGCAGCGCCGACGCCTCGACGTGCGAGAGGGAGGCCGGCTTGCGCACCAGGTGCAGCGCCGGCGCCGACACGGCCTCGGCGTACCCGTTCGCCGCCTGCGGGAACAGCGGCATCCCGAACACTTCGTCGCCCGGCCTGAACCGCCAGGTGCCCGGCGCCTCGTCCACGACACCGCTGATGTCCCAGCCGAGAACGAACGGCGGTTTGCCGATCAGCGGGAACTCGCCGGCGCGCAGGCGTGCCTCCAGCGGATTCAGCCCGATCGCCTTGACGCGGACGAGGACTTCGGTGGGACGGGGCCGGGGCTCGGGCGCGTCCACGACGGTGAGTACCTCGGGGCCGCCGAGCGTCTGCTGGGTGATGACGCGCATGACTCTCCTGGCTCGGAAAGGGGAATCGGAAAGGGGAAGAGGACTCAAGGCTAGGTTTCCGACTGGAACCGGCAGGTACCTTTGGCGCCATGAGCGGTTTCGGTCCCGGCGGCCCCTTTCTCGCCGACTGCCCGGCGCGTCTCGCGGTCGAGCTCATCGCCGACAAGTGGACGGCGGTCGTGCTCTACGGCCTCAGCGAGGGCCCGGTGCGCCATGGCGAGCTGATCGAGCTGATCGGCGGCATCTCCCGCAAGGTGCTCACCCAGACGCTCCGGCGGCTCCAGGCGCACGGACTCGTCCGCCGCCACGCCTACGCCGAGGTGCCGCCTCGCGTCGAGTATGAACTCACCCCGCTCGGGGCCACGCTGATCGACCCGATCCACATGCTGACCGAATGGGCGAGGGCGAACGGCGACGCGGTGCTGGACGCGCTCGACGCCGCTTCCGAGCCGGTCATCCCCGACGACCAAGGCTCCCGCCGAGGCTGAGGGGCGCTCCCCCGCGGCCCGTCCACGGCAGCACGCCGGCCACGACCCGCCTGCCATGGGCGCACCCGTCGCGTCGCGCGCGTCGCATATCGCGTCTCACCTCGCGTCGCCTCATGGCGCTTCACGTCGGCTCATGGCACGTCAGGGCGCCCCGCATCCGCACGCCGAACGCCCTTGACACTTCGTGATCAACCGGAGAGCATCCTCTCCAATACTGACAACGTTGTCGGACGTCTGCTCCCGCTCCCGTCCGGTCGCGTTGCCTTCCTCACAGCGAAGGGCAGGAACGGTGTCAGACACCCAGGAGCGCCGGACGGCCTCCAGACGGCGCCGACTGAGAAGCGCGGGGCTCGCCTCCGTCGCGGGGGGCGCCCCCCCCCCCCCCCGGCGCCCGCGGGGCCCGGCGGCGCCCCTCACCCCCAAGGGCACCCCCCCCCCGGTGCGCCGCCCCCCCCAACAACAGAGGGCCCCGGCGGGGGGGA
>NZ_JAIUKE010000138.1 GCF_020176795.1 Streptomyces sp. 8L
CCTTCGGCCAGGACACCGGCCCGCGCCGGGGGGCCCCCGGGGCCCCGCCCCCGGGGGGGCGGCCCCGCCCCCCCCCCCGGGCCGCCGGGGGGGGGGGGCCCCCCGCGGGGGGGGCCCCCCCCACGGCAGCCCTCGGACTCGCGCTGACCGCGGCGCCGGCCTCTGCCGCGACCGCGGGGCACGGCACGGTCACCAACCCGGTGCCGTACGTGAATCCGATGATCGGCACCTCCAACGCGGGGAACACCTACCCCGGCGCCGTCAATCCGCTGGGCATGCTCGCGTGGAGCCCCCAGAACTCGACGGGAAACCAGGTGTCCACGCCCGCTCCCGGGGGCTACCAGTACAACGCCACCAAGATCCGGGGGTTCAGCCTCACCCACCTCAACGGCGTGGGCTGTTCCGGCGCCAACGGCGACATCCCGATCATGCCGTACGTGGGCGACGTGACCTCCTCCCCCAGCTCGGACACGAAGGACGCGACCTACGCCTCGACGTTCTCCCACGCGAACGAGACCGCGAGCCCCGGCTACTACAAGGTCGGGCTCGACAGCGGCGCGAGCGCGGAGCTGACCACCACCGACCGCACCGGAACGGGCCGGTTCGGGTTCCCCGGCGACAAGCCGGCGACCATGCTGTTCCGCACCTCCAACTCCGAGAGCGGCAGCACGGACGCGGACGTCCACATCAACGCCGCGACGAGGACGGTGACGGGCTCGGTCACCGCGGGCAACTTCTGCGGCCCGCAGAGCGCCAACAACCGCCACGACGTGTACACGCTGTACTTCACCGCCCACTTCGACAAGCCGTTCGCCGAGGTCGGTACGTGGAAGGACGACACCGTGAAGGCCGGGTCGACCTCCGCCGACGGCGGCACCGGCTACAGCTCCTCGGGCAATCCGGTGGCGGGCAAGGGCTCGGGCGGCTACGTCACCTTCAAGCAGGGGACCAAGAACGTCCAGGCGAAGGTGGCCGTCAGCTACGTCAGCGAGCAGAACGCGGAGCGGAACCTCCGGGCCGAGAACCCTCCGTCGAGGACGTTCGGCGCCGTCAAGTCCCGGGCCGCGGCGGCCTGGCGGCAGGCGCTGGCCAAGGTCCAGGTCGGCGGTGGCACCGACGATCAGCGCACCACCTTCTACACCGCCCTGTACCACTCCATGCTGGAGCCCACGCTCACCAGCGACGTCAACGGCCAGTACCTGGGCGCGGACCGGAAGGCGCACAAGCTAGCCAAGGGCCAGAAGGCGCAGTACGGGACCTTCTCCGGATGGGACCAGTACCGGGCGCAGGTCCAGCTGCTCACGCTGCTCTCCCCCAAGGCCGGCAGCGACTACGCGCAGTCCCTCTTCAACTACGCGAAACAGCGCGGCGGTGAGTGGGACCGCTGGCTGCTGGAGAACGGCAAGACGAGCGTCATGTCCGGCGACCCGTCCGACGCCGCTCTCGCCGGCATCTACGCCTTCGGCGGGCACGACTTCGACGTGAAGGGTGCCCTCAAGTCCCTGGTGAAGGCGGCCACCGTGCCGACCGCGGACGACGGCAGCAGCGCGGGGTGCAACGTCGAGTGCACCGGCCAGCGGCCCGCTCTCGACCAGTACCTGAAGCTCGGCTACGTGCCCGCGGACAACTGCCACTGCTGGGGCGGTGCCGCCGAGACGCTGGAGGACTCGGCCGCCGACTTCGGCCTCTCGCAACTGTCGGGGGCGACGGGCGACAAGAAGGACCAGAAGGCCTTCCTCACCCGGTCCGGCAACTGGACGAACGTCTTCGACCCCAACGCGACGCCGCAGGGCGGCTACATCCGCGACCGCCAGTCCGACGGCACCTGGGCCGGTACGTTCACACCGGACACCGGCAGCGGCTTCGTCGAGGGCACCAGCGCGCGCTACACCTGGATGGTCTACTCGGACGTGGCCGGCCTCGCCTCGGCCATGGGCGGCGACAAGAAGGCGACGCAGCGCCTGGACGACTTCTTCCACGCCGCCGACGGGTCGTTCGACTTCTCCGCGAAGGACGGCACCAAGTACGACCCGACCAACGAGCCCGACATCAACGCCCCCTACCTGTACGACTACCTCGGCGCCCCGTACAAGACGCAGCAGACGGTCCGGGCCGAGATGGACCAGCTGTGGACCAACGGCCCCGGCGGCATCCCCGGCAACGACGACGCCGGCACCATGTCGTCCTGGTACGTCTTCTCCGCGCTCGGCATGTACCCGCAGGTTCCGAGCCGTTCCGAGATGGTGCTCTCCGCACCTCTGTTCCCGCGTGCGGTGGTCCACACCGGGCACGGCAGGACCATCACGGTCAACGCGCCCGCGGCGTCGGCGAGCAACACGTACATTCAGTCGCTGAAGACCAACGGCAAGAGGTCCGACAAGCCGTGGCTGCCCGCCTCGTTCGTCAACAAGGGCGGCACGGTCGACTACACGCTGGGCAGCACGCCCAACACGTCCTGGGGCAGCACCGCCTCGGACGCTCCGCCGTCGTTCCCCGGTGGCGGCACGCGCCTGTTCACCGGTGTCGGCACCAACGGGCTGAAGACCGCGCCGGGTCAGGGCTCCGCCACCACGACCGTCAAGGCGCAGACGCTGGACGACAAGGCGACCACGGTCCGCTGGACGGCCACACCGCCCGCGGGCCTCACCGTCACGCCGTCACAGGGCAGCCTCGCGGTGCCCGCCGGCGGTTCGGCCGACGCGAAGGTCTCCGTGTCGGCGAGCTCCGGGACCAAGCCGGGTTTCTACACCGTGCCCGTCGCCTTCACCGCCAAAGGCAGGACACTGCAGAGTGCGTCCGTCTCGGTGACGGTCGCGCCCCAGAACAGTGTGCTCTGGAACCTCAACAGCCGGGGTATCTCGGACGACACGAATCCGACGGCCAACTTCGACGGTGAGGGCTGGAGTTACTCCGCTCAGGCGCTGGCGGACGCGGGCGCGGCCCCCGGCGGCACGGTGTCCGCGAACGGCTTCGACTTCACCTGGCCCGACGTGAAGACGGGTGACCCGGACAACATCCAGGTCACGCCGGGAGCGCCGGCCCCGGGCCAGGCCGTGTCGGTGACGCCGGTCTCCGGAGCGACGAAGCTGAGCCTGCTCGGCAGCGCGGCCGAGGGGTCGGCCGAGGGTACGGTCACGCTGACGTACACGGACGGCACGACGCAGCAGGCGGATGTCGGCTTCAGCGACTGGACGCTGAGCGGTGGTGCGGACCAGCCGTCGTTCGGCAACACCGTGGCGCTGAAGACCACCTACCGCGATGTGCAGGGCAGCACCGCCGACCCGGTGGGGACGGACATCTTCGCGACCGCGCCCATCGCTCTCCAGGCGGGCAAGCAGCTGGCGAGCGTGACACTGCCGTCGGCGGTGTCCGGAGGTGTGATGCACGTGTTCGCCGTGGCGACCGCGTAATCGGCCGCCCCGCCCGGCAGGGGCCGGGAGCACCGCGACGTCACGGCGCGCGGCGCTCCCGGCCCCTTCATGCGCGAGCCGGATCTCGCAGGCATACGGGCCCGCCCGGGCCGGGAGGGCGGATGCTCACGGTGCGCAGGTCTTGGAGATGAGGCGGGGAGAGGGGCTCAGCGACAGAGCGCGGCGTGGGTCCGGCACAGGTCCACGTGCCGCCGCTTCGTCCAGGCACGCCGCCCCGGGAACGTACGCGGGCGGACGGCAGGACCTGTCAAGAGCGCACCCCGCCGGGTGGCCGGGCCGCCCGGACATGTCCCGCGGCGCGGTGGCGAATCTTCACGCACGTGCAACGTCGCGCCACTGACCTGCACCGTTACAGGTGTCACCACGGGCGTAGAGGCCTTCCACTGGGCCCCGTACGCCCGCGCACTCTCGTCGCACCCGGCCCCGCCCGGCTACCGTGGCCGGGTGACCGCACCGGCCCCGTACCGCAGACCGCACCCGAATCCGGCACGCGCCGGCGCGTGCCGCTGTCGCCGTGCCCGACGCGGTACACGAACCTGAAGAACCAGGGCCCTGAACCGGCTGTCCCGCGCTGTCCCGTACGGCCGGTGGCCGATGGCCGGCGAACCGCCGTTAGCCTGGTCGGGACATGCCCGTCCGTTGTCCGCCTGCTCGTTCCTGGCCGCGCGCCGAACACCGTGCGTGCCTCTTGCCCGGGCGCACTCCGCCGCGGCCCGGCACGGGGAGAGGGCACGGACCCACGCGAGGAGCACTGCGAAGGAGCACTGCATTGGACGTCCACGCCTCCCTGGCCGATGTCGTCGGCAACACCCCGCTGGTGCGGCTCAACCGCGTCACCGGCACGGCAGCCGCCCCGGTCTACGCGAAACTGGAGTACGTGAACCCCGGCGGCAGCGTGAAGGACCGCCCCGCGCTGTGGATGGTCGAAGCGGCCGAGAAGGCAGGGGTGTTGCGGCCCGGTGGCACCATCGTCGAAGGCACCTCGGGCAATACGGGGGTCGGACTCGCCATGATCGCCGCGCAGCGCGGCTACCGGTGCGTGTTCGCGGTTCCGGAGAAGAGCAGCGCGGAGAAGATCGCGATCCTGCGCGCCTACGGTGCCGAGGTCGTCGTCTGTCCCACCGATGTGCCGCGCGAACACCCTGACCACGTGCACTCGGTGGCAGCCCGGATCGCCGCCGGGACCCCGGGCGGCTGGCTGGCCAACCAGTACGACAACCCGGACAACCCGCGGGCCCACTACGGCACCACCGGGCCCGAGATCTGGCGGCAGACCGACGGACGGATCACCCATCTGGTGTGCGGTATCGGCACCGGCGGCACCATCACGGGGATCGGCGAATACCTCAAGGAGGTCAGCGGCGGCCGTGTGACGGTCGTCGGGGCCGACCCGGAGGCGTCGGTCTACTCGGGCGGCGACGGGGGCCCGTACTCCGTGGAGAGCATCGGGCGCTTCCGTCACCCGGACACGGTGGACGACACCTGGCCGGAGTCCTACCACCCGGCGGTCGTGGACCGGTTCGAGCGGATCAGCGACCGTGATTCCCTGCTGACCGCACGGCGCCTGGCCCGCGAGGAGGGGCTGCTGGTCGGCGGCTCGGCCGGCACCGCTGTGGCGGCGAGCGTGCGGGTGGCGGCCGGGCTCGGCCCGTCGGACCTCGTCGTCGTGCTCCTGCCGGATTCCGGCCGCAACTACCTTTCCAAGGTCTTCGACGACGACTGGCTGCGAGGGCTCGGCTTCCTGGAGGACGACGCCTCCCGACCCGGAGTCGGCCAGGCGGAAGACGAGCACGCGTGAAAGCCCCCGTGCCCCGTGTCCGGCTCCCCGGCACCGTAGAGGCGCTCCGGGCCGCAGGGGAGATCCGGGCACTGCGGTCGACGTGACCGCGATCACCTCCGTACGGCGTGGCCGGACGCCTTCCCGGCCCGGCGACCGGCGCGCCAACTCCCTCCGAGAGCGCCGGGGCGCACCGCGGGTCGGCGCGCGGCGCTACGTGCGGGTGCGCAGCGCCCCTGCCAGCGCGTCGAGGGTGACGCCCACGATGGCCAGGAGCTGCGCCGGGCCGGCCCCCGCTCTGCTCATGACGGCGAGGGACTGGTTCACGGCGGCCACGTGTTCAGCGAAGGCCTCGGCGTCCTCGGCGGTCAGTCCGCCGGCCTTCAGGGCGGAGAGGAGACGTGAGCGCTGGAAGCCCAGCGCCTCCTTCGCGTGCGTCGCGACGCTCTGGCTCAGCACCGGAATGGCCATGGCCGACTGGGCGATCAGGCACCCGTCCGGCAGGCCGGGATCGGCGATGCGCTCAAGCGTGACGTCGAAGAACGCGCGGACAGCGGCAAGCGGTTCCGAAGCCGCGCACGACAGGGCGGCGTCGTACGTGTCGCCGTAGCGCGCGGCATAGCGGTCCAGGCAGCGCAGGAAGAGCGCGTCCTTGTCGCCGAACGAGGAGTAGAGGGAGCTGCGGTTCAGACCGGTCGCCCGGGAGAGATCGTCCACCGAGGTGTCGGCGTAGCCGGCGCTCCAGAACCGGATCATCGCGGCGTCGAGCGCCGCGTCCATGTCGAACTGCTTCTTGCCTGCCATGGGGCACTCCCCTGCCGGTGGGTCGGTGTTCCGGGCCGTACCGAGTCTATCTTGAACCAATCAGTTCAAGATGTGTTAGCGTCCCGGCATGGTCATGGCTGGGCGGTCCCCCACTCCTCGCGACAGCACGAGGCACGAGGCGCGACCCCCGCGGGGAACCGGACGCGGGCGCCGCGCCGGCCGTTCCCCTCATCCGCATCGCGCTCGTGGACCCGGCCCGGCACGAGCGCCGAAACAGGACACCCCACACCGACGGAGGAACCCCGTGACTGACCCCGCGACCAGCGCTCGGCACGTCAGCGAAAGCAACCCTGTCCGCGATCTGCCCCTGCCCGACCTGGCGGGATTCACCCACCGCTGGGTCGACGCCGGCGGCGTCCGCCTCCATGCCGTCGAAGGCGGCCCGCCGGCCGGCCCCGCCGTGGTCCTGCTCGCGGGATTCCCGCAGACCTGGTGGGCATGGCGCAAGGTCATGCCCGGCCTCGCCGACAGGTTCCACGTCATCGCGGTCGATCTGCCGGGTCAGGGCCACTCCGAGCGTCCGCCGCGCGGCTACGACACACACACGGTCGCCGCGCACGTCCACGCCGCCGTGGACGCGCTCGGAGTGTCGGACTACTGGCTGGCCGCCCACGATGTCGGCGCCTGGGTCGCCTTCTCCCTCGCGCTCAAGTTCGAGAGCCGGCTGCGCGGGGTGGCACTGCTCGACGCCGGGATTCCCGGTATCACCCTCCCCGAGGCGATCCCCACCGACCCGGACCTGGCGTGGAAGACTTGGCATTTCGCGTTCCACCTGGTGCCCGACCTGCCCGAGACCCTGCTCGCCGGCCGCGAACGGGACTACGTCGGCTGGTTCCTGAAAGTGAAGGCCCTCTCTCACGACACGTTCGACGACGCCGATCTCGACCACTACGCGGCGGCCGTCGCCGCGGACGGCGGCCTTCGCGCCTCTCTCGCCTACTACCGGGACGCCGCCGAGTCGGCGCGCAGGAACCACGCGTCGCTCAGGCGGCGGCACCTGACGGTGCCCGTCCTCGGAATCTCCAGCAGCCACGGCTCGATCCCGGACATGGCGGCCTCCATCAGCCCGTGGGCCGACGACACCACGGGAGTCGTGGGGCCCGGCGCCGGGCACTTCATTCCCGACGAGCAGCCCGAAGCCGTGGCCGCCGCCCTCACCGACTTCATCCTCGGCTGAACGTCCCGGCCCGGGCGGCGCCGCCAGGCTCGTCCGGCCGGTCCTGGACCACGCGGCGCGGCACGGGCCCGGACCGGATCGCGCCGCCGCGCCCTCTCCCCGCGCCTCGCCGGGCAGCCGGACCGCTCCACGAGGCTACTTGAGCCCCGTCGTGGCCACTCCCTGCACGATCTGCCGCTGGAAGACCAGGAACACCGCGATGAGCGGCAGGAATCCCAGCACGGAGGACGCCATGACCTCGGCGTACTGGATGTTGCTGTTGTTGACCAGGGAGGCCAGGCCCACCGGGACCGTCTGCGACTTGGTCTGGTTGAGTACCAGCAGGGGCCACAGGAACGCGTTCCACGAGCTGATGAAGGTCAGGATCGACACCGTGGCGATGGCCGGGCGGCAGATGGGCATGCACACCGTCCGGTAGATCCGCCACCAGCTCGCGCCGTCGATGCGGGCGGCCTCGATCAGGGCGCGCGGGATGCCCTTGAAGAACGCCTGGAAGATGAACACCGACACCGGCGCGGCGACCGAGGGGAGCACCAGGGCCCAGTAGGTGCCGAGCAGGTGGAGCGACCGGTACTCGACGAACTGCGGCAGCACCAGGGCCTCGGTCGGCAGCATGAGCCCTGCCGTGACGAGTCCGACGACCGCGACGCGGCCCGGGAAGCGGAGGAACGCGAGGGCGAATCCCGCCATCGAGCAGAAGGCCACGGTGAAGACGACCGCGAGCGCGCCGATGACCAGGCTGTTGAGGTACCAGGAGCCGATCGGGTAGTTGTGCCAGGCGTAGGAATAGGCGTGCAGCGACCAGCCGCCGGCGAACGGGGACAGCGGCTTCTGGGTGATCGAGCCGTCCGTGCGGAGCGATGTGATGATCGCCCACGCGAAGGGCACGAGCCAGATCAGCGCGAACAGGGTCAGGCACACCGCGCACAGCTGGTTGAAGAGTTTCGCGCCGTTGACGGTCCGTGGACCGGCAGCCGTGGTGCGCCGCGGCTGGGTGATGGTGCTCAAGGGTTCCTCCGCTCAGTCCGCGGCGCGGGGCGCGGTGACAGTGCCGGTACGGGGGGCGGTGCCGGGCCCTGAACGCCGGGCGGCACGGGTCGCGAGGCGGTGGCGCAGCCCGTACCAGGCGGCCGACACGGCGACGATGATGACGAAGTAGACCATGGTCGCCGCGGCGCCGTAGCCCCCTCGGTAGGAGGTGAAGCCGGTGTCGTAGATGTACTCGATGACGGGCCGCGTGGACTGGTTCGGGCCACCGCCGAGCAACAGGTAGATCTGGTCGAAGACCTTCAGCGACGCCAGGATCTGGAGGATCAGCACCAGGCTGGTGGTGGGGTTCAGCAGCGGGACGGTGATGAGGCGGATCTGCTGCCAGGGGCTCGCCCCGTCGATGGCGGCGGCCTCGTACACGTCTCCGGGGATGTCCTGGATTCCCGCGGTGTAGAGGACGAAGTTGAAGCCGAAGGTCCACCACAGCGTCATCAGGATCACCGCGGTCCAGCCGCCGGACGTGCTGCCGATGAAGTCGGGCGAGGTCAGGCCGACCGCCCCGAACAGCTTGGGGAGCAGGCCGACCTGGGGCGTGTAGATCCACAGGAAGATCAGCGCGACGACGGACGAGGGCACGACGTACGGCGCGAAGAACGCCAGCCGGTAGAAGACCCGCCCGCGGCGGACGCGGGACGCGAGGATGGCGGTCAGCAGGGCGAGGACCACCAGCAGCGGAGTGGTGATCAGGGTGAACAGGACGGAGTGCCACATGGCGTCCCAGAAGAGGGAGTCCCGCAGCACCTTCGTGTAGTTCGACACACCGACCCAGCCGCCCAGGCCGTCCTTGACGGTGGTGGTGTTGAAGAAGCTCAAGACGATGCCCATGAGCAGCGGGCCGACCAGGAACACCAGGTAGACGATCAGGAACGGGGCGCTGAGCAGCAGGCCTGCCCGCCGATCGGAGCGGGGCGGTCGGTCGCCCACCGCCCTGACGGGCACCGGACGGGGTGCCGGTCGCGTGGTGGTGACGGTCGTCATGAGGAGCCTCTCACTTCATCGTGACCGGCGGTCGGGCCGTGGTGTAGCGCTTGAGGTCGGCGCGCATCGCGGCGACGGCGTTCCTGGGGCCGAGCCGGCCGGCGAGAACCTCGATGATCGTGGCGCCCACCGTGTTCTGGAAATCTGAGCCGGCGCCCGTGTACCAGGCCACCGGGTCGTACTGGGCGTCGAAGGCGGCCTGCACGTAGTTGCGCTGCGGCGACTGGCCGAGGAACCCCTTGCTGCGCTGGACCGGCAGCCAGGCGGGGACGTGGCCGCCCTGCGCCCAGGTGGCACTGTGGTCGAGGAGGCTCTTGATGAACCGGGCCGCCTGCGCGGTACGGGCCGACGAGCGCCGCGGGTTGCGCGGGACGACCAACGCGTGCGAGTCCGCGTACGCCACCGGTTCGGGCCCGAGCAGCGCTGGGAAGGGCACCACGTTGAAGTGGAGTCCCTTGACGAGGCGGTACGAGGGGATCTGCCACTCCCCGTCGAAGAGGAAGCCCGCCTTGCCGGTGCTGAACAGGACGTTGGCGCCGGAGCCGTTCAGTTCCTTCGGCATCAGGCCGGGGCCCGTGATGCTCTGCATGAAGGCGAAGGTCTCCTCCATCGCGTCGGCGTCGATGTCGACCGCGGTACCGGAGTCGGTGACGACGGGCCCTGCGAGGCCGGAGTACACCATGCTGAAGTAGCGCCAGGCCGTCGCCGGGTCGGCGGTGATGGACATCGCCGCGCCGTAGGAGGCGCCCGCGTCCTTCATCGCCTTGAGCGCGTCGACGAACTGGGCCTTGCCCTTCATGGGTTTCAGGGCGTTCCCCGACGTGTCGAGGAGTCCGGCCTTCTTCGCCAGGTCCACGTTGTAGTAGAGCACGAAGGGGTGGGTGTCCAGCGGCACCGCGTACACCGTGCCGTTCACGGTGGCCTTCTTCCAGGCGGCAGGGGTGAACCGGTCCGCCGTGACGCCCAGGTCGCCGACGCCCGCGTCGTCGATGGGTTCCAGCAGGCCGGCCGCGGCCAGCAGGGGCAGCCGTGAGAGGTGGGATATGCCCACGTCCGGCGGTGTACCGCTGGCCGTGGCCAGGGCCAGCTTGGTGTAGTACGGGTTTCCCCAGCCCAGTACGGTCGCCTCGACCGTGACGCCGGGGTGCTCCTTTCGGAACGCGTTCTCCATCAGCACCATGTTGGCGCCGTCACCGCCGGTGAACAGGTTCCAGAAGATGACGTCCGCGGTGTCCGGTTGCGCACCCGTCAGGCCGGACGCCAGCGGGGATGAGCACGCCGACAGGCCCCCGGTCAGGGCCAGACCGCCGCCGAGAGCCAGGAGGCGCCGGCGCGTCATCGCTCCGCTCATGGGGTTATCCACTTCGTTGTCCTCGATGCGACTCGTTGCTTCGATGTGAAGCGGTTGTTTCGATGTGAAGTCGTTGGCGGAGACGGTGGCACATCATTTGCATCGATGCAATAGAGGAGCGGAAACTGATCGCCACTCCCCCGGAACCCGCACGTCCAGAAACCGCACGGCTCGCGGCGCACCCGGTCACGGCCGGGGCCGCGAACCCGGTGCCCCGCCAAGCCATATGCCGGCCAACGCTCCTCATCGGGACGCCAGTTGACCCCGGCCGTCGTCCCGCCTCCGCGGGCCGCGGGGCCGCACCGCCGTCGCCCGACCGTGGAGCGTCACGGCCGCCGCCCCGACCGCCGCGAGGACTCGCGTACGACCAGCTGGAAGGGCGTGGCCTCCTGGCGCGCGCTCCCGGCACCACCGCCGCCCGAGCGCTGCCCCTGCTCCTCCAGCAGGCTGAGCGCGCGCTCCGCGATGACGTCCAGGTCGGGGGCGATGGAGGTGAGGGGCGGGTGCGTGTACGCGGACTCCGGGACGTCGTCGATCGCGGCCACCGCGACCTCGTCGGGCACCCGCACCCCGGAGGCGTCGAGCGCGCGGAGGGCGCCGACCGCGAGCGCGTCGTTGAAGGCGAAGACGGCGTCCGGCAGCGGGCCGCTGCCGTCCAGCAGGCCGCGCACCGCCTCGTAGCCCTGTGCGCGGTTCCAGTCGTCGACCGGTACGACCAGCCAGTTGACCCGGCGCACTCCCGCGGCGGACAGCGCCTGCCGGTAGCCCTCGGCACGCTGGCGCCCGTTCTCGCTGCCGTTGCGGCCGAGCGCGACGATCCGTCGGCAGCCCTGCTCGACCAGGTGCTCCACGACCGCGCGGGCCGCGGCGACGTTGTCGATGCCCACCCGAGGAAAGTGGTCGCCGATGTCGTGTTCACCGAGCATGACGAGCGGAAAGTCCGAGGTGGTGGCCGCGGCGTCGGCGGCGGGCACGGTGAGGGCGCTGAAGAGCACGCCGTCCGCGACGTTGGTCAGGCCCCCCGCCAGGATGCGCCGCTCGGCCTCCGGGTCGCCCTCGGTCGACTCGACCAGCACCGTGATGCCCCGCCGCGCTGCGGCCCTGATGACGGCCTGGGCGAGTTCCGCGAAGTAGGGCTCCGCGAGGTAGGGCACAGCGAGGGCGACGAACCCGGTGCGCCCCGAGCGCAGGCCCTTGGCCAGGAAGTCCATCTTGTAGCCGAGCTCGTCCAGCGAGCGCTGCACCCGCGCCCTCGTCTGAGGGCTGACGTGCGTGTACCCGCTGACCACGTTGGACACCGTCCGCACCGACACGCCGGCGTGTTCGGCCACATCCCGCATACGCACTCTGGCCAACGGTCGTACACCTCCGGTAGGGCGGCGGCACACGGCGACGGCCGCCACATTGTTGCATCGTTGCAAACGATCACTCATGATGAGCGGACTTCGATTGTACGAAATCCATGGTCGGCGACCAGAAGACGAAGGAGGCCCCGTGAGGGCGAGTGAGCAGGACGGTTCGTACCCGAGGCCCATGCTCTGCCGCGAGCGGTGGACGAGTCTGGACGGCACCTGGGAGTTCGGGTACGACGACGCCGACGAGGGGGAGCGCGCCGCGTGGTTCTCCAAGGAGGCGGGGGGCGGATTCGACCGGGAGATCACGGTTCCGTTCCCTCCGGAGTCGCCCGCCTCCGGCATCGGTGACACCGCGCCGCACCCGGTCGTCTGGTACCGCCGCCGCATACCGCACGCGGCCCTGGCTCCGGCCGAGGCCGGCGGCCACCGGACGCTGATCCACTTCGGGGCGGTCGACCACCGCGCACGGGTCTGGCTCGACGGCCGGCTCGTCGCCGAACACACCGGCGGGCAGACGCCCTTCACCGCCGACGTCACGGATGCCATGCGGCCGGACGCGGCCGAGCACGTGCTCGTGGTCCGCGCCGAGGACGACCCCGCCGACCTCGCCGTCCCGCGCGGCAAGCAGGACTGGCAGGAGCGCCCGCACGCCGTCTGGTACGAACGGACCACCGGCATCTGGCAGAGCGTGTGGACCGAGACCGTCCCCGCCCAGCACATCACCGACCTGGCGTGGGTCCCCGACCCGACGCACGGCGTCGTCGCCGAACTCACCCTGGCCCGCCGGCCGAGCCGGCCGCTCACCGTGGACGTCGCGCTGCGCGTCGGCGACCGCGTGCTGGCGGAGTCCTCGACCGTGACGGCGGAGCGCCGTACCCGGATCGACATCGCGATCCCCGCCCTGGGCAACGGCATCGACCGCGAGGACCTGTGGTGGCGGCCCGAGTCGCCGGTACTCGTGGACGCGCGGGTCGTCGTGCGGGAATCCGGGGTGTCCGGTCCGGGCGGGGCCTCAGAAACCTCGGGAACCTCTGAGGCTCCCGAGGCCTCTGGGTTTTCTGAGGCCGCGGACGCCGTCGACAGCTACTTCGGCCTGCGCAGCGCGGCTGTCGGCCGTGGCGCCTTCCTCCTCAACGACCGCCCGTACTACGTCCGTTCGGTACTCGACCAGGGATACAGGCCGAACACACTGCTCGCCTCCCGCGGCACCGCGGAACTGCGCCGCGAGGTCGAGCTGATCAAGGCGATGGGCTTCAACGCGGTCCGGGTGCACCAGAAGGCCGAGGACCCCAGGTTCCTGTACTGGGCGGACCGGCTCGGCCTGCTGGTCTGGGGCGAGACCGGTGCGGCGTACGAGTACGGCACCGAGGCCGTCGAGTTGCTCACGCGCGAGTGGCTTGACTTGGTACGGCGCGACCGCAGCCACCCCTCGATCGTCACCTGGGTGCCGGTCAACGAGAGCTGGGGCCTGTCGGACGTCGCGCACAGCACCGCGCAGCGCAACTACGCGGCGGCCCTCGCGGCCCTGACCAGGGCCCTCGACCCGACACGGCCGGTGGTCTCCAACGAGGGCTGGGAGCACGTCGACAGCGACATCCTCGGTGTGCACGACTACTCGGGGGACGCGGCGGTGCTGACCGAGCGCTACGGCGACGCCTCCGGCTTCGCGGCAGTACTGGCGGGGCCGGGGCCGCAGGGCCGGACGATCTCGCTCGACGAGCGGCAGAGCGCGCGCTTCGCGGCGGGCGACGCGCCCCTGATGATCACCGAGTTCGGCGGCCTCTCCCTGGCGGGCGAGAAGGACGAGTTCTTCTACACCCAGACGACCTCCGCCACCCAGTACGCGCGGCTCCTGGGTGAGCTGTTCGGCGCACTGCGCAGGAGTCCGCTCGTCGCGGGCTTCTGCTACACGCAGTTCATGGACACCGCGCAGGAGACCAACGGGCTGGTCTTTCCCGACGGCACCCCCAAGCTGCCGCTGGAGACGATCCGCGGCATCGTCACCGGCGTCGCGGCCGGAGAGGCCGGGGGCGGGGAGTCCGGGGG
>NZ_JAIUKE010000139.1 GCF_020176795.1 Streptomyces sp. 8L
GGCGGGCGCCCCGTTGGGCCCCGTCCGCGGGGGGGCCTGCACCCTGACCCGCGGGGGCGGGGGCGGGGGGGGGGCGGGGCCGGGGGGGGCGGCGGGGCGGGGGGGGCGGGCCGCGGGGGGCGGGCGGGATCAGTGGGCCCCGCCCAGTTCCTCGGCCTCGATGCGGCTCTCCTCGCGGGCCTCCTCGATGTGTTCGAGGACCCGCGTCTGCGGCAGCTTCACCCGCAGGGCGAGGAGGTAGACGATCGCGGCGAGCACCAGGTTGACCAGGAAGCCCCAGCCGAGCCCGATCCAGCCGAGGCCGCCGTCGTAGTCGCCGACCCAGCTGATGAGGGCGAGGCCGACGAGCCACGGCATGACCCAGACGGCACCGGCCTTCCAGTCCAGCTTCGGCGCGTTCCCCTTGTCGAGGATCTGGAAGACGGCGAGGAGGACGAAGCCGATACCGATCGTGGCGAACAGCTTCCAGTTGGTGTTCCAGCCGGCCCAGTACACGATCAGGTTCGCGGAGTACAGCGCGAGGAACGGGATGATGTCCCCACCCGGCACCTTGAACGGGCGCGGCTGGTCGGGTATCTGACGGCGCATGGCCGCGAGGACGATCGGGCCCGAACCGAACGAGAGCACCGTGGCCGAGGTGATGAACCCGACCAGCTGCTGCCAGCTCGGGAACGGCAGGAAGACGATCAGACCCATGACGAACGTCACGATCAGGCTGACCAGCGGCGCACCGCGACGGGTGGTCTTGGCGAGCCCCTCCGGCGCGTTCTTGTTGCGCGCCATCGCGTACGAGATGCGGCCGGTGACCGTCGTGTAGATCAGGCCGGTGTCGGCGGGCGAGATCACCGCGTCCGCGTACAGCACGTACGCGAGCCAGCCCAGGCCGATGGCGCTGGAGATGGCGGCCAGCGGGCCGAAGTCGTTGGTGAACGCGAGGTTGAGCCAGCCGTGCGACGACGTCAGGTCGTGCTTCGGCACGGCGCCGATGAACGCGATCTCCAGCAGGACGTAGATGACACCGGTCAGCAGCACGGAGCCGATCACCGCGAAGGGCACGTTGCGCTTGGGGTTGTCGGTCTCACCGGCGAGCTCCACACCCTGGCGGAAGCCGAGGAAGGAGAACGTGATGCCGGCCGTGGAGATGGCGGTGAAGATGCCCTTCGCGCCGCCCGGCGTGAAGCCGCCGTACTCCTTGGCGTTGAAGTTGTGCCCGTGGAACGCCGTGACCAGGAATGCCACGATCACCACCAGGATGACCACCAGCTTCCACCACACCAGAACATTGTTCACCCGCGCGAACCACCGGATGCCGAAGTAGTTCAGTGCGACGAAGAACGCCATGGCGAGGACGGCGATCACATAGCCGAGGCCTGTCAGCGTGTAGGCACCGGTCACCGGATGGAAATCGGTGAAATGCGCCCATTTCGTGGCGTACTGCAAGGCGCCCTCCACCTCGATCGGCGCCACGGTGGCGGCGGCGATCCAGGTGATCCAGCCCATGGTGTAGCTGGCGAAGGAACCGAACGAAAGGTGCGGAAAGCGCACCACACCGCCCGAAACGGGAAACATCGTGCCCAACTCCGCGAAGCAGAGCCCGATGAGGACGATCATGACGGCGGCTATCGCCCACGAGAATATGGACGAGGGTCCCGCGAGTTTGGCGGCGTTGAGCGCGCCGAACAGCCAGCCCGATCCGATGATGGACCCGACGCCGGCGAACAGGAGGCTGACGCGGCCCATGTCCCGGCGCAGCCGCGGTTGTTCCGCACGCCCTTCCGACGGTTTTTCAATCGTGGTCATTCGATCTTCCCTCTGGCTCATGGTCCCGCAAGCAGCTCTCATCCTTAGCACGCCGTGCCGAGTGGAAATCAAGTCTCTGACCTGGGTTTCCTTGATGGGATGGCTCGGTGGGGCGTGGGCGGACCCGTGGGCGGATGTGCCGTTTCGCCCGCGTTTCCGCAGTGAATACGTACGTGCTGGGCTGACTGCTTCCCTCGAACTCGGTCCACAACCTCTCGATTTGGACACGGTCGTGCGACGTGTGCGAACAGATGGCGCTGCCATGTGGCATCAATCTGATCAAAAGGGATCGTGGAGATCCGGCACGGAACGGAGCCCGGGCCGCGCCGCGCGCCCGGCGGAGACCCCGAGCCGCACGCCCGGCGGGGCCCATGTCGCCCCGGAGCCTTGCCGTCCGCCCAGTCGCCGCGCGCCCGCCCGGCCCAGCGGCGCGGCCCGCCCGGAGTGTGGACGCCGACCGGCGCCCGCGCCGCCTGTCGATAGTCTGCTCGGCGTCCGGTGCGGCTCCTGGCCCAGGTCAGGGGCGGCCCAGGCCGCTCCCCGGCCGACGGCCCGCCCGCGTTCCGGGAGCTGTCCCGTACGACGAGAGGCGAGGTGGCACAGCGAATGTTCACGACAAGGCCGACCCTGCAAGGCACCTTCGGCATGGTGGCGTCGACCCATTGGCTCGCCTCCCAGAGCGCGATGGCCGTCCTGGAGGCGGGCGGCAACGCGTACGACGCCGCCGTGGCCGGCGCCTTCGTGCTGCACGTCGTCGAACCGCACCTCAACGGCCCCGGCGGCGAGGTGCCGATCATCCTGGCGCCGGCCTCGGGCCCCGTCCAGGTGCTCTGCGGCCAGGGCGTCGCCCCGGCCGGCGCCACCGTGGAGCACTACCGCTCCCTCGGCCTCGACCTCGTGCCCGGCACGGGCCCGCTCGCCGCCGCCGTGCCCGGCGCCTTCGACGCCTGGATGACGCTTCTGCGCGACCACGGCACCCGGCCGCTCGCCGAGGTCCTGCGATTCGCGATCCACTACGCCGAGGACGGCCACGCCCCCGTCGAGCGGGTCGGTGACACCGTCGAGACCGTACGGGAGCTGTTCGAGACGGAGTGGCCGTCCTCCGCAGAGCTGTACCTGCCGGGCGGCAGGGCCCCGCGCCCCGGCGAGCTGTGGCGCAACCCCGCGCTCGCCGCCACCTGGCGCCGGCTGATCGCCGAGGCCGAGGCGGAGGGCGGCGCCGACAGGACCGCCCAGATCGAGGCCGCCCGCCGGATCTGGCGCGAGGGCTTCGTCGCCGAGGCCCTCGTCGCCCAGGCCGCCCGCCCCACCATGGACACCAGCGGCGAGCGCCACACCGGGACCCTCACCGCCGCCGACCTGGCCGGCTGGTCCGCCGCCTACGAGGAGCCCGCCACCTACGAGTGGGACGGCTGGACGCTGTGCAAGGCGGGCCCCTGGAGCCAGGGCCCCGCCTTCCTCCAGCAGCTCGCGCTGCTGCCGTCCCGCGCGGCCGACCTGCCCGCGTACGGCTCGGCCGACTACGTCCACCGGCTGGTCGAAGGCACCAAGCTCGCGATGGCCGACCGCGAGGCCTGGTACGGCGACGCCGCCGACGTGCCCCTCGGCACCCTGCTGTCCGAGCCGTACAACACCGAGCGCCGCGCCCTCATCGGCGAGCGGGCCTCCCGCGCGCTGCGGCCGGGCCGCCCCGACGGCCGGGCACCGAGGATCAGCGCGCACGCCACCGCCGTCGCCGCCGGGGAGACCGGGCACCTGCCCACGCCCAGGGCCGGGGCCGGCGAGCCTACCGTCGCCAAGGACGGCGGCACCCGGGGCGACACCTGCCACATCGACATCGTCGACCGCTGGGGCAACATGGTCGCCGCGACGCCCAGCGGCGGCTGGCTCCAGTCCAACCCCGTCGTGCCCGGACTCGGCTTCCCGCTCGGCACCCGCCTCCAGATGATGTGGGTCGAGGAGGGACTGCCCAACTCCCTGACGCCCGGCCGCCGTCCGCGCACCACCCTCACCCCGTCCCTCGCGCTGCGCGACGGCGTGCCGGTCCTCGCGTTCGGCACCCCGGGCGGCGACCAGCAGGACCAGTGGCAGCTCCACTTCTTCCTCGCGCTCGCCCTGCGCGGACGGGTGCGCGGCGGATACGACCTCCAGGGCGCCATCGACGCCCCCAACTGGCACACCGACAGCTTCCCCGGCTCCTTCTACCCGCGTGCGATGGTGCCGGGCTCGCTCACCGTCGAGGGCCGCACCGACCCCGGGACCGTCGAGGAACTGCGCCGGCGCGGCCACGACGTGACCGTGGGCGACGACTGGTCGGAGGGCAGGCTGTGCGCCGTCGCCCGCGACCCCGAAACCGGGGTGCTGTCCGCCGCCGCGAACCCGCGCGGCATGCAGGGCTACGCGGTGGGCCGCTGACGTGCCGGGCTTCCGCGTTCCCGCGGGCGCGGCCGTCGAGGCGGTGCTCAGGGCCGCCGCCGCGGCCGAGATCATGCCGCGCTACCGGCAGCTCTCGGCGGCCGACATCACCGAGAAGAGCGGCCCGCACGACCTCGTCACCGTCGCCGACCGGCGCGCGGAGGAGTACCTGGCCCGCGAGCTGACCGCGCTCGTGCCCGGCTCCGTGGTGGTCGGCGAGGAGAGCGTGCACGCCGATCCCGCGGTGTACGAGGAGCTCGGCGGCGACGCGCCCGTATGGATCGTCGACCCCGTCGACGGCACCCGTGTGTTCGTCGCGGGCGAGCCCGGCTTCTGCACCCTCGTCTCGCTCGCCCGCTACGGCGAGGTGCTGGCCTCCTGGACGTACGCACCGGCCACCGACCGGATGGCGGTCGCCGTACGCGGCCGCGGCGCACGCCTGAACGGCGCGGTGCTGCACCCGGGGCCGCCCGAGCCGGGCCGCCCGCTGCGGATCGCCATGTCCCACCCGGGCTTCGCCCCCGCCGCGGGGCAACGCGCCCTGAGCGGCCTCGAAGGCCGCCCCGGCGTGACCCGCGGCAGCGGTTCCGCCGGCCTCGACTACCTCGCCGTCGCCACCGGCGAGCTGGACGCCGTCGTGTACGGCTGGGAGTACGCGTGGGACCACGCGGCCGGGCTGCTCCTGGTGAGCGAGGCGGGCGGCGCGCATCTCACGCTCAGCGGCGAGCCGTACCGCGTCACCGGCGGCAACGCACTGCCGTTCACGGCGGCACGCACCGAGGCGACCGCCCGGCACGTACGACGGACCCTGCTGGGCGCCTGACGGCGCGTGAGCCCGCGCGTCCCTCCATCCGGGCGCCGGTCCGCGCGTGAGCCCGCGCGTCATCCGGGCGCCGGTCCGCGCGTGCGTCTCGGGCCGGCCCCGGGTCCGCCGGCCGTCCGCCCGAGGGCGCCGACCGGCGCCGGATGCCCGCACATCCGCGCGCCTGCGCCGGGGTGTCCGCACATCCGTGCGCGCCCGCGCCCGCACCGGCGCGTCCGCACGCGTGCGCCGAGCCGTACCGCCGCCCCGGGGGCCGGAGCCCCGGAATATCCTGGGGCCTCAGACCGTCGGCTGACGAAGGAGTCCGAAGGTGCCGTCGATGCTCGATGCCGTTGTCGTGGGTGCGGGCCCGAACGGGCTGACCGCCGCAGCCGAGCTGGCCAGGCGCGGGATGTCCGTCGCGGTGTTCGAGGCCGAGGGCACCGTCGGCGGCGGCGCGCGGACCGAGGAGCTGACCCTGCCGGGCTTCCGGCACGACCCCTGCTCCGCGGTGCATCCCCTGGGGGCCGGGTCGCCCGCGTTCAACGCGATGCCTCTGGAGCGGTACGGCCTGACCTGGCTCCATCCCGAACTGCCGATGGCGCATCCCTTCGACGACGGCACGGCCGCGGTGCTCGCGCGCTCGGTCGCGGAGACGGCCGCGTCGCTCGGACCGCGCGACGCGGGCGCGTACCGCCGCCTCGTCGCGCCGTTCCTCGGCCGCTGGGACACGCTCGCGCAGGACTTCCTGACCCTGCCGCCACGCGGGCTGCCCCGCGACACGCTGACGCTCGCGCGCTTCGGCGTCGCCGGGCTGCCGCCGTACGGATGGCTGGTGCGCCGCTTTCGCGACGAGCGGGCCAGAGCGCTGTTCGCCGGGCTCGTCGCGCATGTCATCTCGCCGCTCAACGGCCTTGCCACGGGCGGGATCGGGCTGATGTTCGCGCTCGCCGCGCACGCGGTCGGCTGGCCCGTGGCGCGGGGCGGCTCGCAGGCGATCTCGGACGCGCTCGCCGGATACCTGCGGGCGTGCGGCGGCACCGTCCACACCGGATTCGAGGTCAAGCGCCTCGACGACCTCCCGCCGGCCCGCGCGTATGTCTTCGACACCTCGCCGAGGGCCCTCGCCCGTATCGCGGGGCTCGGCCGCTACTACGACGGGTACCGGTACGGGCCCAGCGTCTTCAAGATCGATTACGCCCTGGACGGGCCCATGCCGTGGACGGCCGAGGCGCCCCGGCGCGCCGGCACCGTGCAGATCGGCCCGACCAGCGCCGAGATGGGCCGCGCCCTGAAGCAGGCGTACTCCGGCACGGCACCCGAGGTCCCGTTCCTGATCACCGCTCAGCCCACCCTCGTCGACCCGACCCGCGCACCCGAGGGCAAACACGTCTTCTGGGCGTACGGGCATGTCCCGCACGGCTGGACGGGCGATCTCACGGACGCGGTGGAACGGCAGCTGGACCGCTTCGCACCCGGCTTCCGCGACCTCGTACTGGCGCGCGCCACGGCGGGCCCGCCGCAACTGGCCCTGCGCAACGCGAACTACGTGGGCGGCGACATCGCGTGCGGCGCAGCCCAGGGCCTCCAGCTGCTGCTGCGCCCGAAGCTCTCACTGTCGCCGTACACCACCCCCCGCCCCTCGGTCTTCCTCTGCTCCTCCGCGACACCGCCGGGGCCCGGTGTGCACGGCATGAGCGGTCACAACGCCGCGAAAGCGGTGTGGCGGAGCCTGCGCAACCGCCCGTAGGACGGTGAACGCACCATGATGACAAGCACATACGACCCGGGAGAGGGATGACGGCCATGGCCGGGGCAGCACTGACACTGGTCGCGGGCAGCATCGTGGAGCAGCAGGTCGACGCCGTCGTCAACGCCGCCAACTCGTCCCTGCTCGGAGGCGGGGGAGTGGACGGCGCTATCCACCGCGCGGGCGGCCCCGAGATCCTCGCGGCCTGCCGCGAGCTGCGCGCCGGGCACTACGGGCGCGGCCTCGCCACCGGCCGGTCCGTCGCGACCACGGCGGGCAGGCTGCCCGCCCGCTGGGTGATCCACACGGTGGGCCCGGTGTACGGCGCCTCCGCCGAGGGCCCCTCGCTCCTGGCGTCCTGCTATCGCGAATCCCTGCGCGTGGCCGATGAGTTGGGCGCACGGACGGTCGCGTTCCCAGCGATCTCGGCCGGTGCGTACGGATGGCCGCCGGAGGACGCGGCCCGTGTCGCCGTCGAGACGGTGCGGGAGGCGGACACCGCTGTCGAAGAGGTCAGGTTCGTACTCTTCGACAAGCGAGTCTATGAGGCGTTCGCGGCGCAGGTCGGTTGATTGCCTGCCGGTGGTGAAGTGTTTCCTTGGTCCTGGTCCCCATTGAAGGTGCCGGCGCGGCACGAGCAGTGTGGGTGCGGCAGGTATGTGATGGTGACATCCAAAGAAGTGGCGCCACCCTGCGGGACCGGCTTCGACGGCGACGGCCACACCTGCCCGACCTGGACCTACGACTACGACACCAGTACGCCCAGTGCCGGCGGGACGCCCAGGGCCGCCGGGACGACCAAGGCCACGGACCCCGAGCAGCACGCGACGACGTACAAACACGACGCCGACGGCCAGGTCACCGTGTCAGAGCAGGCGCTTAGACATCGTTTCAGTTGGTGAGTCTGCGGTAGTCGATGAGGCTGGTGGCTATGGCTGTGAAGGCCAGGAAGCGTTCGGGTTTGCGTTCGTAGCGGCGGTGCAGGCGGCGGCAGCCGCCCAGCCAGGACATGGTGCGTTCGGTGACCCAGCGGTGGCGGCCCAGGCGGGCGGAGCTTTCCTTGCCGCGGCGGGCGATGCGGGGTGTGATGCCACACTCGCGGAGCCATCGCCGCCGGTGGTCGTAGTCGTAGCCCTTGTCGCCGTGCAGCTTGTGCGGCCGGCGCCGTCGCGGCACGTGCGGACTGCGGACGGGTGGTATGCCCTTCACCAGGGGGCTGCGGGGCAAGGCTGTCATGGGTATTCGCCGCAGAGATCCCCCTCGAGATGGGCAGACCCGATCGGTCGACGATGAGGTGGATCTTCGATCCGTTCTTGCCGCGGTCGGTCGGATTCGGTCCTGTCAGCTGCCCCCTTTGAAGGCCCGGACACTGACGGAGTCGATGGCGCAACGCGACCAGTCCAACTCACCGCGAGCGCCGAGTTCGTCGAGGATGACCCGATGCAGCCGGACCCAGAACCGTGCCTTGGACCACTGGGTGAAACGCCGGTAGACGGTGGGCCAGGCCGGCCCGAACACCGGTGGCAGCTGCCGCCAGGAACAGCCGGACGTCGCCACGAACACGATCGCCGTCAACACCTCGCGATCACCGGCTCTCCGTCGACCGTCGCCCTGCGGGCGTATGACCTCCGTCGGAGGCACCACCCGCCGAAACAGCTCCCGCAACTCGTCCGGCACCAACCGCTCAGCAAGACCCTTCGCGCCGCAGCTGGCGTATCAGGGTCTCGATGTAGGCGGAGTACGGTGCGGGGTCGTGCGTGGCCGGCTGGGACGGTCGTCCAGGGCGGCAGCCTTCGGCGGACCCACTTGTGGGCGGTGGCGCGGGAGGCGCCCATTTCGTCTACTTTCGGCTTGGCGACCGCCGAGACCGTGGGGGACGGGCCACCGTCTAACTCGGACCGGTCTCCGCAAGCGGGCGGCTACCGGCGGGCGGCAGCCAACGGCTTCGACCGGAAGCGAGAATTCTGCCTCACATCTACGATCCGTCGCGACGCACAAGGCGGTAGCCGTGCGTGGCGACCTTGCGGCCTGGCTTCCTGGGCCGGTAGTTCGGCGGCACGAATCTCTTTGGCTTACGGAGCCGAGCGCGCCGCGCCGCGTCGACCAGAGCGGCCAGCATAGGAGAATCTCTCCACAGCACGCGCAGTTTGTAGCTGCTGAGTCCGACCGTCTCCACGGCTGTCTCCCAGGAGAGTCCCTTGCTTATCGCCAAAATGATCACACGCACCGTGGCCGGCGTTCTCACGCTGCTGCGATCGACTCCGTGTGCCGTGGCCAACGCGGAAGCGGCCTCGACCGCGGAGGCGAAGACCTGGTCGTCCTTCAGCCACGTCCGCAGCAGATGCTCGGGCACACCCGCCCACACGGCCGCCGCACGTGCCCCGAGGCCCTGCGCCGTGGCCTGGAGGACGTCGGACATATGCGACAGACGCTCGTCCCGCTGGCTCGGCAGAGCGCCGAACGAGAGTTGGAGCGTCCGTACCACCTCTTCGCGATCGACCAGCCAGCCCACCACCTGTTCGGCCTGGGGCGTGGCCTCCTTGATCGAATCGGCACTCGGCCTTTGAGTGTTGTACATCATCCGCCTTCCCGGGCGGGTCCTGATTGCGCGTCGGCAGTCAGCAGCAACATGGAACTGCGGAGCCGTGAAGGGCCCCGCACCCCGTCGCCGCCGCGCGAACCGTTCGCGATCCGGTGTGGGGATTCGACAAAAGGGATTCCGAACATGCTCGCCCCCGGCTGACCTCGCATTCTCCTGCCCGTAGCGTGTCGAGACGTTGCCGTCGCCATGATGGAGTCTACGTTAATGTAGACGATGAGGGAAGCCTTCCCTTATTTCATGGCAGTCCAATGGGTCATTCCGCCGAAACCCTTGCGCCGCCTTGGCTGTACGAGACTCCTCCGGCAGAACCTCCGTGGCGAAACCTCCTGTCGCAGGCCTCCCGTTGGGCCCTGAATCCGTCGTGCCACCTACTCCCGCCGCTGCACGGCCCGGAGCTGACCGGAAGTGGGCCGCGGCTCTGAGGCAATGCCGCCGCTTCCGGGGATGCGGTGGAAGCCGCAGAAGGCCATCACCGGGATGCGATGGCGGACGTTTCGAAACACTCGGTGAAGCCGGGGTCAGGATCGCACATCGCGGAACAAGGCGGTCCGGGCTCACACCAGACCGAGGTCACACTCCCCACTCCTCTGCACTGATATACGCAAGGAGCAGAGCAACGACCCGGACGGCAACGCGGGGAAGCTACGCTCACGCCTTCTGGCGCCACAGCAGCCACATCAGGTACAGCCCTCCGAGAGCCCCCGTCACGAGCCCCACCGGGATCTGGAACGGCTCCAGCAGGCGCTGGGCCAGAAAGTCGGCCGCACACAGCAGCAGAGCCCCGGTCAGAGCCGCCGTGGCCACGGGAATCCCGGGCACGCGTCCGGCCCGGCGGGCCAACTGCGGGGCTGCCAGCGCGAGAAACCCGATCGGCCCGGTGACCGCGATGGCTGTGCCTGTCAGCGCCACGCCCACCGTCAGCGCCGCCAGGCGGACACGCTCGACTCGGATGCCGAGGCTCGCTGCCGCGTCGTCGCCCATCTCCATCATCCGCAGGGGACGAGCAATCAGGACGGTGAGACCGAACAGCAGGGGGAAGGAGACGGCTGCGGGCCTCACCTGATCCCAGGTGATGGCGTTCAGGCTCCCGAATGTCCACGTCTTGGCGCTCTCTGCCGCCTCCACGTCGGCCTGGATGATGAGGTAGTCGTTGAGCGATGCGAGCATCGCCCCCACGGCTATACCGGTGATGACCAGCCTGTTGCCGCCGGCGGCGCCCCGCGCGCTGGAGACGACTTGGACGAGAGCGGCGGTCGCGAGTCCGCCGAGCACCGCGCCGCCGCCCACTCCCAGCGCCGCGTTTCCCCCCGCCACGAGGAGAATGGTCAGAGCGCCCGTCGTCGACCCCGTGGTGAAGCCGATGATGTCGGGGCTGCCGAGCGGATTGCGTGACAGCGTCTGGAAGAGAGAACCCGCCAGCCCGAGCGACGCGCCGACCAGCAGGGCCGCACACAGACGTGCCATGCGCTGGTCGATCACGATGAAGTGCTCGGTGGTATTTCCGCCACCTCCCAGCACGTCCAGCACCCGGGCCACACTGATGTGATACGTCCCGGTGAAGAGGCCGAAACCGCTGACCAGCAGGCACGCGAGAGCCATGATCGCCCCCGCCCAGAGAGCACGGCGGGCCAGTCGCACGGAGCCGCCCAGGAAAAGACGCAGATCCACATGGGCGTTTCGGGACCCCTTGCGGGACTTCACGCTCGCCTCCTGTTGACAAGCCATATGAGGACCGGCGCACCGAAGAAGGCGGTCACGATGCCCGCCTCGATCTCGTCCGGCCTCGCTGCGACTCGTCCCACGATGTCGCTGACAAGGACGAGAGCCGCGCCGGCCGGGACGGCGTAAGCGAGAAGCCATCGCACGTCGGGCCCTAGCATCATGCGCAGGGCGTGGGGAACGACCAGTCCGACGAACGCGATCGGCCCGGCCGCCGCGGTGGCCGCCCCGCACAGCAGGATGACCGAGACCAGGCCGACGGCGCGGACCGCGCCCGTCCGCAGCCCCAGCGCCGCTCCCTGTTCCTCCCCCAGGGCAAGGGCGTTGAGCGCGGGGCCGAGCGGCAGGGCGAGGGCGATTCCCAGCGTCACGAACGGGACCGCCGCGAGCAGGGCGGACGCACCCCTGTCCTCCAACGCGCCGACCACCCAGAACCTGTAGGAGTCGAAGGCGTCCGTGTCGAACATCGTGAGGATGCCGGTGACCGCTCCCAGAGTGGCGGACGCGGCGGCGCCGGCCAGGACCAGCCTTGTGTGCTGACCCGCAGACGTGTTCCGGCGTGTGAGTCCGTGGACGGCGAGTGCGGCGAGCACGGAGCCGGCGAAGGCGAACCACACGTAACCGGATGTGTTCCGCACCCCGAAGACCGAAATGGCCATTACCACGGCGAAGGACGCGCCGGCGTTGACACCGGCGAGTCCAGGTTCCGCCAGCGGGTTGCGAGTCAAGGACTGCATCACCACCCCGGCCACGCCCAACGCCGCGCCCACGACGCAACCCAGGGCTGTACGGGGCATGCGAAGCTGCCAGACGATGACCGTCTCCGCCGCGCTGCCATGTCCAGTGAGCGCTTGCCACACACCGTCAAGAGGGATGGTGCGCGAACCCACCGCCAGGCTGACCATCAGCAGCAAGGCCACTACCACCACACAGGCGAACCACCCCAACGTCCGCCTGGTGTTGCGTGCCCGGCGGGCGTCGCCGAGCGCAGGCGCCGGGGGGCTCGGTGTCCGAGCCTGCTCCGGCTCCGAGGGGGTTCTCACAAGTTGTGTTCTTTCAGAGGTGTGCGGGACGTCTCGGGTGCGGTGTGATGCAAGCCACCAGGTTCAAGAAGGAGGTGCATCACTTAGGTAAGCCTAAGCTATCTCCTATGACAAGATTCAACCACCGGTGGACCCTGCGAGGCATCTCCGCCGTGTCCCTGGGCGCCCTACTCTCGCTCGTTGGGTGCTCCAGCGAAACACCGGCCGGCAAAGCCACAAGCGCGCCCGTTACTTCGGCGGTCGTTCACACCGCCCCTCGCGCTGTTCCGGCGGGTATGGGCAGCGGGGCACGCGACGGTGTGTTCCCTCGTACGGTCAAGCATTTCGAAGGACCAACTGTTCTCAAAGCAGCCCCCAAGAGGGTCGTCGTCATATCCACCGGCGAGGCGGACGCGCTCCTGACGCTCGGCATCGTCCCAGCGGGCTCCACCCGCGGCGACGGCGCCGACCTCATCCCCGCCTACCTCAAGCGGGACTTCCCCCAGGACGCCAAGCAGCTCGCGTCGGTCGCCGATGTGGGTTCCCGCTTCGCGCCGAGCCTTGAAGCCATCGCGAACATCAAACCCGACCTGATCCTCATGAACACCGCGGGCAAGGACGCCAAGTCGCTCTACACATCGCTGAGCGCACTGGCCCCAACCGTCGCGACGCAGGGGACGGGTCTGTACTGGAAGCAGGACTTCCTGCTTCTCGCGGACGCGGTGGGAAAGACCCAACAGGCCCAGCGGTTCCTGGACTCCTTCCATGCCGACGCTGCGGCATTGGGCAAGCAGCTCGGCAAGCCCGCCACGGTCTCGTTCCTGAGGAAGAACGGCAGCAAACTCCGCGTCTTCGGAGTGCCCTCCTTCACCGGAAGCATCGCCGAGGACGCGGGCCTGGAGCGGCCCGAGAGCCAGCAGTTCGACAAGACATCCGAAAACATCAGCAGCGAACAGCTGGATCGCGCGGATGCCGACTGGCTGTTCTACGGGGTGCAGGGCGGGAGTGCCAAGGCGTCCCCGCTCCTCAACGCACCTCTTTGGCCCACTCTTCAGGCGGTGTCGAAGAAGACGGCGGTAGCCGTCGACGACGACGTGTTCTACCTCAACACCGGCCCGACGGCAGCCCGTGACGTGCTCTCCGTCCTCAAGGAGCACCTCGGGAAGTGAACCCTCCGTCCGTGCCGCTGAGTCGACACTCGGCGGCACGGACCAGGGGCACGAACCTCGCAGACGAAGGCTACGCGGGCAGGAGGCCGGCGGCGGGGCCGCTGTCAATGATGCGGCCGGTATCGAGTAGGTGGACGGTGTCCGTGTACCGGGCGACCAAGTGGTGCTCGTGGGACACCACGACCAGGGTCATCCGGTGCTCAACACGCAGCCGGGCGAGGAGGTCCATGATTTCGACAGCGGTCTCGGCGTCGAGCGCCGAGGTCACCTCATCGCAGAGCAGCATGTCGGGGTCGGCGGCGAGCGCACGCGCAATGGAGACGCGCTGGCGCTGTCCGCCGGAGAGTTCGCCCGGGTACCGGTGGGCGCAGTCGGGATGGAGATCGACCTGCGTCAAGAGCTCGGACACACGATCGGGCCGCACACTCCTGGGCAGGTCCGCATACAGGCGCAGTGGGCGGCCCAGCTGCTGTCCGACGGTGTGGCGGGGGTTGAGCGCGGCCTGGGGGTTCTGCGGTACGAGTTGGATGCGGCGCTGCTGTTCCCGCATGCGGCGCTGGACACGTGTGGCGAGTGGGCGGCCGTCCAGACTGAGGACTCCGGTGTGAGCGGGGTGGAGCCCGGCCAGGACGCGCAGCAGAGTGGTCTTGCCCGACCCCGAAGGCCCGACGACGGCCGAGGATGAACCGGGAGCCGCGGTGAAGTCGACATCGCTGAGCACTTGGCGCCGCAGGCTGCCGTCGCGGAAGAACGCATCAATCCTCCGGGCAGCGACGCCGTCGCCGGAGCCATCGGTCCTCCGGCCGGCCGTCGCGGGCCTGTGGCCGACCGTCTGGGTACGCGGCGCGGAAGGGGTCTTCGTGGCGAGCTGGACGGTGTGTTCTGCGAAGTTCCGGACAAGATGCGGGTCGTGGGTCGCGACGACGACCGCGAGATGGTGATCAGTCGCGAGGTGCCGGAGCAACTGGACGATCTCGTCGCGCACTTCGGCGTCGAGCCCGGCGGTGGGTTCGTCCACCAGGAGAACCCGCGGACGGCGTGCCAGAGCGCGCGCTAGCGCTACCCGCCGTTGCTGGCCGCCGGACAGGGTGGTTGGCCTGCGGTCGGCGATACCCGTGTTCACGGGTAGGCGACACTGGGCCAGCACATCGAGCATCCGTTCTTCGGTCCGGTCGGTGGCGAGTTCGGCGACCAGCCGGCGCACAGTCATACGGGGGTTGAGGGCGGAACCGGGATCCTGGCCGACGTAGGCCACGGCACTGCGGCGCAGGGCCCGCAGCTCGTCGACCGACAGCAGGTGGGGGGTCTTCCCGAGCACGTCCACGGAGCCCGTCACAAGGGCGCCGGGAGGGAGATGCCCCAGGAAGGCGCGCAGCAGGGTGGTCTTGCCCGAGCCGGACGCTCCCGTGAGGGCGGTGACCTGTCCGGCGTGGATCCGGGCGCTCGTCGCAGGGAGCAGGATCGGCCCTTCGGGCAGACGGACTTCGAGATCGGTGGCAGTGATCAGAGGTGGCTGTGGCGAGCCGCCGGGGGCGGGGAACGCGGGGTGGGTACGGACGATGTCGCTCACGAGCGGGTCACCGCCTTCGCTGTGGTGTCGGGTGCCAGGGAGAGTGTGATCAGGTTGACGGTGATGGCCAGCAGAGCGATCGCCAAGCTGGGGGCGATGACGGCCCAGGGGTTGAGGAGGATGCCGGAGGCGTTCTCGCGGACCATCAGCGACCAGTCGGACGCGGGCGGCTGGGGGCCGATCTGCAGAAAACCGGCCATGGAGATGACGTAGACGGCTTCGACGAACCGGAGGCCGAAGAGGGTGAGCGTGGTGGCACGCAGATTGGGCAGGATCTCACGCAGGGCGATGTAGGCGGTGGATTCTCCTCGCCCCTGAGCGGCTTCCACGTAGCCCGCGGCGACAAGGGGGGACGCCGCAGCGGCCACGATCCGGACGGCGTAGGGCACGCCGAGGACGGTGGCAGCGGCGATCACGGCCCAACGGCCGCCGCGCGGCCAGGCGAGAGCGATGAGCATGATGCCCAGCAGGGGCGGCAGGAGTATCGCGACGTCCGCGCTGCGCTCCACCACCCGGCCGAGCGCGGGCCGCAGCACCGCGAAGCAACCGAGCAGTACGGCGATCGTGGTGGTGATTACCGTGACCAGGAGTGCGCCGGCGATGAGCAGGGCACCGCCGTGCAGGACACGGCTAAGCACGTCGCGTCCCAGTTGGTCACCGCCCAACGGCATACCGCCGCCCGGGGCGGCGAACGGCACACCGACAGGGTCGTCGGGGGCGTGCGGAGCGACGAGCGGGCCGGCAAGTGCGAACAGCAGGAGCAGGACTACCACGACCACACGTGCGACGGCCTTGGGCCGGAGGGAGATCCTGCGTGCGGACAGCGGCGAAACGGCGGTCATGCGCGGGCTCCGAGGGTCGCGTGGCGGATGAGGTCGGCGACCAGCAGGACAAGGCTGACGACGGCACCGGCGCACATGACGACTCCGGCGATCAGCGGGGTGTCGCGCGCCGCGACCGCTCCGGCGAGGACGGTCCCGATGCCGGGGTAGTTGAACAGGGCCTCCACGACGACGGCTCCGCCGAACAGCAGACCGGTGGAGGTGGCGATACCGGTGGCGATGGCGGGGACGGCGCCGGGCAGTTGGTGCCACAGCAGGATTCTGTACGGGGGCAAACCGTCGAGGTGCGCCGACTCGACGTGGGGAGTGGACGCCTGGTCGGCCAGTGCGCCGCGGACGACGCGGGCGTTCCAGCCTGTCTGTGGCACGACCAGGGAGAGGACCGGCATGATCAGCATGGTCCAGGACGCCGGTCTGCCGTCGCCGCCGGTCACCGTGACCGCGGGCAGCCAGCCCGTCCACAGGGACAGCACCAGGAGCAGCAGGGCGGAGACCACGAACTCCGGCACCGCGAACGCTGCGACCGAGGTGTGGGAGATCACGCGGTCGGCCAGGCGGCCGGGCCGTGCCGCGGTCCAGCACCCCAGCAGCAGGGCAAGGACCACTGTGATGGCGAACGCACTCGCCGCGAGGACGAGGGTGTTGGGCAGAGGGTCCGCGAGCAGGTCGGTGACCTTCTGTCCGCGGGCCGACGTGCCGAGGTTCCCGGTGGGCAGCCCGGTCATCCAGTCGAGGAAGCGCCGCCACACCGGTCGGTCGAGTCCCAGCAGGTGACGGCGTGCGGCGAGGTCGGCCGCGCTCGCTCCGCGGTCGGACGTGGCGCTGGCCGCGTCTCCGGGCAGCAGTTCGACCGCGGCGAACACCAACGCGAGCAGCGTGACCAGCATCAGCACACGGCGTGCCGTGAGACTCGCAACGCGCACAGCGATGCGGGCGGCTCGGCGCGGTCCGGTGGCCACCACCTCCGGTCCAGGAGCGACCACCGGGCCGGAATCGGCCGTCCTGCTCAACTCAGCCACACGTCTTCGAGCTGGACCCTGCCGTAGCCGGGCAGCCTGGGCAGGTTGCGCACCTTCGCCGCGGCCAGGTCGATGCCGTCGGCCATGCCCCACAGCAGGTAGCCGGAGCGGTCGTGTTCGATCTGCTGGAGTTCCTTGAGAGCGACCGCGCGCTTCGTCGGGTCCGCCGTGCTGATGACCTTCCGGTAGGCGGCGTCGAACCCCGCGTCGTCCCAGCCCGTCTCGTTCTGGCCCGCCTCGCTGACCATCGTCTTGGAGGCGAAGAAGACGACGGAGTCGTTGGTGCCCCAGTAGGTCGTGTAGAAGTCGCCGGTCTTCCACGTCTTCTGCCAGAAGGCACCAGACTCCTGCTTGACGACCTTGACCTTGACACCGGCCTCTCGTGCCTGGTTGGCGAACAGCGTCGCGGAGTCGGCGAGCCCGGAGATGTCCTCGGTGGTGACCAGTTCGTAGGTTTTCGACAGGTCGAAGCCTGCGTCCTTCAACAGCTTTCCGGCCCTGGGCAGGTCGCGCCCGCGCTGGGCAATGTCCTTGGCGTAGTCGGGATCGCCGGTGCCCAGGATGTCGTTGGCGACGGTGCCGTACCCGGAGAGGACCTGCTTGACCATGGCCTCGCGGTCCACGATCAGTCGCATGGCCTCACGGACCCGCTCGTCGGCGAAGGGACTGCCCTTGGCCGTGCGCATCACGATCGGCATCGCCATGTCGTTCGGGCGGCGCAGCACCTGGATGTCCTTGCGTGGCTCCGCCGTGCGCGCCGCGACCGCGCCGGCGTTGGAAGCGAGGTCGATCTGCCCGACGAGCAGCGCGTTCGCCATCGCCTGTGGGGTCTCGAACATCGTGACCTCGATCGCGTCGAGGTGCACGGTCCCTCCGTACCACATGTCGTTGCGCACCAGGCGGGCGTTCCCGTCGCGGAACCAGTCCAGCTTGAACGGGCCGGTGCCTGGCGCCTTGGCTATCTGGGAGCTCGGGGTGTCCTTCTTCAGGACGAACGTGGTGAAACGTGTCAGGAGCGGGAAATCCGCGTTGGCGTAGTCGGAGACGACCACGACCGTGTCCTCGCCATCGGCCCTGATGTTCTTCGCCTGGATGCCGGGGAGGCGAGCTTCGCCGGAGGGCGTGTTGCGCAGCCGTTTCAGGGACCACACGACGTCGTCGGCCGTTACCGGGGTGCCGTCGTGGAACACTGCACCCTTGGCGATCTTGAACCTCCAGGTCCGCAGATCCGTGGACGACGTCCACGAGGCGGCGAGACGTGGGGCGGTGTTGGTGGCAGCTCCGGGAACGGTGAGCGTGTCGAAGACCAGGGCGATGATGAGGTAGTCGCTCTCGTTGGCCTGGGTGCCGTGAGGGTCCCGGGTGATGGCGCTGGCGTGCCCCAACGCTCCGACGCGCAAGGTGCCACCAGAGCGGGGCGTCTCGGTGGGCGCACCGGAGGCCGCGGTGTCATCGGAGCCCCCGCCACTGCCGCCGCAGCCCGCGAGGAGACCGGCCGCGCCGATGGCGCCGCCGGCCCACAACAGCTGTCGTCTCGTGACATCCACGTCTGTCCTCGTCTCGGGTGAGCACTGCACGTTTCTTAGGGTCACCTAACCTAAATCAGCCGCAGTCCGCAAGCCGCCCCCTTCGTGGCCGGGACTCTTCGGCGCCGAGCCACGAAGCGCCATATCCCCTGCTCACGCAGCCAATTGAGCAGCCATCAGGGATGCGCAGAACCGTCGAAAATAGGACTACGTTGATGTAGTCGAATCTCGAAGTTAGGCTTGCCTCACCTAGACAGTCTTGTTACGTTCCTGGTGTCCGAAGGCGCCTCGATCGCTTGGTGCCCGGCCCTTCAGAACCCCCCTCCCTCACTTGGAGCCGGTGCGGCGACGCCGCATGCCCGCGCTCCGATTCACCCTGTCCTGGAAGGTGCCACCGTGCCCACCTGCCCTGCCCCGGTACGCCCTCTCGACGCCGCCGCGGCGTCCGAACTGACCTCTGCCGCCTTCGAGTTGTTGGCCGCCCACGGGTCCGCCACTTCGCCCGCGCTGCTCGCGGCCCTGCCCCGGGCATGCGCGCGACTGGGCGACGGCATACGCGGCGCCCTTCGCCCCGTGGACACCGACGACGGCCTCTTCGTCCTGCGCGGCCTCCGCCCGGACGACACCACGCTCGGCCCCACCCCCGGCCACTGGTCCACAGCCGGCGACACCGGCGCGCTGTGGGACGTCGTCCTCCTGCTCGTCTCCACACTGATGGGTACGCCGATCGCCTGGGACGGCCAGCAGGACGGCCGGTTCGTGCACAACATCGTCCCGTCACCCGGACACGAGAGTCAGCAGACCGGCGCGTCCAGCTCGGTCCTGCTCAGTCCGCACACCGAGGACGCCTTCCACCCGGGCAGGGCCCACCTGCTGCTGCTGTGCTGCATGCGCAACCACGACGACATCGCCACCACCGCGGCCAGCATCCGCAGGACCTCCCTGTCCGAAGGGGATGTCGAGCAGCTGAGGCGACCGGTCGTGCCGATCCTGCCGGACGACGCCTACGAGCAGGCCAAGCACTTCCCCGGACGTCCCGCGCCTGTCCCGACGCTCTTCGGGACCGACGAGGGCCTGACCCTGCGCTTCGACCCCGCCTACACCCCGCTGGAGCTGGCGGACGAGGCATGGCGTCAGGCGTACCGGCGCCTGGAGGACGAACTGGCCCGTGTGTCCGTCGCGGTGAGCCTGGAACCGGGGGACGTCCTCGTCGTGGACAACGACGTCGTCGTCCATGGGCGCGTCCCGTTCCAGGCCCGCTACGACGGGACGGACCGCTGGCTCAAGCGCGCCTCCGTCCGCGTCCCCGGCCGCGGCACCCGCCCCGAGACGGAAGCCCGCGAACACGGCTACGGACAGGCCGCCCTCGAAGCGCGCACGAGCTGACGCACCCACAGCGACCGACCGGAGGAACACCGTGCCCGACTTCACCCAGGACCGCCGCCTGAGGATCCTGTCCACCAGCGACCTGGCCGGCATCGACATCTCACTCGAGGACGTACTCGCGACAGTCGAAGGCGCGTACCGCACCCTGGCGGACGGCCTGTCCGACAACCCGCGCAAACTCACCGTCAAGCCCGGCGACGGGCACTCCGTCTCGTACGCGATGCTGGGCCGTGACGGCACTCGCGAGGTCGTCGCCGTCAAGACCTCCTACAAGCACGGACTCGACAAGGGCCGGGAGGAACAGCACTACTACACGACCCTGTCCCTCTACGACGACGTGACCGGCCTGCCGGTCGCCCTGTTGGACTGTTCCAGGGTCGGCTCCTTGCGCACCCCCGCCGTCTCCGCGCTGCTCGCCCGCGAGCTGGCCGTGCCCGATGCCAGGACGGCGCTGGTCATCGGCACCGGCACACAGGGAAGGCTCGCCCTCCCCTTCCTCGTGACCGCGCTGCCCGGCCTCGAGAGGCTGATGGTGTCCGGTACGCACCCGGACGGGCTCGCGGCCGTGGAGAGGGAAATCCGGGACCGTTTCCCCCGGCGCGACGTCGAGATCGTCTCCGATCTGCGGGCGGCGGCCGGAGAAGCCGATGTCATCGTGGCCACCGCCGGCGGTCACACGCCGGCCGCCGTAGAGGCCGAGTGGCTCAAGGAGGGCGCGCTGTCCGTCCTCGTCGGCCACGGCCTCGCGCCTTCCACCCTGCACCGCGCCGACCGGGTTATCGCCACCAGCGAGGCCCAGATGAACCTCACCGGCACCGACATGGCGGACGCCCAGGGAAAGCTTCCCGCCGTGGACTGCGAGTTTCCCGCCGTCCTGGCCGGTTCCGCGGCCGGGCGCGTCTCCTCCAACGAGCGAATCTTCGCGTACAACAGCGGTCTGGTGGTCACCGACATCGCCCTGGGACACCGCTTCGCGCAGCTCGCCCTGGACGCCGGGCTCGGCACCGAGGTGGCCCTGTGGCAGTGAGCGCCGAACCCTGGCCCGCCCTCCCGGTCCTGCCGGACGCCGCCACCGGGGCGGTGGTGGGGTCCGGCCTGCTTCCCGAGCTCGCCCACGCCTTCGGCGGGCCCTTCCACTTCCTGCTCCCCGACGCCTTCACCGCCAACCTCCGCGCGATGCGCGGGGCCCTCGCCACGGCAGGCGTGGACGGTTTCATCTACTTCGCCAAGAAGGCGAACAAGGCGGCCGTCTTCGTCGAGCGGGCAGCGGCGAACGGTGCCGGTGTCGACGTGGCGTCTGCCCACGAGCTGCGCGAGGCACTCGGTCACGGCGTACGCGGAGAGCACGTCGTGGTCACCGGACCCGCGAAGGGCCCGGCCCTGTTGCGGCTGGCCGTGACCCACGGCGCGCTGATCGCCGTTGACGCTCTCGACGAACTCGACGCGGTGATCACCACCGCGCTGGCCGGGCGGGTGCGTCCGGCCCGCATCCTGCTGCGCGTCCTGCCCCCGACGCAGCCGCACAGCCGGTTCGGCATGACCGACGGCGAACTCGCCACCGCCCTCACGCGGTGTGTCGAGGCCGGTGAAGCTCTGCGGATGGAGGGCTTCAGCTTCCACCTGTCCGGCTATGCCCTCCAGCCGCGCGCCGACCTGGCCGCCCGTCTGATCGAGCGGTGCGTCGAGGCGCGGATGATGGGACTGGAGGCCGGCCGGATCTCCATCGGAGGCGGCCTGCCGGTCAGTTACACCGACCCGGACAGCTGGCATACGTTCCTCGCGAAGCAGAAGCCCGTCCACTACCACGCCGGCAGAACCTTCAGGACCGCTGACTTCTACCCCTATCACTCTCCGGCCTCCGGCGCCCACGCCTTGGCCGCCCTGTTGGAGGCCCACCCCGAGGCAGCCGGGGGGACACTCGCCCGAGCGCTCGACGACAGCGGGGTGGAACTTCTCCTGGAACCGGGCCGCGCCCTTCTGGACCAGGCCGGAGCCACCGTGTTCACCGTGCGCGGAGTCAAGGACCGCGACGGCTACCAACTCCTCACGGTGGACGGCACCAGCCTGAGCCTGTCCGAGCAGTGGTTCAACAGCGAGTACGTCCCCGACCCGCTGCTGATCCCCGCCAGAACGGACGCGCCCGCCGGGACGTTCCCCGCCAGCGTCGGGGCAGCCACCTGCCTGGAGTCGGACATGCTGACGTGGCGCAAGATCGCCTTCGCTCACCGGCCCCGGCAGGGAGACCTGTTGCTGTATCCGAACACCGCCGGCTACCAGATGGACTCCAACGAATCCCCCTTCCACGACCTGCCCCTGCCTCCCAAGGTCGTCATCGACCACACCGAAAGGTCCCGACCGCGCTGGCGGCTGGACCGCCACCGGGCCTGACCGGCACCGGACCGTCACCCGCCGCCCCGAAGCCCCTCACTGGAGTCCTCTGATGTCCGGAGTCCCCCTGCGGCCCGCCGTGGTCTCACGCGTGTCCGACCTGATCGGCCACACCCCTCTGCTGGAACTGGCCACCACCGAGACCGGCAGCCGCCTCCTGCTGAAACTGGAGATGTTCAACCCCACTGGCACGGCGAAGATCCGCATGGCCCGCGCCATGATCGACGCCGCCGAGAACACCGGGCAACTGCGAAGCGGAGGACGGATCATCGAGTCCACCTCCGGCAACACCGGCCTCGGCCTTTCCGTGATCGCCGCAGAACGCGGCTACACGTTCACCGCAGTGGTCGACAACCACGCCGCAGCGGACAAGCTCCGCGCCATGAGAGCCATGGGCACCGAACTGGTCTACGTCGTCGGCGACGGCACCGAGGAACTGGCCACCGCGGCCCGCGAGGAACTCGCCGCGGACATGGCACACGGCCAGGAAAACACCGTCTTCACCGAACAGCACAACAACCCCGCCAACGGTGTGGGTTACTTTCCCGTCGCCCACGAGCTCGCCGAGGCCCTCGACGGCACCATCGACGTACTCGTCGGCGCTGTCGGCACCGGTGGCGGGCTGTGCGGTACCGGACGCGAACTGGCCAAGCGCGTCTCTGGTTTCACTGTCATCGGGGTCGAGCCCAAGGGCTCCATCGCCTTCGGCGGACCGGCCCACGACTACCACCAGTCCGGTACCGGCACACCTGAAGGAGCCGAGATAGGCGCCCTGGTCGACTTCGACCTCATCGACGAAGGAGTCAAAGTGGGCGACATCGAGGCGTTCGCCACCTGCCGCGCGGTCGCCAAGACAGGGCTACTGATCGGCGGTTCGGCCGGCGGCGTCGTCCACGAGGCCCTGACCCGCCTTCCCTCCCTTCCCCCGGGCACCACCGTGGTCGCCCTGGTCAACGACGGCGGGGAGAAGTACCTCGACACCGTGTTCAACGACGACTGGATGGCCGAGCGGGGTCTCCTCAGTCCCGAGACCGAACGTGATGTCGAAGAACTGCTCACCAAGCTCCGCAGGAACCGGTGACCCCCATGCTCACCACTCTTCTCCGCGACAGCCGCGCACTCGGAGCCCTCGCCGTACCACTCGTCCTCTCGCAGCTCGCCCAGGTGGCCCTGACGACCACCGACACCGTGATGATGGGGCTGCTCGGCACGGCCCAACTCGCCGCGGGCGGCCTCGCCGTGGTCATGTTCAACCAGGTACGCACCATGGGCGTCGGCCTGGTCACCTCCGTCGGCAACCAGATCGCCGCGTCGGTCGCCCGGGCCGAGCGGGCCGTCGGCGAGCCGGACGGGACGGCAGCCGAGAGGACAGCGCACGACGAAGTCCGGGAGGTGGTTCGGGCCAGCCTGGCCGTCGCCACCCTGGCCGGAGCGGTCGGAGCCCTCGTCATCATCCTCATCGGACAGGCCCTGCCCCTGCTCGGGCAGCAGGCCGGCGTCGCCCACCTCACCCAGACGATGCTCTACGCCCTCGCCCCCGGCCTGCTGCCCTGCTTCTGGTTCCAGGCGGTACGCCAGTTCACCGTCGGCATGCGCCGCCCGCAGGCGCTCTCACAGATCACCCTTGCCTCCATCGCCGTGAACGCCGGCCTCAACTGGGCACTCATCCACGGCACTCTCGGCCTGCCCCGGCTCGGACTCCCAGGTGTCGGCCTCGCCACCTCCACCGTGTACCTGTTGTCCTTCCTCGCCCTCTATCTCTCCGCGAAAAGGGACGACGAACTGGCGCCGCTCCTGACTCTGGCCGCCTTTCGCGCAGACGCCGCAGCCGTCAAGCGGCTTCTGCGCCTGGGCATCCCGATCGCCGCCACCTACGGGTCCGAAGCGGGCTTCTTCTCGGTCACCGCGCTGATGGCGGGCTCCTTCGGCGCCGACGCACTCGCCGCCCACACCGCCGTCAACCAACTCATCTACATCGTCTTCCAGATCGCCGTCGGCCTCTCCCACGCCGCGTCCATCAATGTCAGCCGCGAACTCGCCCTCGGCAACGGCGACGGCGCCCGGCGCGTCAAGGACACCGCTCTCGCCTGTGCCGCGGCCGTCATGGTCATCGTCGGCATCGTGTACCTCACCGTTCCCCACGTCGTCCTCGCCCCCTTCCTCGACGCGAGCTCGGACAGGGCGGTCACCATCGCGACCCATCTGCTGATCGTCGCTGTCTTCCTGCAGTTCTTCGACTGCGCCCAGAACATCGGAGTGGGCCTCCTGCGCGGACTCGACGACACCAAGAGCGGCTTCCGCATCACCCTGATCGGCTACTGGGCCATAGGGCTGCCCGCGGTGTGCCTCCTCGCCTACGCCGCGGGACTCCACGCGGTGGGCATCTGGCTGGGGCTTCTCACCGGCCTCGCCGCCACCGCCCTGCTCCTGCTGCGCCGCTACAACGCGACGCTCTCAGCCATGCGCCCCCAGCCCGTCACCGCCGCCTGACGACCTCGCGTCGGCCGAGCCCGCCGCGACGGCCCGGGAGACACACAGAGCCGTGCCCCTCCAGGGCCCTGCGCGCCGGTGGTTCAGAGGCCGCGTACGACGCCGGAGGCATACTCCACGTACTCGTGCAAGCCGTAGGACAAGGCAAGAGCGGCAAGCGCTGCGCCGGCCACCGTCCCCGTCAGAGCGGCCGCGCGTGTGCGCTCAACGCGCCCACTAGGGGCCGCGGGCTCGGGCAGCAGCAGTGCCTCGATGCGCTGCGGCACCGGCCCGCTCGTCGCGGACAGCAACGGATAGCCCTTCGTCCCCGGACGACCGGGAGCCGCACAGGCCAGGGCCGCGCGCGCGATGGCGGCGGCCGCTGCCCGCCGGTTCCCCACAACGGCGGCCGCCACTTCGTCGGCCCACCGTTCCAGATGGAAGGCGAGTGGTGCGCGCAAGGCCCCGAGGCCGGGATGGATCATGGCGGCGAGGTCGACGATCACCGACAACACATGATGGCGCCCGGCCAGGTGAGCCCGCTCGTGGGCCATCAACACCTCCCGGTCGCCCGGCTCCAGAGCGCGCACCATCCCGGACGTGATGACGACGCGGGCGCCGCGGTCCCGGTGCGCGGGAAGCGCGAAAGCGTCCACGCCCATCCCCGGGAGTATGAGCACGTCCCCCTCGGACACCCCGTCGTCGACCGACTCCCAGGCATGCCTGAGCAGTGAGCGCTGTCGGATCGAGCGCCACAGCAGGAGCACAAGCTGTACCAGCATCGCCGCCCCGGCCATGGCCGAGAGGGGCACCGCCGCCGGCCACAGCTCGACCACACGGGAGAGCGGCACCTGCTCCAGCCCGGCCAGAAAGGGCACCTGGAACAGTCCGACCAGCGCCGCGACGGTCCCACCGGCCAGCAGTACCGCGCCGCCCGTCAACGCCCAGCACGCCTCACGCGGCGGCAGCACCCTTGCCAGGCGCCGAGCGACCGGCGCGGCTCCCCACGGAAAGGCGAGCGCCAGCACGACAAGTACCAGTACGTACGTCACTCCGTTTCGTCCTCCGCTTCAAGGAGCAGGCGCCGCAGGGTCTCCTCGTCGCCTTCGGACAACGAGGACACGAACCTCTTCAGCACTAGGTCCCTACGCGGGTCGCTTTCCAGCTCGCGGCGCATGCGTCCAGCGACGAGCCCCGGTGCGTCCTCGACCGGCTCGTAGGCGAAGGCTCGTCCCGCGGGGATTCGGCGCAGCGTGCCCTTCTCGTAGAGGCGACTCAAGATTGTGGCCACCGTAGTCCTGGCCATTCCCCCGAGCGCGGCATTGACCTGCTGCGCCGTCAACGGCTCCCTTGCCTGCCAGAGCGCAGCCAGTACGTCTGCGACGAGCTCGCCGTGCTGCCGCCTCTCGTTCCCACGCTTTCTTGCCACTCGCTCTCCTCCTTCCCTGTCTCCCAGCGACCACTACACCTGGCACTCTTACGGCTTTGTCGACTACACGCACGTAGACGAACGTCGCGGACGTTTTCAAGTTGGGCACAACTTATCGTCCGAGAGAATCTCCCTAAAGCTCGCCCCGCGCCCTGTTCGTGAGCACCGGGTGAGCGGCGGTGCGACGGGATCGTTCACCAGAGGCGCGGCCGCGTGTCGCCGCCATGCCAGTGCGACGGTACTGCCGGACAGGGCACCGACAGGAACGAAGGCGAACCCGAGACGTGCGTAGTACCTCTGCGAGGACGATCGGGCGAAGGCAACACCCCGGCCCGTCAGCACGGCTATCAGGCGTTCGAGGGTCGACACCTTGGCCCCCATGCGAACCGCGTGTCCGTCCCGCTGGTCGACGCCGAGCCAGAAGCCATGCCACTTCTGTGGGGCGCGGCGGCGACGAACGCCTCGTCGAGCACCATCTCTACGGAGACGGCGAGGCGTTGGGCCGGCGGATTGCGCTCCGACAGGATGAGAACGGGCTTCTTCGATGGTGTCTGGGGCCCCGACGGGTATTGGCGACGCGAGGCGGACGCGGCGCCGATGCGCGGGCGAGTCCTCGTGGCTCGGGACGGCGATCTCCGCTCCCTGCTCCGGGCCCCGCCCATGACCGGCTTGACTCAGTCGCGCAGCGCCTTCGCGAACAGCGGGACGGTCTTGTCGATGGCGTACCCGATGGACAGCGCGGAGTCGGTGGCGAACGCCTGGCTGATGTCCTGGTTGTCCAGGACGACGGAGTGCCCCTTCCGCACAGCGGGGATGGCCTGGAAAAGCTTGTCTCCGGAGATCTTCTTCGAACTGACACCGATGGGGGACATGACGACAAGGTCGGCGTCGAGCAGGTTCAGGTTCTCGCGGGAGACATTGATGAAGAAGTTTCCTTTTGCCTTGGCATCGACCTCTGGGTTGTTCTTGAAACCGAGCTCCTGGGCGAACGAGATCCGGCTGTCGCCCCTGACATAGGCGCCGTACCCGTCGCCACTTAGCGCACCGACCGAAATCGTCTTTCCCTTGAACTCGGGGTGCTCCTTCGTGGCCTCGGCGAACTTCTTGTCGACCCCCGCGATCAGTTTGCCGCCTTCCTCCTTCTTCCCGAGGGCGGCGGCGATCATCTGGATCTGTTCCTGCCACGAGGTCTTGTACGCGTCTCCGTCCTTTGGCACGTCCACCGTGGGAGCGATCTTGCTGAGGGTCTTGTAGCGCTTGGAGTCGCCGCTGGACTTGGTGTCCAGAATGAGGTCCGGCCTGAGGGCGGCGATCTTCTCGTAGTTGAGCTCCAGGGTGCCGATGATCTCGGGCTTCTTCTTGTACAGGCCCTTGGCCCAGGGACCTACTCCGTTCCCGCCGAAGGCAAGCCAGTCGCTGGCCCCGACGGGCTGGGTGCCCAGTGCCAGCGAGGTCTCGGCATCGCCCCAGCCCAGTGCGAGCACCCGGGTCGGCTTCTTGTCGACGGTGACGTCGCCGAACTTGGTGGGGATGGTGGCGGGGAAGGAGCCGCTGGAGGAGGACGAGCCGGTCTTGGCGGCGGAGGAGTCGGAGCCGTCCGACGGGGAGGAACACCCGGCAGCAAGGGGAGTGATCAGCGCGGCGGAGACCAGCGCGGCCACGGTCCAGCGGCCGGCGGAGCCTCGAAGGAGACGGGCAGAGGGAAGCACGGTGGTAAGCCTTCACATTCGACTGGGGACGGGGAAGTGGCAGGTCCTCGGACGCTTCCGAAGGAATCCGGTGACGTCCGATTGGCACTACAAGCGGGGTGCGCGGCACCGGGTCCGGGGCGTCAGCGCGGTGGCGCGACGTCCCCGGGTGGCCGGGGGAGGCGGTTGGCTCGGGGCGACGATCCGTGGTGCCGTCGACGGGGCGACGTCGTTCATGCAGCCTGGCCTTCCGCAGCTCAGCAGGGCGCCGGCATCGGTCTGGACGACACCCGCACGGGATGGCGCGGCCCGGGCCCCGAGAAAATAAGGGTAACCTAACCATATGAGGTATGGCTTGGGCTCCGTCCTCTGATCGGACGAGTAGCTGAGAATCCCGTCGCACCCGGGCGAATGCGGTCGCGGACCGGTCCGGGCTCACTCCGGTGGACGGCACAGTCTGCCTCGTGCCACCAGCTCGACGGTCAGGCTCACCGCGACGGTTTGGACCGCCATCAGGGCGATGAGGACGAACAACTGCACCGCTCCGGCCATGATCGGTGTGGCGCCTCCCAAGAGCATCCCGACGAATGCGCCCGGCAGGGTGACAAGCCCGACCGTGCGGGTCTGGTCGAGACCAGGCAGCTGCGCGTCGGACGCCGCGGGGCGTGCGACCCTCATCCGCGCCTCGCGGCTCACGAACCCGAGGGCCAGTGCGGCTTCCACCTCGCCCCGCCGCTCTGCCAGTTCATCGAGCGACCGGCGACCGGCGAGGACGGTCGCGGTGAGAGCGCCACCCAGCAGGATGCCCGTGACGGGGATCAGCGCGATGCCCATGAGCGGTACGAGTCCGGTCAACAGGAGAGCCGCCACCACGGGCCCGGTCCCTGCAGCGATGGGGACGGCCGTTAGCCACCAGGAGTGGTTCGAAGTCAGCCTACGGCCCGCCGTGCGCACCGCGGTGGCGAACATCACCAGCAGAAAGAGGGCCAGGGCCCAGACTGACGTGACCACGTAGCTGATCACCAGGGAGACGGCTGACAACTGCACGGCGGCCCGCAGACCGGCGAGTGCGATCTGCCGCCATCGTGGCGGGCCGGTCCGCGGGCCCAGGTGGTAGCGGGCCGACACGATGATCGCCGTAAGAAGCAGGGCCATCACCAGGATTCCGAGCGTTTTGTCGACAGGCAGCAGTGAGGCCGCGACAGCTGTCCCGCGGTGCATGCTGCGGCTCCTCCTCGGTGTCGGGTCCCGCGTACCGCCCCGGACTCCGGCGAGGCGAGTGCGAGCCGGTGGCTAATCGAACAGCGACTGCCCTATGTAGGACCCGGGTTTCGGCGCGGGCGGCACCGCGAAGACGGCTGAACCGATGTGCGAGATGTACTCGTTGAGCCTGTCGGAGGCGCCGAGCTTCTTCTGCAGTGTGACGAAGTGCGCGGGGTCGTTCATGTAGGCGAGGAACAGGAGTCCCGCGTCGAGCTGCCCGTACTGATTGATGCCGTCGGTGTAGTTGTAGGAGCGCCGCAGGATCTTTATGCCGTTGTTCGTCTCGTGCGAGGCCAACGCGATGTGCGAGGTGGGATCGATCGTCTTGGCGCCGCCACGCGTCGCGTGGAAGTCCGGGGTGGTGTGTTCCGTGCCCCCGGACAGCGGGGAGCCTTCGGTCTTTGTCCGGCCGATGACACGCTGCTGATCACTGACGGGGTCAGCGTCCCAGATCTCGATGTTCATCTGGATCTTGCGGGCGATCTGGTACGTGCCCCCGGCCATCCACCCCTCGTC
>NZ_JAIUKE010000140.1 GCF_020176795.1 Streptomyces sp. 8L
GCACAGAGCGCGGCGGGCGCGGCGCGCGCCCCCGCGAGGACGCGCCCGCCCCCCCGGGGGGCCGGGGGCCCCCCCCGCCCCCGCCGGCCCCCGCCCCCCCCCCCCCCCCCCGCCCCGCGGGGGCGCAGCAAGGGCGCGCTGTCATCGTCCGGCTCCTTGCGTAGGATGGCCCATCCGTATAAAGGACTGATCTTATAGAGCTCTCTGGTGGCCGGAAACAGACGGGACTCCTGGGTGGCCACGTCCGCACAGATCCCGCCCGGCCCGCCGGCCCAGCGGTCATTGAGCGGGTACGAAAGGAGCCACCCGCGTGCGCGCGATCATGGTCATGTTCGACACCCTCAACCGGCGCTTCCTGCCGCCCTACGGCGCACAGGGCATCCACGCGCCCCACTTCGAGCGGCTGAGCCGGCTCACGGCCGTGTTCGACAACGCGTACGCGGGAAGCATGCCGTGCATGCCGGCCCGCCGGGAGATCCACACGGGCCGGCACAACTTCCTGCACCGCTCGTGGGGCCCGCTGGAGCCGTTCGACGACTCGGTACCGGAGATACTCTCGCAGGCCGGCGTCCACACCCACCTGGTCACCGACCACCAGCACTACTGGGAGGACGGCGGCGCGACCTACCACAACCGCTACGACACCTACGAGTTCTTCCGCGGCCAGGAGGGCGACAAGTGGAAGGGCCAGGTGGCCGATCCGGTGCTGCCTCCCTCCCCGTCCTGGCGGTCGGACGCCGGGCGCCGCCAGGACTGGATCAACCGCCAGTACATGCGGACCGAGGACCTGCACCCGCAGACGCTGACGGTCGACGCGGGCCTCGAGTTCATCGGCACGAACGCGGCGGACGACCGCTGGTTCCTCCAGATCGAGTGCTTCGACCCGCACGAGCCGTTCTTCACGTACGACGAGCACCGCTCGCACTATGTGCACGATCTGCCGGGCGACCCCTCGGCGACGACGGACTGGCCGGACTACCGGCGGGTCACCGAGAGCGCGGAGCAGGTCGACCGGATGCGGGCGGAGTACGCGGCGCTGCTGACGATGTGCGACAAGTCCCTCGGCCGGGTGCTCGACGCCATGGACGGGCACGGCCTGTGGGACGACACGATGCTGATCGTCTGCACGGACCACGGGCTTCTGCTCGGCGAGCACGGCTGGTGGGGAAAGAACGTGCAGCCCTGGTACGACGAGAACATCCACACGCCGCTGTTCATCTGGGACCCGCGCAGCGCCGTGCGCGGCGAGCGGCGCGCGAGCCTCGTGCAGACCATCGACTTCGGCCCGACCCTGCTCGACTACTTCGGCGTCCCCGCGCCCGGGCTCATGCGCGGCGTGCCGCTCGGGGGCGCGGTCGCCGAGGACGCGCCGGTGCGCGAGGCGGGGCTGTTCGGCTCGTTCGGCAGCCATGTCAATGTGACCGACGGACGGTACGTGTACATGCGGGCGCCGCTGCGGGAGACGAACGACCCGCTCTACGAGCACACGCTGATGCCGACCCACATGGCGGGCAGGTTCGCGCCCGAGGAGCTCAGGGACGCGGAGCTGGTGGGGCCCCTGCCGTTCAGCAAGGGTGCGCCGGTCCTGCGCATGCCGGGCAGCACCTGGGGCAACCCGCACGCCTTCGGGACGCTGCTGTTCGACCTGGAGAACGATCCGGAACAGCGGCGCCCGCTGCTCTCGGACGAGCTGGAGCTGCGGATGGCGACGCTCCTGACGGAGCTGATGCGGGACTCCGACGCGCCGGAGAGCCAGTTCGAGCGGCTCGGTCTGCCCGCGGCGGGACCGGTCACCGCGGAGCACCTGCTGGCGCGGCGCCAGTACGAGCTGGTGCTGGCGTCCACGCAGGCGATGCCTCCAGCCGAGGAGTTCGCCCGCGGGTCGGCGAACGTGACGACGCGGCTGGGCGACCTGCTCGCGGACGAGGGAACGCGCGCGGCGGTACTGCGCCATCTGCCGCTGGTGGCGAACCCCGGGTTCGCGCGCCGTGTCGCGGACCGGTCCCCGTACCAGCTGGCGGCCACGACGCCGGGTGTGTCCGCGACGGCGCTGCGGGCACTGGACGAAGAACTGGCCGGCCTGGACGTCGCTTAAGGCCACTCGTCCGGATCACGCGGGGCTCGTGGCGCCTGTGACACCGGGGGCGATCGGCGCCGGAGCTGTCGTGAACGGGTTGTGGACCGCGTGCGGCCCGGGGATGACAGCGGTTCGCGGGGGAAGCGCCTATATGATCCGGTCCACACCGCGGGCGTGTCCGAGCGCCACCCGTTCGGGGACACTCACCGGCCCACAGCTACTTGAGGGGTAGAAGACGGAATATGACCCGGAAGCACGTCGGCGGCGTGGACCGGCCGGGCCGGATCGTGCGCCTCAGGCGCAGGATCGCGGGCTCGGCGGTCGAGCTGGCCTGGGTCAGGGGCCGCGAGATGGAACTGATGCACCGAGCCATGGGGTTCGCCGCGCTCGGCTTCCTCACCCTCGTTCCCCTGCTGATCCTCGTCGCGGCGGCCGACCCGGCGAGCGGTCAGGGCTTCGCCCGCTGGCTGGGCCAGGGGATCGGGGTGTCCGCGGGGCCGCAGGAGGAGATCCAGCAGCTGTTCGGCAGACCGCGGCAGGCGCTCCAGGGGACCACAGCGCTCGGCCTCGCGGCGCTCGCCGTGTTCGGCCTCACCTTCGGCGGCGCGGTGCAGACGGGGTACGAGCGGGTCTGGGACCTGTCGACGGCCCGCTGGCACACGGTATGGCGCCATGTGGTGTGGCTGGCGGCCCTGGTCGTCTACCTGATCATCTTCGTCAACACACCGGTGACCTCCGACTCGATCCCCTGGAAGATCTTCGGGACGCTGGGCGACGTGGTGGCCGCGTTCCTGTTCGTCTGGTGGTCGCAGCGGGTGCTGCTGGCGGGGCGGGTGCGCTGGGGCGCGCTGCTCCCGGGCGCCATCGCGACGGCACTGGGCATGCTGGGGCTGCGGATCTTCTCCCAGCTGGTGTTCTCACCGCTCATCGCGTCGAGCGCGGTGACGTACGGGCCCTTCGGTACGGTCCTGGTGATCCAGTCGTGGCTCGTGGGCGTGGGGTTCGTGGTGTACGGCGCGGCGCTGGTGGGGCGGATCTACCACGAGCACCGCACGCAGAAGCGGCTCCTGGAGACGAGCGGGGAGGACGGCGGGAGCAGCGGGAGCCGGCCCGGCCCGGCCGGGCGACGGTGATCTCCGGGCGGCCCGCCCCGGCAACGGTGATCTCCGGGCGGCCCGCCCCGGCAACGGTGGTCTCCGGGCGGCCTGCCCCGGCAACGGTGGTCTCCGGGCAGCCGGGAAAGCCCTCGGCCCGCTGAGGCGCGGACAGCTCTCGGCCCGCTGCGGCACGCTGCGCGGGGACAGCGAGGAGGCGCGACGCACGCTCCCGTGGGCGTGCGGCGCGGCTCCTCACCGGTGTCAGCAGCTGAGGTTGCCGCCCGGGTCGACGCCGAGTATCCCGGCGAAGTTCGTGTAGTTGTTGACGCGGTCCTGCACCTCGGCGGGGTTGCCGCCGTTGCACTCGATCGAGCCGTTGATGGAGCGGATGGTCTCGCCGAACCCGGCGCCGTTCACGATGGCGTCGTGCGGGGTCATCGTGCCGGGGCCGCTCTGGGTGTCCCAGTACCACAGGCCGGTCTTCCAGGAGACCGAGGCGTCGTTCTGGACGAGGTCGGGGTTGTCGAGCAGGTCGATGCCGAGCGCGTCGCCGGCCGCCTTGTAGTTGAAGTTCCAGCTCAGCTGGAGCGGGCCGCGGCCGTAGTACTTGTCCGTGCCGGCCGGGCAGCCGTAGGGCTGGCTCGTGTCGCAGTACGTCGGGTAGTTGGCGGTGTTCTGCTCGACGACGTACTGGAGCCCGCCGGTCTCGTGGCCGACGTTCGCGAGGAAGGCCGCGGCCTCCTGCTTCTTGACCGTGTCGCTGCCGGTGTTGGCGAACCCCGGGTAGGCGGAGAGGGCGTCGGTCAGCCCGCCGTACGTGTAGAAGGGGTTCCGGTTCGGGAACATCTGATCGAACTGGGCCTCGCTGACGATGAAGGAGGCGGCCGCCTTCGCGTGGCCGGAGGCGGCGTGCGGCGCGGCGGCCTGCGCGGGGCCGAGCGTGAGGGCGGAGAGCGCGGCCACGGACGCGGCGGCGAGCGTGGCGAGGATACGTCGGCGCAAGGGACTTCACTCCTCACCGGACCATCGTCCCCACGACGGCCCGGCTCCTGTGGGGGAGGCCCGGAGACACGGAGGGGAGCCGCGAGGGACCCCGGGCACGACGGGGTCGCGCCACTCGCGCATGTGGGGGCACGAGGGGCGTGGTTCCAGTGCGTTCGCAAAGACCCCGGCGTTGGACTAGACCATACCCACGAGTGTGTCCGCGTCAAGAGTGCCGACGGCACTCGGCCCTCGGGCCCGGCCGGAACGGGACACCCCGGGAGAGGCCCCGGCCGGTGGTGTGTCCTGGCCGACACGATGTCAGCACCCTCCCGGCCGGGAGATGCCGCCGCGCGCGCCAGGGACTGGGGCGGGGCGGGCAGGCGCGAAGGCGGCTGAGAACGGCCGCCGGGGCCGGTCACGGTCGTGGACGGACTCATCACCGAAGTCGCCGAAGTCGCCGATGTCACCGAGGGCGCCGGAGGCACGGAGGGCTTCCACGGCGGCGCCCTGGACAGGGCGCAGGCGTCGGGCCGCTCGCCCACGATGACGCGAAAGCCACGCCCGGTTCCCCGGGGGAGATCCGATCACTCATCGGATCTCTCCCCCGTTTTCCCGAGGAGGCGGCCGGATGTCGCTCCGTCACCGCTCCGCCCTCGGGGGTCGCGCCCACTCCTCTTACCCGCCGAGAGTTTCGTGTTCTCTGCGGGCACATTGGGAAGTTCGACCGGGGCGACAGCGCCACTCTCTCCTCGTTCCGGACCCTTTACTTCACGCCGTGACGCACCTATAACAAGGAACGGACATCGGATGTCTCCATGAATCCGGACCAGCGTGCTCCGTCCACGGTCCCGTCAGGGCCCGCCCCACTCGGTACGTCGCGTCAAGTTCCCACAGGTTCCGTGACGTTCCGCCACCCTCAGCGCCAACGTCAGCACAGGACAAGGAGCTTCCATGAGCAGAGTCAGCCGGCGCGGTTTCCTGCAACTGACGGGCGGCGCGGCCGCGACGGGCGTGGTGCCGCTCGCGGGGGCGAACCCCGCGGCGGCGGACGGGCGGACGGCAGCCGAGGCCGCGTCGTCCCACCCGCGGCCAGGACCCGGCGCGGACGGCCCCTCGCGCGGCGCGGTGAGCACCAGCTGGACGGAGAACTGGGAGAGCGGCTTCGTCACCGGCAACGGCGACCTCGGCGCCGTACTCTACGGGCGCCCCGAGGCGCCGGTCCTCCTGGTCAACAACAGCAGGCTCTACACCTCCCAACTGGCCCCGGAGAAAAGGACCATCGCAGAGACCGCCGCGCTGCTGCCCGAGCTGCGCCGGAAGATCACCGACGAGGGCTACCTGCCGATGATGGACTGGAGCTGGGAGCAGTTGCAGTCGCACGGCCTCTCCCCCGCCGAGGCCATCGACTACCACCCCGGGCTCTTCCTGCGCTGCGCGCTCAGCGGTGCCGACCAGGCGACGGACTACCGGCGTACGGAGGACTTCGCGACCGGAGAGATCGAGACGACCTGGCGGGGCTCGGCGGGCGCCTTCCGTACGCGGTGCTTCGCCTCGCGCGCCGACAACGTTGTCGTCGTCAGTCTGACCGGTCCCGGCAAGGCCGGGCTGACGGCCACGCTCACCCTGGACCCGGTCACCGACGAGCGGATCACCCCCGCGACCGCCCGCGGCTCCGACTGGACCGGCTTCCACAACCTCTACGCACCGGGCAACGGCGGCTACGACGGGGCGATCCGCGCGGTCGTGCGGGGCGGCACGGTCTCCTTCACCGACGGCGCCCTCACCATCTCCGGCGCCGACGAGGCGATCCTCCTCGTCCGGATCGACCGCTGGCGTCCGCCGGGGCGCAGCGACCTGACGGGACTCGCCGCCTCGCTGCACCGCCTCGCGCCGGACTACGAGCGCCTGCTGCGGCCGCACGCGGCGCTCCACGGCGCGCTGTTCGACCGCGCGGGCGTCGACTTCGGCGGCGCTCCGGAGGACCGTGCGAAGACGACCGACGAGCTGCTGTCCACCGCGATGAAGGAGGGCACGCTCAATCTGGCGCTGCTGGAGAAGATCTACGACGCGCAGCGCTACCTCGTGCTCAGCTCCAGCGGCCATCTGCCGCCCAACCTGCAAGGCATCTGGAACGGGCTGTGGTCGCCGCCGTGGCACAGCGACTTCAGCACCGACGCCAATCTGGAGCTGGCGATCGACGCGACGATGAGCGCCAACATGCCCGAGCTGATGGCGGGGTTCTTCGACCTGGTGGAGGCAGGCGTGCCGTCCTGGCGGGAGGGCGCACGCAAGCTGGCCGGCTGCCGGGGCATCCTGTATCCGGCGCGGATGCAGGACCAGGGCACGTACTTCCAGCAGACCCATGACTGGCAGTGGTTCAACCAGGTCTCGATCGCGGGCTGGCTCGGCCACTACTTCTACGACTACTACCGCTACACGGGCGACCGCACGTTCCTGCGGAACCGGGCGATCCCCTATCTCAAGGAGTGCGCGCTCTTCTACGAGGACTGGTACGTCATGGACCCGGACGGCACCCTGCGCTCCACGCCGTCCTTCAGCTACGAGTCCGCGCTCGCCGACAACGCGACCATCGACTTCGCGGTGGCGCGGGAGGTGCTGACGAACCTCGTCGAGGGCTGCGAGCTGCTGGGCGTCGAACACGCCGGAGTGCGGCGCTGGAAGGCGCTGTTGGGCAGAATGCCCGACTACATGATCAACACGGCGGAGACAGCGGGCGGCACTCCCCCGCCGATGTGGCGGATGGACGGCGGTGTGCCCTCACAACCGGACGGCACACTGAAGGAGTTCATCAACCCCCATATGTACGAGTTCCCGCCGCACCGGCACATGTCGCCGCTCTACCCGCTGTTCGTGTCCTACGAGTTCGCGCCCGACACCACCCCGGAGCTGTGGACGGCGGCGGAGAAGCTGTACGAGAAGAAGATCGCGAACGTCACCGAGTCCGAGTCGCACTACCGGATGCAGTCGTCGCTGTGCGCGGCACGCCTCGGGCGCGGCGACGACGTGTGGAACTTCCTGAACGCGATGACGGCGAACAACGTGTTCCACACCAGCCTGGTGCCGTCCCACTACGACAACCTCAACACGTTCAACGTGGACGCGACGGGCGGCATCCAGTCCGTCCTGCACAACTGCCTGTTCTTCTCGCTGCCCGGCCGCTTCGACCTGCTGCCCGCGCTACCGCGCGCGCTGTCCCGGGGCACCGTCCGCGGGGTGCTCGCGCGCGGGCGGCTCACGGTGCGCGCCCTGTCCTGGGACCTGCCGGCCGGGACGCTGTCCGCCCGGCTCGAATCGGGCGCCGCCCAGCGGCTGGAGATCGCCGTACCACCGCGCCTGGCGAGCGCCGTCCTCACCGTCGACGGCAGGAGGCAGCGGCTGTCCGACCTCGGCGCCGGACGGCGCGGTGCCCGGGTGAGCGCGAAGCGCGGCACCACGTCGGTGGAGCTGCGGTTCGACCCCGTGCCGGACCAGCCGGTGAGCCGGCTGCTGTCCCTGGGGGCGGACGTCACCGTCTCGTCCACCCGGACGAGCGACGGGGACGTCGGCGCGTCGCACCTCACGGACGGCGACGCCACCACGCGCTGGACGAGCGAGTACGCGGACGGCCAGTGGGTCCGGATCGACCTGGGCGCCGTCCACGACGTCAACGACGTCAAGCTCACCTGGGAGGCGGCGACCGGCGGGGACTACGACATCGAGGTGTCGGCGGACGGGCACACCTGGTCCACCGTCAAGAGCGTGACGGGCAACACGGCGAGCGGGCTGCTGGACTACCCGGGCATCGCGACCGTGGCCCGGTATGTCCGTCTCGATCTCAAGACACGGGCGACCGCGTACGGATTCTCGCTCTACGAGGTGCGGGTGTACGGCTCGTGACGTGAGCGGGCCCGGCGCCCCCGGCTCCGGGCCCGGTGCGGGCCGCGACATGGCGGCCGGACGGGGCCGCTGCGCGCACCCGGCCCCGTCCCCTCGTACTGTGGCGGCATGAGTGATGCGTCCCGTAACCGTCCTCGCCTCGGCTATCCCGTGGCAGCGGTGGTGTTCGCCGTCGGCATGCTGGGAACGACGCTGCCGACCCCGCTGTACGGGCTGTACCGCGAGAAGCTCGGGTTCTCGGAGTTCATGGTGACGGTCGTCTTCGCCGTCTACGCGGTGGGCGTCATCGCGGTGCTGCTGCTTCTCGGCAACCTCTCCGACCAGATCGGCCGCAGGCCGGTCCTGCTGTTCGCGCTCGGCCTGTCGGCGGGGAGCGCGCTCTGCTTCCTGTTCGAGGGCGGGCTGGGGGTGCTGCTGGTGGGCCGCGTCCTGTCCGGCTTCTCCGCGGGCCTGTTGAGCGGCGCCGCCACGGTCACCGTCATGGAGGTGGCGCCCCGGCAGAGCGCGCGGCGCGCCGGATTCGCCGCCACCGCCGCGAACATGGGCGGCCTCGGCTGCGGCCCGCTGTTCGCGGGAGTGCTCGCGCAGGAGGAGCCCTCGCCGCTGCGTCTGCCGTTCCTGGTGGACCTGGCCCTGATCGTGGTGGCGGCCTTGCTGGTGTGGGGACTGCCCGAGACGGTGGCCGACCGGCGCCGGCCCCGGCTGCGCCCGCAGGGCCTGACGGTGCCGCCGGAGGTGCGGGGGGTGTTCGTGCCCGCTGCCGCCGCCGGCTTCGGGGGCTTCGCGCTGCTCGGCCTGTTCACGGCCGTCGCGCCCAGCTTCCTCGCGCAGACGCTCGGGGAGCGGAACCTTGCGGTCGCCGGAACCGTGGTCTTCTCGGTGTTCCTTGCGTCCGTGGTGGGCCAGGCGCTGACGGACCGTATCGGTACCCGGCGCACGCTGCCCGGCGGCTGCTTCGTCCTGGTGGCCGGGCTCCTGCTGGTGGCGGCGGCACTGTACTGGGAGTCGCTGCCGCTGCTGGTGGCGGGCGCGCTGTGCGGCGGGCTCGGGCAGGGGCTCTCGTTCCGCGCGGCGGTCGGAGCGGTGAGCGCCGCCGCCCCCGCCGCGCACCGGGGCGGCACGATCTCGGCGTTCTTCGTGATCGCCTATCTGGGCATCTCACTGCCGGTGGTCGGCGTCGGGGCGCTCAGCCTGGCGACCGGGCTGCGCACGGCGGGGCTCGTCTTCTCCGGCTGCGTGATCCTGCTGGCCGTCTGCGTGGGCCTGTACGTGTCGCGCAAGCCGCCCCAGCGCGCGTGAGGCGGCCCCGGAGCGCGTGACGGCGTGGACGCGCGTGCACGCCCCGGCGCGCGTGAGCGTCCCGGCGGGGGCCTGGGCCCCGCGGTCTCGCCGCGGGGCCCGGGGGGTCAGGGGCGGTGCCCCCCCCGGGTCTTCTCGGCGGCGGGGAACGGGCCCCGGGGGGGGCCCGCCCCCCCCCCCCCCCCCCCCCCCCCCACCCCCGGGGGGGGCCGCAGCCACNNNNCGGGGCGGGGGGGCCGGGGGGGGGGCGGGGCCCCGGGGGCCCCGGGGGGGCCCCGGGGGGGTCAGGGGCGGTCCGCCGCCGGGATCTGCTCGGCGGCGGGTACGGGCCCCGGCGGGGTGCCGTCACCGAACGGCCGGCCGCCCAGCTCCTCCCGGTGGTGCGGCGTCAGCCAGCCCGACAGGTCCGGGCCGAGGGGGAGGACGCCGTTCGGGTTCAGCCCGGTGTGCACCAGGTAGTAGTGGCGCTTGATGTGGTCGAAGTCGACGGTGTCGCCGAAACCGGGGGTCTGGTAGAGGTCACGCGCGTACCCCCACAGCACCCGGTCCTCGGAGATCTTGTACCGGTTGCACTTGAAGTGGCCGTGGTAGACCGCGTCGAACCGCACCAGGGTGCTGAACAGCCGGATGTCGGCCTCGGTGATGGTGTCCCCCATGAGGTAGCGGCGGTCGGCCAGCCGCTCGGAGAGGGCGGCCAGCCGGCCGAAGACCGCCCGGTAGGCGTCCTCGTAATCCTGCTGGGTGGAGGCGAAACCCGCCCGGTAGACACCGTTGTTGACGTCCCGGTAGATGTCCTCCATCACCTCGTCCATCTCGTCCCGCAGCGCCTCCGGGTAGAGGTCGGGGGCGCCCTCGCGGTGCAGGGCGCGCCACTCGGTGGCGAAGTCCAGGGTGATCTGCTGGTAGTCGTTGGTGACCAGCTTCTTCGTGGGGACATCGACGATGGCGGGCACACTCACGCCGCCCGGGTAGCCCGTCTCGCGGGCGTCGTACGCCTCCGCGAGGTAACGGATGCCGAGCACCGGGTCGCGGTCGTCCGCGTCGAGGGTGAAGCGCCAGCTCCGGTCGTCCTGGATCGGATCGGCGACGGCCAGGGAGATCGCGTCCTCCAGGCCGAGCAGCCGCCGGGAGACGACCGCGCGGCTCGCCCAGGGGCAGGCGCGGCTCACGGCGAGACGGTAGCGGCCCGCCTCGACGGGCCACCCGTCCCGTCCGTCCGCCGTGATCCGGTCGGCGAAGTGGCTGCGTGAGCGTTTGAAGGGGCGCCTGCCCAACTGCGCGTTGCCGTTGCCCTGCCCGCCCCCGTCGCCGTCCGGACTGCTGCCTGTCGTGGTGGTGGCCTGCGTCGCCATGGTGGTGATCCCTCCAACGGTGTCCCTCTCCACCCTTTCACCCCTGGCCACGGTACGCAGGCCTGTGAGAGGAAGCCGCGGGGCCGGCGTGCGGCGGCAGGGGCCTACGCACGCGGCGCCCCGCCCCGCGCCATCAGTCCGTACGTGCGGCCCGGCCGGTGAACACGTCGACCAGGGCGACGATCAGGGCCGCGCCGACGAAGGCGACCGAGACGATCAGCCCGTGGTCGTACGCCGTCCTCCAGCCGTCCGCCGCGACCTGGGCGAAGAACACGGACCCGACCGCCGCGATCCCGATGGAGGAGCCGACGCGCTGGCCGGTCTGGAGCGTGCCGCCCGCGCTGCCCGCCGTCCGCACGGGCACCTCGGACAGGGTCAGGGTCTGGTTGGGCGCGATGACGAGGCCGCTGCCGAGGCCGGCGAACAGCAGGGGCGCCGCCATCGCCCATCCGACGCCGCGCCCGCCCACCTGGTGCACGGCGAGCGCCGTGCCGCCGAGGCCGAAGGCCACCATCGCGAGGCCCAGAGCGACCAGCGGCCTGCCGAACCGGCCGACGAGGCGGCCGCCGATGCCTGCGGAGAAGCCGGAGCCGAGGGCGAAGGGGGTGATCGCGAGGCCCGCGAGCAGCGCCGAGTAGCGCAGTCCGCTCTGCAGGTAGAGCGTGCTGACGAAGAAGATCGAGGTGAAGCCGGCGAAGTAGAGGAGGATCAGCGAGCTGCCCATCCAGAACGACCGGATGCGGAACAGCGACAGCTCCACGACGGGGTGGGTGCCGCGCGAGGTGCACCGGGCCTCCCAGGCCACGAACAGGGCCAGGATCGCCGCGGCGAGCAGCACCAGCAGGTACTTCTCGCCGCCCTTCCACTGCTGGGCCTCGACGAACGGCAGCAGCAGGCACAGCACGCCCGCGCCGAGCAGCAGCACGCCCAGGGGGTCGAGTTCCCGCATCCGCACCCGGGTGGCCGAGGGGGTGTCCGGCAGCAGTATCCGGGCGAGGACCACGCACACCACGCCGATGGGCAGGTTGACGTAGAACACCCAGCGCCAGCCTTCGGTGGGCCCGGCGGGTTCGATCAGCAGGGCGCCGAGGAGCGGGCCCACGGCGGTGGAGATGCCGACGACCGTGCCGAACGCGCCGAACGCCCTGCCGCGTTCCCGCCCTTTGAACATCTGCTGGATGAGCGCGGAGATCTGCGGCGAGACCATGCCGCCCGCGACGCCCTGTACGAGCCGTGCGACGACCAGCCAGAGGCTGGACTGGGCCATGCCGCAGGCGGCGGAGGCGAGGGTGAACAGGGACAGGCCCGCGATGAAGACCGCGCGCCTGCCGCGCGCGTCGCCGAGCCGGCCCGCGGGGATCAGGAAGAGTCCGAAGGCGAGCGCGTATCCCGACACGACCCACTGCAGATCGGACTCGGGCGTGTGCAGGCCGGTCTTGATGGACGGCAGGGCCACGTTGACGATCGACACGTCGAGCAGGGTCATGAACCCGGCCACCAGGCACACAGCGAGGGCGCGCCAGCGGCGCGGGTCGGGCGCGTCCGCGTCGCCGTCGCCTTCCGTCGCGCGCTGACGGTCCGCCACAGGCGTGTCCTCTCGTCTCGTCGTCCCGGCGCCGGCGTGCCGGGCGGAGCCATGCCGCGGCGTGGCCCCTTCCGGGACCCTACCCAGCGGGAACCGTCCGGGCGCGCCCGGATGGCCGCACGGCGCGCGGCCCCGAGCGGTATGGCGGCCGTACGGCGGACGGCCGGGGCGGTACGAGGCCGGGGTCCGTGCGCCCGGGCCGCGCGGCGGACTCCGTTGCAGGAGCCTCGTCGGGGACCGGGATGACGATCTTCCCCTTGCGGTGCTCCCGGTCCAGCGCCGGGCACCACCGGAGCGGGCGCGGCTCGACTCGACCCAGCCGTAGGGATTTTCCAGGTTGCGAATCACTCAATTGTGGCTCACGGTCAAGTATTTGCGGTCGACTGCCTTGCTCATGACTTGTCATGTCCATAGATTGTCGGCCGACGCCCGCCGGGACGCGGACGCCGCCAGAGGTACCTCAGGTCCGAGCCGAAGCGAGGGAACCCGTGAGCATCTCCAGACGAACCGTCCTCCTGTCCGCGCTGGCGTCCACGGCCGCCGGCGGGCTGGCCGCCGCGGGCACGACCACCGCCACGGCGGCGCAGGCCGCGCCCGCCGCGTCGGCGCCCGGCGACGTGGTGGGCAAGATCACCGTGGGCTACCAGGGCTGGTTCGCCTGTCCGGGCGACGGCGCGCCCATCAACAGCTGGTGGCACTGGAGCGCGAACGGCGGCCAGCCGCCCTCCCCCAGCAACACCACGCTGACCTCCTGGCCGGACATGCGCGACTACCAGCACACCTACCCGACGGCGTACGCGAACCTCGGCACCGGGCAGCCCGCCACCCTCTTCTCTTCCTGGGACGACCAGACCGTCGACACCCACTTCCGGTGGATGGCGGAGAACGGCTGCGACACGGCGGCACTCCAGCGCTTCGACCCGGTGGGCGGCGAGGGCCCCACCCGCGACGGCATGGCCCAGAAGGTGCGTACCGCCGCAGAGGCGCACGGCGTCAAGTTCTACGTGATGTACGACGTCACCCAGTGGACGAACATGCAGTCGGAGATCAAGACCGACTGGACGAACAAGATGAAGGCGCACACCGCTTCGGCCGCGTACGCGCGGCAGAACGGCATGCCGGTCGTGTGCGTCTGGGGCTTCGGATTCAGCGACGACCACCGCGACTTCACCGCGCCCGCCTGCCTCGACGTCGTCAACTGGTTCAAGAGCCAGGGCTGTTACGTGATCGGCGGGGTGCCCACCCACTGGCGGGCCGGCACCGACGACTCGCGGCCCGGATTCGCCGACGTCTACCACGCGTTCCACATGATCTCGCCGTGGATGGTCGGCCGGATCAGTACCGTCGCCGACGCCGACAACTTCCTCGCCAACCTCAACACCGGCGACCTCGCGGACTGCCGGGCCCACGGCATCGACTACCAGCCGTGCGTGATCCCCGGCAACCTCCAGGCGGGCGACCGCGCCCACGGCGACCTGATGTGGCGGCAGTTCTACAACCTCACGAAGCTCGGTGTGCAGGGCTTCTACATCTCCATGTTCGACGAGTTCAATGAGGGCAACCAGATCGCGAAGACCGCCGAGACCGCGGCCGACGTCCCCGCGGGCTCCGGTTTCCTCGCGCTCGACGAGGACGGCACCGCCTGCTCCGCCGACTACTACCTGCGCCTCACCAACGACGGCGGCCGGATGCTGAAGCAGCAGATCGCCCTCACCCCGAACCGGCCCACCCCGCCGGTCCCCGGTGGCACCGGGCCCACCGGGCCCACGGGCGACCTCGCGCTGCGCCGGGCGGCGAGCGCGAGCAGTACCACCCAGGCCTACTCCGCGTCCAACGCCGTGGACGGCAACGCCTCGACGTACTGGGAGAGCGCCAACAACGCCTTCCCCCAGTGGTGGCAGGTCGACCTCGGCTCGGCGCAGCCGGTCAAGCGGCTCGTGCTGACGCTGCCGCCCGACGCCGCGTGGGCGTCCCGCACGCAGACGGTCGCCGTGCTCGGGTCGGCCGACGGCCGCACGTTCACTACCCTGTCCGCCGCCGCGGGGCGCGCCTTCGACCCGGCGACCGGCAACTCGGTCACCGTCTCACTGGCCTCGGCGGCCACCACGCGCTACGTGCGCCTCCAGTTCACCGCCAACACCGGCTGGCCGGCGGGCCAGCTCTCGGGGGTGAGTGTCTTCTCGTCCTGAGCGGCGCGCCCGGCCGGGGCCCCGCCCGCCGGTCCCGGTGGCGGGCGGGTACGGCACGGTACGGTGTGCCCGCGCGGCGCGGTGCGCGTGAGGGGCCTGGCGCGGCGCGGCGCGCTAGACAGAGCGCAGGGTGCCGGTGCGGCTCAGCGCGTTCAGGCCGGCGAGTGCCGCGTCCACGGCGGGGGTGAGGCGCAGCGGGTCCGGGTCGAGTTTGACCAGGACCTGCAGCCCCTGGAGCACCATGGTGAGCATCGCGGCGTTGGCGGCGAGGTCGAGTCCCTCGGGCAGCTCGTTCTGGCGTACCGCGTGTTCGAGGCCCTGGAGGAACCCGTCCTCGACCACGGATATGACCTCGGCGAGGCAGTCCGCGACCGCCGGGTCGCCCGGCAGCACCTCACCCGCCGTGTTGGCGATCAGGCAGCCGCGGGGCTCCGACTCCTCGGCGGCGAGCTGGAGATAGCCGAGCATGATGGCGCGGATACGCGGCAGCACCAGCCCCTCGCTCAGCAGCGCGGGCGCCAGCGAGCGCGCCTGCGAGTCCCGGTAGCGCGCGAGCGCGCGCAGGAAGAGGCCGTGCTTGTCACCGAACGCCTGGCGGAGCCTGCCGGGCGCGATGCCGAGTTCCGAGGTCAGGTCGTCCAGGGAGGTCCTGTCGTACCCCTTGGTCCAGAAGACCTCCATCGCGTGGTCGACGGCCTGGGCCTCATCGAACGTCTGAAGTCGAGACATGTCCGCATCGTAGCTTCAGCGGACCGAGCGGCCACGGGGTTCCGCGGCGCGGTGCGACACCCGTGTCAGGGCCGGTCGAGCCCGCCGTGGCGTCCGTACCGCCGTGCGCTCGGGGGAGCTTGGTCGGCCGTGGGCCGATTGCCACAGAATGGCGCGGGGCGGCCCACACCCGACCGGCACCGTGGGCGAGCGCGTGGTCACTCATGGCTCGGACGGCGCCGCGCCCGGACGCCTACACGGTGAACTCTCCGGCGCCGCACGGAGAACGTTCCGACGTGTCGGCGGCACCCGGCGGGCCGGAGCTCCGCCACGCCCTGCGACCCGGGCGCCGCAGCGGCATCCGACCGGGCCCCTCGCCTGCCCGGGGGCCCGGCCGCTTCGGCGGCCACCGCGACCACGGCGACCCGATCGCGACATTTACCGCATACACCGTCAGAACGCACCTACGGTGGACCCCATGTCCCCTGACCACGACGACACCCCGCCCCGCCCGGGTGGCGCCCGCCTTCCCGACCCGTCGGACTCCCGGCCCGGGCAGCCCCCCGGCGGCAGCCACCGGCACGGTAGGAGCCGAGGCGCCCGCGACCGGTGGCGGGAGTTCGCGGAGTCGCCGTTCCTGCCCGCCCTCGTCATCCTGCTCATCGTCGCCGCGGGGGCGGGCCTGTTCGCGGGCTCGTACACGTACAACATGGCGAACCCCACGCCCCGCCACATCCCCACGGCCGTCGTGGGCGACGGCACGGCCCCGGGGGCGAAGGCTTTCACGGACGGGCTGGAGAAGGCCCTCAACACCTCCCTCAGCCTCCATCCGTACCCGAGCGCCTCGGCCGCCCGGCACGCCGTGGAGGAGCAGCGGGTGTTCGCGGTCGTCACGTTCCGCGCCGCGGGCGCCCGTACGGCGGTACGGATGGATGTGGCGAGCGCCGCGGGACAGTCGGTCGCCCAGATCCTGGCCATGGCCGCGCCGAAGGCGGCGAAGGCGGTGCCGGTGCCCCTCACCGTGGGAGACCTGAAGCCGTTGCAGAAGGGCGATCCGCGCGGCCTGGCGATCTTCTACATCACGCTGGCGTCGGTCATCCTCGGATTCGTCGGGGCGATCCAGCTGAGTGTGAACGCGCGCCGCCTCCTCCCGTTCGAGCGGGTGCTGGCCATCGTGGCGAACTCGCTCCTGGGCGCGTTCACCATCGCCGCGGTGGTGGACTGGTGGCTCGGTGCGCTGGACCTGCCGTTCGTGGAGTCGTGGCTCATCCTCGCCCTGACGATGTTCACGTCCGCCATGGTCTTCACCATGTTCAACACCCTGTTCGGCCGGTGGGCACTGCTGCCGACCTGGGGGCTGCTGGTGCTGCTCGGGAACCCCTCGTCGGGCGGCGCGGTGTCCTGGCCGCTGCTGCCGTCCGTCCTCGGCCGCATCGGGCAGTGGCTGCCGCCCGGCGCGTCCGTCAACGCCCAGCACACGGCCGTGTACTTCAGCGACGCGCAGCACGTCTTCCCGTACCTGGTGCTGCTGCTGTGGGCGGTGCCGTCGACCGCGGTCTTCTGGGTGTGGCGGCACCGGCACCCGGGCGGGCGCGACGTGACGCCCGCCCCCGCGCACGCCGCGGACGGCGGCGCTGCGGCGGGCTGAGCCCCCGGCGGCCCCAGCTTCCGGGCCGGACGGCCCGCCGCTCGCCGTCGGCAGGGGCGGCGGGCCGCCCGCTCACTTCTCGCTGTCCAGGGCGGACATCTGCGCGTCAGGGTACCGGTTGCCCGCCGCCGACCCCGCCGGTACCGCGCGTTCGATCGCGGCCAGGTCGTCCGCGTCGAGGGTGACCTCCACCGCGCCGAGCGCCTCGTCGAGGCGGTCGCGGCGACGGGCGCCGACCAGCGGCACGATGTCGTCGCCACGGGACAGCACCCACGCGATCGCGATCTGCGCGACGCTCACGCCCTTGTCCCGCGCCACCTGCCGCAGCTCCTCGACGAGCCCGAGGTTGCGGTCCAGGTTGGTGCCCTGGAAGCGGGGGGTGTGCGCGCGGAAGTCGGTCGCCGCGAGTTCCCTGTCCCTGCTGAAGTGACCGCTGATCAGGCCGCGTGAGAGCACCCCGTACGCGGTGATTCCGATGCCGAGCTCGCGCAGCGTGGGCAGGATGCGGTCCTCGATTCCGCGCGAGATGAGCGAGTACTCGATCTGCAGGTCACTGATCGGCGTCACCGCGGCGGCCCTGCGGATGGTGTCGGCCCCGACCTCGGAGAGCCCCACGTGGCGTACGTGGCCGGCCTGGATCAGCTCGGCGATGGCGCCGACCGTCTCCTCCACGGGCACGTCCGGGTCGAGCCGTGCCATCCGGTAGACGTCGATGTGGTCGACGCCGAGGCGGGTGAGGGAGTAGGCGGCGAAGTTCTTCACCGCGCCGGGCCGCCCGTCGTATCCGGACCAGCCGCCGTCGGGGTCTCGAAGGCCGCCGAACTTGACGCTGGTCAGGGCCTGTTCGCGCAGGGCGGCCGGGGCGGTGCGCAGGGCCTCGTTGATGAGGAGTTCGTTGTGGCCCATGCCGTAGAAGTCGCCGGTGTCGAGGAGGGTGACCCCGGCGTCGAGCGCCGCGTGGATGGTGGCGATCGACTCGGCCCGGTCGGTCTCGCCGTACAGCGCGGACATGCCCATGCAGCCGAGGCCGAGGGCCGACACGGTGGGACCCGAGGTACCCAGGGTGCGGACGGGGAAGGAGGTGGTCATGGCGGAGGACTCCCTGTGCGGGCTGAGTGAGGTCCCGTCATGTGTACCGTTCCTCGCGGTCGATCCGCGCGAACGTCCGGGTTTCGCGTGCGTTTCATGTGATCAGGGGCGCGGCCACGGCGGCGGGACGGGTGCCGGGTGGCGAAGGAGGGAGCTGGAAGCGGGGGCGGGCACCGGCTCCAGCACCGGTGCCCGCCCCCGCCCTTGCCACACGGCGTGCTCGCCCCGAGCCGGTCGTCACTGCCGAGCCGTGCGTACGTGCGCCTGCCCCCGATTCCGCGGCCTCAACTGCTCCGACCGGGTGATCCCGGGCCACCGGGCGGTCACGGGCGCGGATCGCGGTCGGAGTGCGGCCATACGTACGGCAGGCCGGCCGGCACCTCCGGGAAACGGGGCCGGTAGTACTCCGGGTCCTTGGTGACGAGAGCGGAGCGGTGGCTGCGGTGGAACGCCTCGTCGCCGAGCCATGGAGGCAACTCGCCCGCCGCCGCGAGCGCGTCGCCGTCCCGTACCGGCGCGCCGGGCCGGACCGCGTCGAAGTCGGCGGCGAGCGTCGCGGCGCAGGTGTCCGCCCGTCCGGCGGCGGTCCACACACGGCACATTTCGAGGCCGTACCGTACGAGGGCCTCCTCGTACCCCGTCCACATGCGCACCGCCGGGTGGTGGCGCCAGCCGTTGCCGGGCACGGTCAGTCCGCGCAGCACCTGCAACGCCTCGACGCGCTGCTTGCCGAGCCGCCGCGGATCGAGCACCGCGGCGCTGGCGCCGAAGCCGGGGAACGGCAGGAAGGTCTGCATGTGCCCATCGTCCGAGGTCCACGGGGGACGGCAACCGGGACAGGGCGCGGCGGCCACCGGGCAGCGCCCGGTCGGCGGGGCGGCGGCGCGAGCGACCGGGCAACGGGTCAAGCCGTCGGACGGCCAAGCCGTCAAGCCACCGGACGGCCAAACCGCCAAACCGTCAAGCTGTCAGGCCGTCGAGCGGGGCCCGGCCCGGCGGTCCGTTAACCCGGCTGAAACACTCCGGTCCTAGCGTGCGAGATCCACGACTGTGAGGTACACCGTGCAACTGACCCCGCACGAGCAGGAGCGCCTGCTCATCCATGTCGCCGCCGATGTGGCGGCCCGCCGCAGGGAGCGCGGGCTGCGGCTCAACCACCCCGAGTCGGTCGCACTGATCACCGCGCACGTCCTGGAGGGCGCGCGGGACGGCCGCACGGTCGCGGAGCTGATGGCGTCGGGCCGTACGGTGCTCACCCGCGCCGACGTCATGGAGGGCATCCCCGAGATGATCCACGACGTACAGGTGGAGGCGACCTTCCCGGACGGCACCAAGCTCGTCACCGTCCACGATCCGATCGTCTGAGGAGAAGCCTTGATTCCGGGTGAGATCCTCTTCGGCGACGGGCCCGTCGTCCTCAACGAAGGGGCACCGACCACCGTTCTGACGGTCGTCAACACGGCCGACCGGCCGGTGCAGGTCGGCTCGCACTACCACTTCGCCGAGGCCAACCCCGGCCTCGCGTTCGACCGGGCCGCGGCGCGCGGCCTGCGGCTCGGCATCGCGGCGGGGACGGCGGTGCGCTTCGAGCCCGGCATCCCCGTCGAGGTCGTGCTCGTGCCGCTGGCGGGGCTCCGGGCCGTGCCGGGGCTGCGCGGCGAAACCGGAGGTCCTCTCGATGGCTGAGCTTTCCAGGCCCTCCTACGCCGACCTGTTCGGGCCGACGACGGGCGACCGTATCCGCCTCGCCGACACCGGTCTGCTCGTCGAGATCGAGGAGGACCGCTCGGGCGGGCCCGGACGCGCGGGCGACGAGGCCGTCTTCGGGGGCGGCAAGGTGATCCGCGAGTCCATGGGCCAGTCCAGGACGACGCGGGCCGAGGGCGCGCCGGACACCGTCATCACGGGCGCGGTGGTCATCGACCACTGGGGCATCGTCAAGGCGGACATCGGCATCAGGGACGGCCGGGTCCGCGCCCTCGGCAAGGCCGGGAACCCCGACACCATGGACGGCGTGCACCCGGACCTGGTCATCGGCCCGGAGACCGAGATCATCGCGGGGAACGGGAAGATCGTCACGGCGGGCGCGATCGACGCGCACGTCCACTTCATCTCGCCGACCCTGATCGACCAGGCGCTTGCCACCGGGGTCACCACCCTCGTCGGCGGCGGTACGGGACCCGCCGAGGGGACGAAGGCCACGACGGTCACGCCGGGCTCCTGGCATCTGGCACGGATGTTCCAGGCGCTGGACGGCTCGCCGGTCAACGTCGGCCTGCTGGGCAAGGGCAACACGACGTCACGCGAGGCGTTGTACGCCCAACTGCGCGGCGGCGCCGCCGGGTTCAAGATCCACGAGGACTGGGGGGCGACCCCGGCGGTCATCGACGCCTGCCTCGGGGTGTGCGAGGAGAGCGGCGTCCAGCTCGCCATCCACACGGACACACTCAACGAGGCGGGTTTCGTCGGGGACACACTGGCCGCGATCGCGGGACGGACCATTCACGCGTACCACACCGAGGGCGCCGGGGGCGGGCACGCGCCCGACATCATCACGGTCGTGTCCGAGCCGCACGTCCTGCCCAGCTCGACCAACCCGACCCGGCCGCACACCCTCAACACCGTCGAGGAGCACCTCGACATGCTCATGGTGTGCCACCACCTCAACCCGGCGGTGCCGGAGGACCTGGCCTTCGCCGAGTCCCGCATCCGGCCGACCACCATCGCGGCCGAGGACATCCTGCACGACCTCGGCGCGATCTCGATCATCTCCTCGGACTCGCAGGCCATGGGGCGCATCGGCGAGGTGATCATGCGGACCTGGCAGACGGCGCACGTGATGAAGAAGCGCAGGGGCGCGCTGCCGGGCGACGGCCGCGCCGACAACCATCGGGCTCGTCGCTATGTCGCCAAATACACCATCAACCCGGCCGTGGCGCAGGGCATGGACCACGAGATCGGTTCGGTGGAGCCCGGGAAGCTGGCCGATCTCGTGCTGTGGGAGCCCGCTTTCTTCGGCGTCAAACCGCACCTGGTCATCAAGGGAGGGCAGATCGCGTACGCGCAGATGGGCGACGCCAACGCGTCCATCCCGACGCCCGGCCCCGTGCTGCCCCGGCCCATGTTCGGCGCGCTGGGGCGGGCGGCGGCCGCGGGCTCGGTGACCTTCGTGTCCGAGGCGGCGATCGAGGCCGGGCTGCCCGAACGCCTGGGCCTGGACAAGCGGTTCGCCGCCATCCGCGGTACACGCGCCGTCACCAAGGCGGACATGCGGGAGAACGACGCGCTGCCACGGGTGGAGGTCGACGCCGACACCTTCACCGTCACCATCGACGGCGAACCGGTCGAACCCGAGCCCGCTATCGAACTCCCGCTCGCACAGCGGTACTTCCTCTTCTGACCATGGAAGAGGAAGCAGACTGGGCAGTGACGGGCTGGGCAGGGCACGGGGACGCGGGCCAGACAGGGCGCGGCGGGGCACGCCCGGCGCCGGCACCCGTGGTGTCCGGGGGCCGGGGCGGTACGCGATGAGCCGCGCGGCCCTGCTCGTTCTCGCGGACGGCCGCTTCCCCGCGGGCTCCCACGCCCACTCCGGGGGTGTCGAGGCGGCCGTCGAAGCGGGGCGGGTGCACGATGCCGGATCACTGGAGTCGTTCTGCCGCGGCCGGCTGCACACGGCGGGGCGCACCGCCGCCGGCCTCGCCGCGGCCGCGGCCTACGGGCACGATCCGCTGGCGCTCGACACGTTGGCGGACGCCCGTACCCCCTCGCCCGCGCTGCGCGCGACGGCGCGACGGCTCGGCAGGCAGCTGATGCGGGCCGCGCGCGCCGCGTGGCCGGGACCCGAACTGGACGCCCTCGCGACGGCCCGGCCGCGGGGCGCGCACCAACCGGTCGTTCTCGGCGTGACCGCGCGGGCCGCCGGACTCGGCCCGGCCGACGCGGCGCACTGCGCGGTGTACGAGGCGGTCGGCGGGCCCGCCACGGCCGCCGTCCGCCTGCTCGGCCTCGACCCCTTCGAGGCGACCGCGGTGCTCGCGCGACTCGCTCCGGTACTGGACGAGGTCGCCGACGCGTCCGTACGCGCGGCACGCGAGGGCCCCGGGGCGCTGCCCGCCGCGTCGGGGCCGCTGCTGGACATCGGCGCGGAGGCACACGCGGCGTGGCCGGTGCGGCTGTTCTCGTCGTAGCCCGGCCGGTGCGGAAGCCGGCCTCCGTTCCCGCCTCCTCGCCGCCTCAACTCCACTCGTTTCCCTCGTCCGTCTCCTCACCTGACCGTTGCCCTTCTCCCCTTGGCTCTCTTCCTCCCCGCCTCTTGGCCCGTTCTCCGAGACAGGAATCCGCCATGCATCTCGACCACTTCGATCACCTCCTGGCGATGGACGAGGGCCCCGGCGCCGCCTCCCGGCGTCCCGACGGGGCCCGGCGCGCCCTGCGGATCGGGCTCGGAGGACCGGTCGGCTCGGGAAAGACCGCCACGGTGGCCGCGATGTGCCGCGCCCTGCGCGACACGCTGTCGCTGGCGGTCGTCACCAACGACATCTACACGCGTGAGGACGCCGACTTCCTGCTGCGCGAGGCGGTCCTGCCGCCCGAGCGCATCCAGGCGGTGGAGACCGGCGCGTGCCCGCACACCGCGATCCGCGACGACATCTCCGCGAACCTGGAGGCGGTGGAGGACCTGGAGGACGCGGTCGGTCCGCTGGACCTGGTGCTGGTCGAGTCGGGCGGGGACAACCTCACCGCGACGTTCTCGCGCGGGCTGGTCGACGCGCAGATCTTCGTCATCGACGTGGCGGCGGGCGACGACATCCCCCGCAAGGGCGGGCCGGGCATCACCCGCTCCGACCTGCTGGTCATCAACAAGACGGACCTCGCTCCGCACGTCGGCTCCGATCTGGGCCGGATGGCGGCCGACGCCGCGGAGCGCCGCGGTGACCTGCCCGTCCTGCTGACCTCGCTGAAGGCGCCGGACGGGGTGGCACCGGTGGCCCGCTGGGTGCGCGAGCGGCTCGCGGCCTGGGCGGCATGAGCGGAGGCCTGCGGGCGACCGCCCGGATCGTCGCCACGCGGGACGGGCTCGCCCTGCTCAGCGGCGAGGGGCCGCTCGCGCCACGCCGCACGCGCGCGGCGGACGGCGGTTTTCGGGTCACCCTGGTCGGCGCGATGAGTGCGCCGCTCGGCGGGGACCGGCTGGCCGTCGAGATCGAGGTACGGGCCGGAGCCCGGCTCACGGTGGACGCCGCCGCCGCGACGGTGGCGCTGCCGGGCCGGGGCGGCGGCGCGGCGCACTACGACGTACGGCTCACCGTCGCGGCGGGCGCCACCCTGCGGTGGCTGCCGGGGCCGCTCGTGAGTGCGGCCGGCTCCCTCCTGTTCCTGCGCACCACGGCCGAACTGGCCGAGGACGCGCGGCTGATGCTGCGTGAGGAGCTGGTGCTCGGCCGGTACGGCGAGCCGACGGGCACGGTGACGAGCCGCCTGAGCGCCCGGTACGCAGGCGTCGCGCTGCTGGACCAGGAGACGTCGTTCGGCCCCGGCGCGCCGGAGGGATGGGATGGCGGCGCGGTGCTCGGCGGCCATCGCGCCGTCGGGCAACTCCTTTGCGTGGAACCGGGCTTCGCGCACGATCCGGTGCCCGTCCAGCCGCTGGGCGACACCGCCGTGCTCGTCCCGCTGGCCGGGCCCGCGGCGCTGGCCACGGCGGTGGCGGCCGACGGGCTGCGGCTGCGTCACGCCCTGGACTCGGCGGACGCGGCGCTGCGCCGGGTACGCTCCGGCCGTTGACGCGACCCCGCCGTGCTGTCGTCCAGGGACGCGGGCGGGCGCCGCCGCGACGCGTTCCGCAGCCGCGACGACGCCCGCTCGGTCGGCTCGGACCGGCTCGGTCGGCTCGGACCGGCTCGGTCAGCTCGGACCGGTTCGGTCAGCCGACGTTCACGTCGATGCAGGTGTAGAACGCGTTGGCGGTGTCGGCGATGTTCCAGACGGCCAGTACCTTCTGCTTGCCGCGCAGATCACCGAAGTTGACCTGATGCGAGACCGTCGCACCGGGGATCGCGCCGTTGTCGTTGAACTCGGCGATCTCGCGGTCGCCCACGAAGTACTGCCAGGTGCTGGTGGCGTGGCGTGCCGTCAGCGTCCAGGTGAAGGTGGTCGTGGTGCTGACGGGCGTCACCGTCCAGCCCTTGCTGTCGTCGTCGAGCTCGGCGAACCTGGCGTTGCCGCCGCTGCAGCTCTTGAGCCCCTTCGGGCCCTCCACGCTCTGCGGCTCGTACTTGATGTCGCCGCAGCTCACGGTCCCCGCGGCGCACTGCGCCTGGCGGCTGGGCGGGTTGGAGACATAGCCGTGCGCGCTGGCCGAAGTCGCCGGCAGCACTACCGCGAGGACCGGCGCGATCACCGCGCCCGCCAGGGCGACCTTGAGCTTCCTGCTTCCACGCATCGCGAACTCCTTCACCTGGTGCGCGACCACTGGCTCGCGGACCGTGGGGGTCCGGGGACGGCGGATGCGCACGTCTGGTCGAGTGTGGGGCCTTGGCTGTGCGAAGGACGGCGGAGCCAGGCCGCTCTCCAGCGCCCCGTGCCGGGGCCACGGGAAGGCGACCGCACCGCTTGGACTAGACCATACAGAATGGCGTGCTCGCGTCAAGTAGTGGTCAAGGCAGGCCCGTTCGGCGCCCGGCCCGGGCCCCCCCCCCCCCCCCCGGCCCCCCCCCCCCCCCCCGGCGCGGCCGGGGGGGGGGCCCCCCCCCGCCCGCCCCCCCCCCGCCCCCCCCACCGCCCCCCCCGCCCCCGGGCCCGCCAGTCCCCGCGGGGCCCCCCGCCCCCGGGACCGCCGCGCGGCCCCCCCCCCCCCCCCCCCCCCGGACCCTCAGCGGCCCCGGGCGAGGAGGATCGGTGCCGCCGCCGCGGCCGGCCCGCCGGAGTCCGGCAGAAGGCCCCGCGCGGCGAGCTCCGGGATCACGCCCTCCCCGAACCAGTACGCCTCTTCGAGGTGCGGGTAGCCGGAGAAGATGAAGTGGTCGATGCCGAGCCGGTGGTACTCCTCGATCCGGTCGGCCACGTCCGTGTGGGCGCCGACCAGGGCGGTGCCCGCGCCGCCCCGTACGAGCCCCACTCCCGCCCACAGGTTCGGGGAGATCTCCAGCTTGTCGCGGGAGCCCCCGTGCAGGGCGAGCATGCGCTGCTGACCCACCGACTCGCTGCGCCCGAGGGCCTGTTGGGCGGCTGCGACGGTGTCGTGGCCGAGGTCGTCGAGAAGGCGGCCCGCACCGGCCCACGCCTCCTTCGCGGTGTCTCGACTGATGGTGTGCAGCCTGATCCCGAACCGGACCGTACGCCCCTCCCGTTCGGCAAGGCCCCGAATCCAGTCGATCTTCCGGGCCACCTGGGCGGGCGGCTCGCCCCAGGTCAGGTACACGTCGGCGTGGCGCGCCGCGACCGGCCCCGCGGCCTCGGAAGAACCGCCGAAGAACACCTCGGGCAGCGGGTCGGGCGGTTGGGCGGTGAGGCCGCCCTCCACCTGGTAGTGCTCGCCGTCGAAGTCGAACGGCACCCCGGACCACACCCCGCGTACCACCGAGAGGAACTCGGCGGTACGCGCGTACCTGCTGTCGTGGCCGGCGTGATCGCCGAACCGGCGCTGCTCGGTGCTGTCCCCGCCGGTGACGACGTTCAGCAGGAGCCTGCCGCGCGTGACCCGCTGGTAGGTCGCGGCCATCTGGGCGGCGAGGACCGGCGAGATCACACCGGGCCGGAACGCCACGAGGAACTTCAGCCGCCGCGTCTGCTGGGACAGTGCGATCGTGGTCAGCCACGCGTCCTCGCACCAGGTGCCGGTCGGGGTGAGGACGCCCTCGAAACCCAGCCCTTCGGCCGCCTTGGCGATCTGCGCGAGGTACTCGATGTCGGGGGGCCGGATGCCGGAGACCGGCGCGGGGCGGCCCTGCTCCGCCGCGGCGTAGGCGTGACGGTCCACGAGGGTGCGGCCATCACCGCCGGTCGGCAGGAACCAGTGCAGATGGAGGCTCATCGGGATGCCTTTCGTCAGTACGGACCGGTACGGGTCCGCACGAACCGGGGGCGGCGGGGCCGTGTGCCGCCCGCGTGCGACCGGGCCCGGTGCCACGACCGCCCCCGGAACACTCCACCGGACCCGCACGGCGCGGGGTGGGACGGGAGCATTGAGTGTGGAACCTAGAGGTACGGGAGGTACGGGTCCTACGAGACGTACGCGTCCTACGAGACGCGCGAGATGTCCGAGACGTAGGGGGTGCACAGGGCGCACGGAATGCGCGGGACGCACGGGATGGGCGGGCGGAGAGTGCGCGGAGTGCGCGTCACCGCGTCAGCGGGTCCCACGACACGCCGCGGAAGCGACCCGCAGCAGGTCGATGTGACCGCGCCGGGTGAGCATCGCCGAGCGGGGCGGGGACGCGGCGGCAGTGGCGCCCAGAGAGGTCAACGGCGCCCGGTCGCTCACGCTTCCCGGTCCCCGGGCAGCTCGCGCAGCACGTGGAGTCCCGGCAGGTTCACCACGACCGCCTCCTGGGTGCTGCGGGCGATCACCACGACGGCCTCCTCCTCGGGGCTCGGGTTCTCCTCGCGGTGCGGCACGTACGGCGGGACGAAGACGTAGTCGCCGGGCGCGGTGCGAATCCTGATCTCCTCGGGCCCCCCGTGCGCGTCGTCCAGGAAGACGAACTCGGGGTGGCCCGCGATCACATGGATGGCGGTCTCGGACGCGCCGTGGTGGTGGTCGGAGGATGCCGTACCCGGCGCCACGTGGGTCTGGCCCATCCAGATGCGCTCGGAGCCGACGGTGCGTCCACTGATCGCGGCGAACCGCCGCATGCCGCCGCTCTGCGCGGTGTCGCCGTCGAGCGCGTCGGCGCGTACGTGGTGGAGGCGGGAGCGCAGCGGTGCGGCGGTGTGTTCCCGGTCCGGCAGGTCGGGGTGGAACGCGTCGTGTCCTGGGCGGGCCCCGGGGGTGGCTGCTGCGTCGGACGGAGGGGTCTGCGAAGCCATGGTTCATCCCTGCTCGACGGGGTGCGGCGGGCGGCTGGCCCGGTGCGACCGTAGAGACCGCGACGAATGGATGTCAAGATGTGTCCATTGGCGCCGGCGTGGTCGGCCCGGCTTCCGGGCGACCCAGAGGAGAGGTCCTCCCATGCAGATTTCGGCCAGGACCGACTACGCGGTCCGGGCACTCATCGAGCTGGCGGCGGACGCCGGACGGCCGCTGAACTGCGAGAGCGTGGCGTCGGCACAGGGCATTCCGTTCCGGTTCCTCAAGTCGGTCTTCCGCGACCTGCGGCAGGCGGGCCTGGTACGCAGCCAGCGCGGCTGTGAGGGCGGGTACTGGCTCGGCCGGGACGCGGCAGCCATCACCGTGGCGGACGTGATGACGGCCGTGGACGGGGAGTTCTTCACGCTGCGGGGCGCGCCGCTCGCCGGTCTGGACTACCCCGGCGCGGCCGGCGCGCTGCCCGATCTGTGGCGCGCGGCGGCCGAGGCGGCGCTCGGGGTGCTGGCGTCGGCCACCATCGCCGACCTCACCGTCTCGGCGGTCCGGGCATGACGGTACGGCGCGGAGCGGACGCGGGTGCGGAACCCGGCCCGGGCGGGGAGGCGCCGTACACCGTCGACGCCGGACGCCGGTCCCCCGGCACCGGTGGCGAACGGATGCTGACCGTCACCGAGTTCACCGATCCCGCATGCCCCTGGGCCTGGGGGTCGGAGCCGGCGCTGCGACTGCTGCGGCACACGCTGGCCCCCGTGTGCTGCTGGCGCCGCGTGTTCGGGATTCTCTTCGACGAGGACGACGACGAGGCGCCGGACCCGGCGGCGGAGGCACGCTGGTACGACGGCTTCATCCGGCAGGTCGCCGCGCACACCGGTGCCCCGTACGCGGACCGGCTGCGCCGGCTGACGCGCAGCAGCTGGCCCGCGTCGGCGGCGGCGAAGGCGGCCGAGGCGCAGGGCGGCGACATCGCCGAGCGAGTGCTGCGGCGGCTGCGTGAGTCCACGTTCGTGTACGGCACGCCCGCCGACACGGCCGACGGGATACGCGCGGCCGTCACCGGCGTGGGGGGCCTCGACGTGGAACGGCTCCTGGACGAGGCCGCGTCGGCCGCGACGCGCGCGGCGGTGGCCGCGGACCGGGCCCTGGCGCGCCGCCCGGTCGACGCGGTGGTCGGCCTGGACGGCCCAGGACCGCACCCGGGCGGGGCCAAGGAGCTCGAAGAGGGCCGGCGTTACGCGCTGCCCACGCTCCTGTTCGAGGGGCCGGGCGGCCAGGTGTGCGCGCCGGGCTGGCGGTCGTTCGGCGCGTATCTCGCGGCGGCGGGCCGGGCCGCGGGCGGGCCGCTGCCGGCCGTCGCCGCGCCGGACGCGGGCTCCGCGCTGGAGCGGTGGCGCAGCCTCTCGCGGCCCGAACTCGGGCTGCTCACCAGGGAGCAGGCGCCGCCGCCCGATGCGGTCACCCTCCGCACTGCGGGCGGACCGCTGTGGCTGCATCCGGCCGAAGCGGTGGCAAGAACCGCAGGTCGGCGAGGTCTCGATGGATGAGACACCTGAAGGTGTCCATTGACAGCGCCCCGGGCCGGGGTGAGGATGTCTGCCATGCATGCGATGCACCCCGGTGTGGTCTGCCGCTACGTGGACTATCGACGCACCTCCAGCGCTCTCTGTCGCTGACACGACCGCGCTCGCCGGTCCCCTCGGGACCGTCGGCGCCCCGCGCCGCCGCCGTTCGGCGCAGCCCCTGAGGCGGGGCCCACGAGTGCAGGGCTCACGAGCGGCCGGCTCCTCGGACGGCCCCCCGGCCGACCGGGTTGATCACCGACGCGGCTCGTATCCCCTCACGAACTCCCCCTGATGTCACGGGCGTTCAATCCGCTATGCCGGACGGCTCGCCGTCCTTC
>NZ_JAIUKE010000141.1 GCF_020176795.1 Streptomyces sp. 8L
CCCCGGCCCTCTCGGCCCTCTCGGCCCTCTCGTCCTGGTCGCCTGCTCCGGCGGCGCCGACTCGATGGGCCTCGCCTCCGCCCTCGCCTTCGAAGCGCCCAAGCTCGGTGTCCGGGCCGGCGGCGTCACCGTCGACCACGGTCTCCAGGCCGGGTCCGAGATCCGCGCCGCCGAGGTCGTCGCCCGGCTCACCGCCATGGGGCTCGACCCCGTCGAGGCGGTCTCCGTCGCCGTCGGCCGCGAAGGCGGCCCCGAGGCCGCCGCCCGGGACGCCCGCTACGCGGCGCTCGACGCCGTCGCGGAGCGCCACGGCGCCGCCGCCGTCCTGCTCGCCCACACGCGGGACGACCAGGCCGAGACCGTCCTCCTCGGCCTTGCCCGCGGCTCCGGCATCCGCTCCCTGTCGGGAATGGCCGCCGTGTCCGGCGCAGGCCGCCGCTACCGCCGCCCCTTCCTCCAGCTCGACCGGCAGACCGTCCGTACGGCATGTCTCGCGCAGGCCATCCCCGTCTGGGACGACCCGCACAACGCCGACCCCGCCTACACCCGTTCGCGGCTGCGCCAGGAGGGCCTGCCCGCCCTGGAGAAGGCCCTCGGGAAGGGCGTCGTGGAGGCCCTCGCCCGTACGGCACAGCTGTCGCGCGACGACGCCGACGCGCTGGACGCGTGGGCGGCGGACGCCGAGTCCAGCGTCCGGGACGACGCGGGCCAGCTGGAGGTCGCGAAGCTGTTCGCACTGCCGCCCGCGGTGCGCCGCCGGGTGCTGCGCAAGGCGGCCATCACCGCGGGCGCGCCCGCCGGTTCGCTGTTCGCGCGGCACATCGAGGAGGTGGACCGCCTGATCACCGGCTGGCGGGGCCAGTCGGGCATCAACCTGCCCGGGCGCGTCGAGGCGCTGAGGCAGGGTGGCAGACTGGTCCTCCGGCAGGGCTGAAAGAGGCCGGCCAGCGCACGCCGGACGACGAAAGTGACTGTGGTGGACCACAAGGACCTGGGCACCGACCTCCAGTCGGTGCTCATCACCAAGGAAGAGATCGACGCGAAGCTCGTGGAGCTCGCCGCGAAGATCGACGCGGAGTACGCGGGCAAGGACCTCCTCCTGGTCGGTGTGCTCAAGGGCGCCGTGATGGTGATGGCGGATCTGGCCCGCGCGCTGTCCACCCCGGCCACGATGGACTGGATGGCCGTCTCGTCCTACGGCGCGGGCACCCAGTCCTCCGGTGTCGTCCGGATCTTGAAGGACCTGGACACCGACATCAAGGGCAGGCACGTCCTGATCGTCGAGGACATCATCGACTCGGGTCTGACGCTGTCGTGGCTGCTGTCCAACCTGGGTTCGCGGGAGCCCGCCTCGCTGGAGGTCTGCACCCTGCTGCGTAAGCCGGATGCCGCAAAGGTCGCCATCGACGTGAAGTGGATCGGCTTCGACATTCCGAGCGCCTTCGTCGTCGGATACGGTCTCGACTACAACGAGAAGTACCGCAACATGCCCTTCGTGGGCACGCTCGCGCCGCACGTGTACGGCGGCTGACCAGGCGTTCGGCGGCCCCTCCCGGGTCCGTCGGCCCCCTCGGGCGGCTGATGCGGACACATCATTGTTGACTCGGGAACCACTCCCCGCCTCTCTGCGTTGGAGCAGGGGAAGACGGGTTTGTCACCAGCACCGTGCGGCCGTGAGTGCCGACGCTGGGGTACCGTCCGAAGAACAGTCTTTTCTCACAGCAGCATTTACCTACGGGCAGGAGGGACGGGGCGTCACCGCCTCGTATGGATGGACGTGAAGCGATACTTCCGTGGGCCGGTCATGTGGATCGTGCTGGCCGTCCTCGCCGTGGTCGTGTTGATGAATGTCGTCTCCACGGGAGGCGGCTACAAGACGGTGGACACCGGCCAGGTCGTTCAGGCGATCGACAAGAACCAGGCCGATCAGGTCAAGCTGACCGTTGGCGACGATCAAGTCGTCAAGGTTGATCTCAAGAACGGTCAGAAGGTCGCGGGCAGCGACAAGATCCAGGCCAGCTACATCGGCAGCCAGGGCTCCGCGCTCGCCAAGGAGCTCCAGCAGAAGTTCAACGCCGGCCAGATCAGCAAGGGATACACGGTCTCGCCCTCGAAGCAGAGCCCGTTCCTCTCGGTGGTGCTGTCGCTGCTGCCGTTCGTGCTGCTCGTCGTGGTGTTCCTCTTCCTGATGAACCAGATGCAGGGCGGCGGCTCCCGCGTCATGCAGTTCGGGAAGTCCAAGGCCAAGCTCATCACCAAGGACACCCCGAAGACGACGTTCTCGGACGTCGCCGGTGCCGACGAGGCCGTCGAGGAGCTCCAGGAGATCAAGGAGTTCCTCCAGGAGCCGTCGAAGTTCCAGGCCGTCGGAGCCAAGATCCCCAAGGGCGTGCTGCTGTACGGCCCGCCCGGAACGGGCAAGACGCTCCTCGCGCGCGCTGTCGCGGGCGAGGCTGGCGTGCCGTTCTACTCGATCTCCGGTTCCGACTTCGTCGAGATGTTCGTCGGTGTCGGCGCCTCCCGGGTGCGCGACCTCTTCGAGCAGGCCAAGGCGAACGCTCCGGCGATTGTCTTCGTGGACGAGATCGACGCCGTCGGCCGGCACCGCGGCGCGGGTCTCGGCGGCGGGCACGACGAGCGCGAGCAGACGCTGAACCAGCTGCTGGTGGAGATGGACGGCTTCGACGTGAAGGGCGGCGTGATCCTGATCGCCGCCACGAACCGGCCCGACATCCTCGACCCCGCGCTGCTGCGCCCCGGCCGCTTCGACCGGCAGATCGCCGTCGACCGCCCGGACATGCAGGGCCGTCTGGAGATCCTCAAGGTCCACCAGAAGGGCAAGCCGGTCGCGCCCGACGTCGACCTCGGCGCCGTCGCCCGCCGTACGCCCGGCTTCACGGGCGCCGACCTGGCGAACGTGCTGAACGAGGCGGCGCTGCTGACGGCCCGCTCCGACCAGAAGCTGGTCAACAACCACTTCCTGGACGAGGCGATCGACCGTGTCGTGGCGGGCCCGCAGAAGCGGACCCGGATCATGTCCGAGAAGGAGAAGAAGATCACCGCGTACCACGAGGGCGGACACGCCCTGGTCGCGGCGGCTTCCCCCAACTCCGACCCGGTCCACAAGATCACGATCCTGTCGAGAGGCCGTGCCCTCGGCTACACGATGGTCCTGCCGGACGAGGACAAGTACTCGACCACGCGCAACGAGATGCTCGACCAGCTGGCGTACATGCTGGGCGGCCGCGCGGCGGAGGAGCTCGTCTTCCACGACCCGACCACCGGCGCCGCCAACGACATCGAGAAGGCCACCTCCACGGCCAAGGCGATGGTCACGCAGTACGGCATGACCGAGCGGCTCGGCGCGATCAAGTTCGGCAGCAGCGACAGCGAGCCGTTCCTCGGCCGTGAGATGGGTCACCAGCGCGACTACTCGGAAGAGGTCGCGGCGCTCGTCGACGAAGAGGTCAAGAAGCTCATCGAGACGGCGCACAACGAGGCGTGGGAGATCCTGGTCGAGAACCGGGACGTCCTCGACAACCTCGTGATGGCGCTGCTGGAGAAGGAGACGCTGAACAAGGAGGAGATCGCCCAGGTCTTCTCGACCGTCGTCAAGCGTCCCCTGCGTCCCGCCTGGACGGGCTCCTCGCGGCGTACGCCGTCGACGCGCCCGCCGGTGCTCTCGCCGAAGGAGCTGGCGCTCACCAACGGCGCGTCCGGCACCAACGGCAACGGCGCCGCGTCACTGACGAAGGGCACCGACACTCCGACGGAGCAGCTTCCGGAGGACCGCCCCGACAACGGCTGACGGGTGGGACCGGTCACGCCCGGTCCAGGAATGCCCACCGCGCCCCCCAGGTTCTATGGTCTACGGCCTAGCCTGGGGGGCGCGGCACTGTCTTGCACAAGGAACGAGGAACGAACAGATGACGGACCCGGTGACGCTCGACGGCGAAGGCCGGATCGGCGAGTTCGACGAGAAGCGTGCCGAGAACGCCGTGCGTGAGCTGCTCATAGCCATAGGTGAGGACCCCGACCGCGAGGGCCTGCTGGCGACGCCGGGACGGGTCGCGCGGGCGTACAAGGAGATCCTCTCGGGCCTGTGGCAGGAGCCCGAGGACGTCCTCACGACGACGTTCGACCTCGGCCACGACGAGATGGTGCTCGTCAAGGACATCGAGATCGTCTCGCTGTGCGAGCACCACCTGCTGCCGTTCCACGGCGTGGCGCACGTCGGGTACATCCCGGCGGAGAGCGGCAAGATCACGGGCCTGTCGAAGCTGGCGCGGCTGGTCGACGTCTTCGCGCGCCGCCCCCAGGTGCAGGAGCGCCTGACGACGCAGATCGCCGACTCCCTCGTACGGATTCTTGAGGCGCGCGGCGCGATCGTCGTGATCGAGGCGGAGCACATGTGCATGTCGGTGCGCGGCATCCGCAAGCCCGGGTCGAAGACCATCACGTCGGCCGTCAGGGGCCAGCTGCGCGACGCGACGACGCGCGCCGAGGCGATGAGCCTGATCCTCTCGCGCTGACGCCGCTTTCACCGCTGACGCCGCTGAGAGCACTGCCCGGTACCGACACCGCAGTCCGGCGGCGGCGCCGCTGTCCGGCGGCGGCGCCGGGGCGGCCGTGGTCAGGCGCTCGCGCCGGTGTGGTCGTCGTCGTCCCCGTCGTCCGGTAGCTTGCAGACGCGCTCCAGGAAGACCGCCGCCGCGATGATCGCGATACCGGCGGCCAGCGAGGCCAGCGCGTAGATCGCCTGGTCGCGTCGCGCCGGGATGGACAGCTGGGTGAGCAGGAACACGCCCGTGCCCCCGTACATCCCGGCGACCAGGGCCGCGACCAGCGCTGCGGCCTGGCCGAAAACCACCGCACGGGCCGCGACGAGCGGATCGACGCCCTTCGCCTCCGGGCGCCGCTCGCGCTGGGCGCGCAGCCGGGAGCGGATGGACAGCGCCGTGGCGACGAGGATCACCGCGATCACCGCCAGCACGATCGGCGCGCCCGCGGGGACGCTCGGCAGTGTGCCCAGCGAGTCCCACAGGCGAGCGCCGCCCCACGCGAGCACGCCGACCGTCACGAGAAGGCCGGCCAGGACGCCGATCCGCAACTGCCTCACCCGGAAAGCCGCCCTTCAGAAATATGCCGCCAGGTCCGCTCCGAGCCTAACGACTATTCCGGCAGACGGAGTTCCAGGTCGACACGGGCCATGACGCCCTCGCGCCCGACGCCCGTCAGCAGCTCGGTGACGGAGCCCTGGCCGGGCACCTGCGCCTCCGGCTCCACGTCGTGCCAGGGAGCGAGGACGAAGGCACGCTGGTGCGCCCTCGGGTGCGGCAGCGTCAGCACCGGGTCGTCCGAGACGACGTCCCCGTACGCGAGGATGTCGACGTCGATCGTGCGCGGCCCCCAGCGCTCCTCGCGGACCCGGTCGAAGGCCTCCTCGATGGCCTGGCCGCGCTCCAGCAGGGACGAGGGCGGCAGGGTCGTCTTCACGAGCACGACCGCGTTGAAGTACGACGGCTGGCTGCCGGGCTCGACGCCCCACGGCTCCGTCTCGTAGACCGGGGAGACCGCCTTGACCCGGATTCCGGGGGTGTCCTCCAGGGCGTCCACCGCGCCCTGGAGCGTCTCCAGGCGGTTGCCGAGGTTGGACCCCAGCGCGATCACGGCGCGCTTGGGGTTCGACAGGGTCACGTCCGCCGCGTCGACCGCGGCGATCACGGCGGCGGGCACCGGCTGCACGGTCGGGTCGCTCGGCGCCCCGCCCATGCCGTTCGCCCCGCCCATGCCGTTCGCGTCGTGCATGCTCATACTCGGCTCCGGGTGATGGTGATGGTGACATCGTCGAAGGGCACGGTGATCGGCGCGTCCGGCTTGTGGACCGTCACCTCCACCTCGTGCACGCCGTCGTGCTTCAGGCACTGCTGGGAAATCCGCTCCGCCAGCGTCTCGATCAGGTCGACCGGGTCGCCCTGGACGACCTCCACGACCTCTTCGGCGACGATCCCGTAGTGCACGGTCTTCGCCAGATCGTCCTCCGCCGCTGCCGGGCGGGTGTCGAGGCCGAGCACGACATCCACGATGAAGGTCTGGCCCTCCTCCCGCTCACGGGGAAAGACACCGTGGTGCCCACGGGCCCTGAGGCCGCGCAGCGCGACACGATCCACGCGAATCACTCCTGCTGTCGTTGGTCGGCGGGGGCACCGGTCGCGTGCGGGCGGGCCGGGGACCCCTCTTCGAATCTACCGTCGGGCACGGACAGCCCCCGCTCGCGGGGCCCGTGGTAGCCGGGGGTAGCGGCGCCCCTACCCCGTGCTCGGGGCATCGAACCCCTCTCGGCCCGCTCCCCGCTCAGGCGGACGGCTCGTCCGGCTCGTCCGAGTCGGTTTCGGCCAGTACCGGTGACGCGTGGTGCGACCACAGCTTCCAGCCGCCGTCCGTACGGCGGAACACGTTCGTCGCCACGACCAGCTGGCCCACCAGCGGGCCGAGCTCGGAGCCCTCCTCGGCGGGGGCGCCGCTCAGGATGTTCTCCGTGCAGGTGACGAGCGCCGTACCGCCGGCCACGGCGATCTCGACGTCCGTCAGGAAGAACTGGATGTACTCGGTGTTCGCCATGATCAGCGCGTACGAGCGGAGCACCTCGCCGCGGCCCGTCAGCACCGGCCAGCCGGGGTGCACGACCGACGGGGTGATGTCCTCTGCGCCGTCGGTGCCGTCGTCGCCCTCGCCGAGCCAGAGCGCCGACAGGGCCTCCAGATCACCGCGCTCCATCGCCTCGTAGAAGGCGGTGTTCGCCCGGTCGACCAGCTCGCTGTCCGTGGGCGCCGTGCCGCGGCTCTCGCTCACCTGGCCGCGCCCTCGACCGCGCGGGCGACCCGTACCGCGTCCGCGGTCGCCCTGACCTCGTGCACGCGGACCGCCCACGCGCCGTTCAGGGCGGCGATCGCGGAGACCGCGGCCGTGGCCGCGTCGCGTTCCCTCGCGGGCGGCGGGGCGCCCTCGTCCCCCGCGAGCACCCGGCCGAGAAACCTCTTGCGGGACGCGGCGACCAGCAGCGGCCTGCCGAGCGTGCACAGCTCGGCCTGGCGGGCGACGAGCTCCAGATCGTGCTCGGCCCGCTTGGCGAAGCCGAGGCCCGGGTCGAGCACCAGCAGCTCGGGGCTGATCCCGCCGTCGACCACCGCGTCCATCCGGGCGCGCAGTTCGGCGGTGACCTCACCGACGACGTCCTGGTACACGGCGCGGCTGTTCATGTCCTCGCTGAAGCCGCGCCAGTGCATGACGACGAAGGGAACGGCCGCCGCGGCGACCACCGGCACCATCGCGGGGTCCGCGAGGCCGCCGCTGACGTCGTTGACGAGGACCGCGCCGGCCTCGACGGCCCGGTCGGCGACGCTCGCGCGCATGGTGTCCACGGAGACCGTGACGCCTTCCGACGCGAGGCCCCGCACGACGGGCAGGACGCGGCGCAGCTCCTCGTCCTCGTCCACCCGGCTGGCGCCCGGCCTGGTCGACTCGCCGCCCACGTCCACCAGGTCCGCGCCCTGCGCGGCGAGGTCGAGGCCGTGCTTGACGGCGGCCGTCGTGTCGAAGAACCGGCCGCCGTCCGAGAAGGAGTCGGGCGTCACATTGACGACGCCCATGACCGCGCACCGGTCCCAGTCGGGCAGCCCCTGGACCGTGCCGTGTCCGCGCGTCGTCGACCTCATGCGTCCCAGCCTAGAGGGTGGGGCGCCGCGCCTCTCTCCGCGTCGGCGGCGATCACCGCAGCTCGCGCGGCGCGCCGGGGCCCCGTCCTGCGCGGGTCCCTGGCTTCGTCCTGCGCGGGTCCCGGGCTTTGTTCTGCGCAAGCCCTGGGCTTTGCCCCGGGCTTCGTCCTGCCTGTCAGGTGCCCGGCCGCCCGGTGTGTCCGTCCGGTGCGGGGACGGTCCCGGCGCCGTCCTCGGCGCGGCGCGGCCCGTGGACGCACGGCTCCGCCTCGGCCACCCGGGCGAACCCGCGCGGCGGCAGGGTCAGGAAGCCCTCCGCCTGCATCGCCGCGAAGCCGATCCTCGGCAGGTCCCGGCTGGTCGGGAACACCAGGAAGCGCGGCTCCCAGCGCGGCTGGAACTTGGCGTTGAAGCGGTACAGCGACTCGATCTGGAACCAGCGGGACAGGAACACCAGGGTGCCCCGCCAGCTGCGCAGCACCGGGCCCGCGCCGAGCCGCTCGCCGCGGGCGAGGACCGACCGGAACATCGCGAAGTTCAGCGAGGCGCGCCGCACCCGGAGTCCCTCCGCGGCCTGGAGCGTCGCGACGATCAGCAGCTCGTTGAGGCCCGGGTCTGCGGTCCTGTCGCGGCGCATCAGATCGAGGGAGATCCCGTCGTCGCCCCACGGCACGAAGTGGAGGATGCCCTTCAGGTCGCCGTACGGTTCGGGCGCGGCGGGGGCCGATGGCGTGGCCGGCGCGGCGGACCCCGCGGGCGTGGCGGGCGTGATCCGGTGCGCGGTGGCGATCACCGCGTCGCCGTCACCCGGATCACCGATACGGCCGAGCGCCATGGAGAAGCCGCGCTCCGTGCCGCTGCCGCGCCAGGCCGCCGAGGCGCGCCTGATCTGTTCCAGCTCGGCCTCCGGCACATCCCGTACGCGGCGCACACGCGTCTCGTACCCGGCGCGCTCCACCCGCTTGACCATCTGCCGCACGTTGCGCATCGCGCGCCCGCCCAGCGAGAAGTCCGCGACCTCGACGACCGCCTCGTCACCGAGCTCCAGTGCGTCCAGGCCCGTCTCCCGCGTCCAGACCTCGCCGCCCGTCTCGCTGCACCCCATGACGGCGGGAATCCACGAGTGGGCCTCCGCCATCTCCATGAACCGCTCGATCGCGCCCGGCCAGGCCTCCACGTCCCCGATCGGGTCTCCGCTGGCCAGCATCACCGCGGAGACCACGCGGTAGCAGACCGCCGCCTTGCCGCTGCCGGAGAAGACCACGCCCTTGTCCCGCCGGAGCGCGAAATGGCCGAGCGAGTCCCGCCCGCCGTGCTTGGCGAGCAGCTCACGAAGCCGCCGCTCGTCGTCCCCGGTCAGCCGGGCCGTCGGCTGCTCGGGGCGCAGTGCCAGATAGATGGTGGTGAGCGCGGTGAGCAGGCCGAGCGAGCCGAGCGTGTACGCGACGATGTTGTCCGTGGGCCCCCGGTAGGCCACCGGCCCCTCGACGCCGAACAGCCCGAACAGGACGTGCTCCAGGCGTTCGGGGAAGGTCGGGCTGCCGACCGTACGGTGCGGGTGCGCGCTGACGACGATCAGGCCGAGGCCGACCGAACCCGCGCTCATCAGCAGGAAGTTCGTCACGGCCGTCCACCGGCCGCGCGGGTCGGGCAGCGCCGCGAACTGCGCCCGGTGCGCGATCAGCGGGGCGAGCAGCAGCAGCGAGAGCAGGGTGCCGAGCAGCGAGTGGCGGTAGAGGAGCTGCGCCACGGCACCCGCGGGCAGGAGCACCACGGCCGCCCGCCAGGCCCGCCGCTTGCGGCGCTTGAGCCCGTGGGCGAGGAACAGCAGCAGTACGCCGACGCTCACCGCCAGCGCGGCGGCGAACGGACCGAGCGCGCCGGGCAGCACCTCGGCGATCGCGTGTATCCGGCTGTGCCGGAAGCGCGGGAAGATCCCGGACGCGAGGTTCACCAGCGCGATGAACGTACAGGCGGTGCCGATCAGTGAGGGGACGGTACGGGGCGCGGGCCAGGGCGCCAGGCGGCGGCCCGTACGCGAGGAGGCCGGGGCTCCCGGGGCGCCGGTCGAGCGCGGCGCGGCGGCGCCGGTTCGGTTTCCGCCGGCGTTCCCGCTCGCGTTCCGGGCCCCGCTGCCGGCCCTTTTCGCGTTCGCGTTCCCGGTCCGTGTTCCGGCCTCTTTCGCGTTTCCGGTCCGGCTCCGGGACTCTTTCGCGTTCGCGGAACCGCTTCCGGCCGCGTTCGCGTTCTCAGCCCGACTCCCGGCCGCGTTCGGGTTCCCGGCCCGGCTCCCGGCCTCGTTCGCCTTCGCGGTCCCGGTCCGGCTCCGGGGGCCGGTGTCCGCCCCGGTGGCGGTCGCGCCGGCGCCGGGCCCGCCGCCCGCCACCCGTCCCGACGGCCCGGACCCCTCGCGTGGAACCAATACTGATTTGTCCCCATCTACCGGCACAGCCATCGCTTCCCAAAGTCGCCCGGTGATCGTGATGCTCAGTCCTCCGCCACCGAGCGGCGACCGGGACTGCATGCGTTTCCTATGACGGGGCTTTGAAGGAGCAGGTTCAGTCGACGGGGAAGTTCACCGAGGAGGGAATCCCAGACCATGGGTCTGACCAGCCACAAAGTCCTGGCCATCGCGGTACTGGCGGCCGTTGTCCTGTTCGCGCTCACGGTGTGGCGCTGGCCCCGGCTCGCGCGGCGGGGCGTACGGCCGGTGTTCGGACGGGTGGGACTGCTGTTCGCCACACAGCTGGCGATCTTCGCCGCCGTCGCCCTCTTCGCGAACCGTTCCTTCCTGTTCTACTCGTCCTGGGACGACCTGCTCGGCCGTGAGACCGGGATGGGCACCGTGCTCGTGCACGACACGAATCCGTCGGGGCAGGTCGCGGCCTCGCAGCGCCCGGTCGACGTCGGCATACCGCACGGCACCGACCCGTCGAAGAACGGCCTCGTACGGGAGAGCGCCATCGCGGGTCCGAAGAGCCACATCGTCAGTGCGGCGTACGTGTACCTGCCCCCGCAGTACTTCCAGCCGAGGTACGCACACCATCTGTTTCCCGCCACGATCGTGCTGACCGGCTATCCGGGCGCGGCGAAGGCCCTGGTGTCCCGCCTCGACTATCCGGCCATCGAGAAGGCCCAGGTCGCGGCGCACCGCATGAAGCCGATGGTGCTCATCATGCTGCGCCCGACGGTCGCACCGCCGCGCGACACCGAGTGCGTCGACGTGCCGCACGGACCGCAGACGGAGACGTACTTCGCCCACGACATCCCCGATGTGATCACGCATTCGTACCGCGTCGGCCCGGGCCTGACGCACTGGGGGATCATGGGCGACTCCACCGGCGGCTACTGCGCCCTCAAGATCGCCATGCACCATCCGGACGACTTCGGCGCGGCCGTCGGGCTCGCCGCCGACTACAAGGCGGCCGAGGACGCCACGACGGGCGACCTCTTCCACGGCGACCAGTCGCTGCGCGACCACGCGGACCTGGTGTGGCTGTTGCGGCACGAGACGCCGCCCGCGACCTCGATGCTCGTGACGAGCACACTGCACGGCGAGAAGAACCTGCCGGAGACGCGCCGCTTCATCAAGGCCGTGAAGGCGCCCGCACGCGTCTCCTCGATCATCCTTTCCAACGGCGGTCACAACTACAACACGTGGAAGCGCGAGATCCCGCCGTCGCTGGTGTGGCTCGGGCAGCGCATCGGCTGAGCGGGTCGCGGGGGCGGTGCCGGCGGCGTGGTGCGGGCCGTGCGGTCCTGACCGTGCGGCAACTCGCGTACGGGTTCGGCACGGCCCTGGTGAAGGTCCGGAAAACGCAGTGGCAAAGTTGGCGTTCTTACCACCCGTTCGGCCCATCGGAGGGGTAAATTTCGAGCCATGCCACGTGGACGCCACCGCCATTCCCAGCCCCTCCACAAACTCCTGCCGCCGAGCTCCGTCGCCGCGGTCGCGGTGGTCTGCGCGGGAGGTGTCTGGGCCGTCGACGATCCGCTCGTACTGCGGGGGATCGCGGTGGTGGCGGGTATCGCGGCCGTGGCCGGCGCGGTGATCATGCGGAGCTGGGACAGGGAAGCGGGCCGCAGGGTCGCGGAGTTGACGCGCGCCCGGGAGAGCGACCAGTGGAAGACGGACGAGCGGGTCGCCGAACTGGAGGCCGATGTCGACGAGGCGCGTGAGATCCGCACCCGGCTCGACGGCAAACTGCGGGCCAAGCGCGTCGAACTGGCCAGGCTGCGCGGGGAACACGCGGCCCTGCTGCGCCGGTACGCGAACGCCGAGACGGGACGGGCGAGCGCTCTGGAGGGCCGCCGCAGGCTGGCCATAGAGTCCGCCGTGGCGCCCAAGGCCCTTGCGGCGGGCGGCGCTCCGACCCCGTCGGCGTACCTGATGGCGAGCAGGGCGCTGGAGGAACTGGCGGCGAACGGGGCCCGGCAGGCGGCCCTCCCCGCGGCCCGTGCGCCGCGCGGACGGGCCCCGCGGGCGCCCCGCGACCAGACCTCCCCGGCGTCCGGCGAGCAGACGTCCCACGGGAAGACGGCGGACGGCCAGGGCGCGGACGGCCGGGCCGAGGACGTGCGGGCCACGGGCACGCGGGCCACGGAGGCGCGGAGGCCGGAAGCGGGGGTGCCCGCGGCGCCGTCGGTGCCGGTGCGGGCCGCCTCCGCCGTCCGCCCTGCGCTGCCCGCGCGCCGGGCGGCGACACCGTCCGCGATCGTGCCGTACGAGCGCCGTACGCGGCAGCGCCCGGCCGGCGCCGGCTTCGACTTCTTCGGCACGCAGCACGGTACGGGCGCGGCCGGCGACGGCCGCGCAACGCGGCAGACGGCTGCCGTGGCCGCACCGGACGCGCAGGAAACGCCGGACGCACCGGACGCGGAGGCAACACCGGACGCGCAGGCAACAGCACAGGACACACCGGACGCCGTTGACGCGGACGCGGATGCCGGTGCGCGGGACGGCGAGGGGCCCGAGGTCATCGACCTGACCGAGCACGACGACACCGAACAGCTCGAAGTGGGCGAACTGCGCAGCGCGTTGGGGTCCTGACGTACGTCCCGTCGCTCAACGGGGCGCAGGCGCGCCCTACTTGTCGATGTCGCCGACGACGAAGAACAGCGACCCCAGGATCGCGACCATGTCGGCGACCTGCGTGCCCGGCAGCAGCTCCGTCAGGGCCTGGATGTTGTTGAAGGACGCCGAGCGGAGCTTCAGCCGGTAGGGCGTCTTCTCGCCCTTGGACACCAGGTAGTAGCCGTTGACGCCGAGCGGGTTCTCCGTCCAGGCGTACGTGTGGCCCTCCGGCGCCTTGAGGACCTTCGGCAGCCGCTGGTTGATGGGCCCCGGCGGGAGGTCGGCCAGCCGGTCCAGGCAGGCGTCCGCGAGGGCCAGGGCGTTGTGGGTCTGGTCGAGCAGGCACTCGAAGCGGGCGAGGCAGTCGCCCTCCTGCCGGGTCACGACCGTGAGGACGTCCTGGAGTTCGCCGTACGCGAGGTACGGCTCGTCGCGGCGCAGGTCGAAGTCGACGCCCGAGGCGCGCGCGATGGGCCCCGTCACGCCGTACGCGTGGACGGTGGCGGGCGCGAGGACGCCGACGCCGCGGGTGCGGCCGCGGAAGATCTCGTTGCCGAGGACGAGCCGGTCGAAGACGTCCATGCGCGAGCGTACGGCCGCGACCGCGTGCCGGGCCCGGCCGGTCCAGCCCGCGGGGAGGTCCTCCTTCAGGCCGCCGACGCGGTTGAACATGTAGTGCATGCGCCCGCCGGAGACCTCCTCCATCACGTTCTGGAGTTCCTCGCGCTCCCTGAAGGCGTGGAACACGGGCGTGATGCCGCCGAGTTCGAGCGGGTAGGACCCCAGGAACATCAGGTGGTTCAGCACCCGGTTCAGCTCGGCCAGCAGCGTCCGCGTCCACACGGCGCGCTCGGGCACCTCCATGCCGAGCATCCGCTCGACGGCCATGACGACGCCGAGCTCGTTGGAGAACGCGGACAGCCAGTCGTGCCGGTTGGCGAGCATGACGATCTGCCGGTAGTCGCGCACCTCGAAGAGCTTCTCGGCGCCCCGGTGCATGTACCCGATGACCGGCTCCGCCGCCCGGACGACCTCCCCGTCGAGCACGAGCCGCAGCCGCAGCACGCCGTGCGTGGAGGGGTGCTGGGGGCCGATGTTGAGCACCATGTCGGTGCTCTCCGCGGCCCCGCCGATCCCGACGGTGGTGGTGGCGCCGGCGCTGTCCGTCATGGCGCCCAGTCTCGCAGAGGGCGGCCCGAACCGGTGATTCCGGGTGCCGGGCCTCACTCACGGGCCGCGCTGTGGACTCTCCTCAGCCCAGCCCGAGCAGCCCGCCCAGTGCGCTCAGCCGGCTCAGCCCGCCCAGTGCGGCGTCGATGTCCGCGAGGTCGACGCCCACCGGCTCGATCAGCCAGGTGAAGTCCCCGAGGCCGCCGGGCGCCGTCAGCTCGGCGGCCTCACCCGCGCCCGACAGGGCCCGGACGTACGCGGCGGGGTCGGCGGTCGCGAGGGTGAGCGGCGGGCGTGCGCCGGTCACGCCCAGGGCGCGCAGGGCCGCCCGCTGCGAGACCCGCACGGCGCCCGGAGCCAGGGCGTCCATCGCCACGTGCGAGGTCAGGTCGCAGCTGCCGTCAGGGACCGGCCGTACCTCGCGGCCGTCCCGGAAGCCGGTCAGCGTGGAGTACGGCGGGCGGGACGCCCGCGTGTGCCCGTAGTCGACGGCGACCGCGAGACCGCGTGCCAGCGTGCCGACGGCCGCGCGCCACGCCTCGTCGCGCGGGCGGCCGATCTCCGCGCGCGTCCCCGGCTCGGCGCCCGCGATCGGCCACCACCGGGCCAGCCAGGCGGCGTCCTCGCCGCACACCGGGGCGCCCGGCTCCTCCGTGCCGTCCCGGCGGACCCGTACGTAACGGGGCACGCCCTCCTCGTCCGTCTCCGCGATCTCCACGGGGACGTTGTCCAGCCATTCGTTGGCGAACAGCAGCCCGGTCACGCCGGGCGGCGGGGCGGCGAGCCAGGTGACGCGCGGGTCGAGGTCCACCGGCGCGGGCGCCCGCTCGACGGCGTACACACGGACCAGCGGCCCGCCCGCCGTCCCGGCGGCCTCGGCTCTCACGGGAGTCGCGGCGGCCACGGCGGTCGCCAGCTCCCCGCGGCCCGCCCCCATGTCCACGAAGGCTGCCTCCCGGGCGCCGAGCGCGCGGGCCGTCGCGGCGAGCAGGCGCCCGACCGCGCCGGCGAACAGCGGCGACGCGTGGACCGAGGTACGGAAGTGCGCGGCGGGACGTGAGCGCAGGTAGAAGCCGTCCGGCCCGTACAGGGCGCGTTCCGCCGCCGCGCGCCAACCGGTCGCGTTCCCGTCACCGCTCTCCTTCACCACGCTGCCAAGTCTCCACCTTGGGGAGTACGCTTCCCGCGACCGGATCGGCCCTCCGGTTGACCCCCTCGCCTTGTCCGCCTCCCTACGCTGGGTCACGTGCAGCGCCTCTACGATTTCCTCCGCAGACACCCCCTGGGCGTCGACTGCTTCTGGGCTGTCGTCCTCCTCGGGGTGTCGCTGGTGTGGGCGGTGCAGGCGGAGCAGGGGGTGGCGCCCCGGCTGTTCGCGATGTCCCTTTCCGTGCTGTTGAGCGTGGCGGTCGCGCTGCGCAGGGTGGCCGCGGACGCGATGCTCGTGCTGGTCGCCGTGCTGGGGGTCGCGCAGCTGGCTCTCGACGTACGGCCGGGCCTTCCGGATTTCGCCATGCTCGTCCTGATCTACACGGTGGCCGCGGCGGGCGGGCGGCGGTGGGCGTCGAGGCTGGCGCTCGTCGGCGGGATCGTCGCGGCACCCCTCTCGCAGGTGCGCTGGCCGATACAGGACGTCAACGCCGCGGGACGCCTCTTCTTCACCGTCGTCCTGACCGTGCCGTTCGTCCTCGCCTGGGTGCTCGGCGACTCGATGCGCACCCGCCGCGCGTACTTCAACCAGCTGGTGGAGCGCGCGGCCCGGCTGGAGAAGGAGCGCGAGGCGCAGGCGAAGGTCGCCGTCGCGGCGGAGCGCGCCCGTATCGCGCGCGAGCTGCACGACGTCGTCGCCCACAACGTCTCGGTCATGGTGGTGCAGGCCGACGGGGCCGCCTACGTGCTCGACGCGGCCCCGGCCCAGGCGAAGCAGGCGCTGGAGACCATCTCGGGTACGGGCAGGCAGGCGCTGGCCGAGATGCGCAGGCTGCTCGGCGTGCTGCGCGCGGGCGACGGCGAGGAGAGCGGCGAGTACGTGCCGCAGCCGGACGTGGAGCAGATCGAGGTCCTCGTCGAGCAGGTGCGGCAGGCGGGGATCACCGTCGACTTCAAGGTCGAGGGCACCCCGCGCCAGCTGCCGAGCGGCGTCGAGCTCACCGCGTACCGCATCGTCCAGGAGGCGCTGACCAACAGCCGCAAGCACGGCGGCCCCGACGTCGGAGCGAGCGTGCGGCTGGTCTACTTCGACGACGGCCTCGGGCTGCTCGTGGAGGACGACGGCCGGGGCGCCGCGCAGGCGATGCAGGAGGACCGCGGTGCCGACGGACACGGCCAGGGCCTGATCGGCATGCGCGAGCGGGTCGGCATGGTCGGCGGCACGCTGGACGCGGGCCCGAGACCGGGCGGAGGATTCCGCATCAGCGCCCTGCTGCCGCTGAGACCCGCGGACTGACCGGCCCGCGACGGCCTGCCCGGCCCTGGACCGGGCCATCTCCGGAACCGGGGCCCGGCCCGGAGCCGTCTCCGGAACCGGGGCTCGGCCCAGGACCGCACCGTCTCCGGAACCCGGAGCCCCGGCCCCGCGCCGGGACGTGGACCCGAGCCGGGAACCCCGGCTTTGAGCAGGGAGCCCCGGCGCCGCGCCGGGACTTGGACCCGTACACCCTGGACACGGCGGACCGGGCCTACCGGCCCGCGCACCGACCGCACCGCGACCGCGAGGAGACCGCACCCACCATGGGGACACCGCCGATGCCGCAGACACCGATCCGCGTGATGCTCGTGGACGACCAGGCGCTGTTGCGCACCGGTTTCCGCATGGTGCTCGCCGCCCAGCCCGACATGGAGGTCGTGGCGGAGGCGGGCGACGGCGCGGAGGCGCTCGACGTCCTCCGCGCGACCACGGCCGACGTCGTCCTGATGGACGTGCGCATGCCGCGCCTCGACGGTGTCGAGGCCACCCGCCGGATCTGCGCGGCGGGCCCCGCGGCGCCGAAGGTGCTCATCCTGACCACGTTCGACCTGGACGAGTACGCGTTCTCCGGCCTCAAGGCGGGCGCAAGCGGCTTCATGCTGAAGGACGTGCCGCCCAGCGAGCTGCTCAGCGCGATCCGCTCCGTGCACAGCGGCGACGCGGTGGTCGCGCCGTCCACCACGCGCCGTCTGCTCGACCGCTTCTCGCCGATGCTGCCGAGCGGCACCCCCGAGCCGGAGCGCAAGGAGATCGGGCGGCTGACCGAGCGCGAGCGCGAGGTCCTGCTGCTCGTCGCGCAGGGGCTGTCGAACGGGGAGATCGCCGGCCGGCTGTTCGTCTCGGAGGCGACGGTCAAGACGCATGTGGGCCGCATCCTCACCAAGCTCGGCCTGCGCGACCGCGTCCAGGTCGTCGTCCTCGCCTACGAGACGGGGCTGGTCCGCGCGGGCGGGGGACCCGCGGCGGGCTGACCGTCGCGGGGCGGCCGGCGGCACCGCCCCGCAGGCGCCCCGGCCGCTTCCGCCACCTCCGTCGGGAGAGGCGCCCCGGCACCTCCGTCGGGAGAGGCGCCCCGGCCGCTCCCACCCGGAGAGGCGCGCCGGACGCTCCCGCCACCTCCGCTCGGAGAGGCGGCCGCCGCTCCCGCTACCGCCGCGCGGACAGGTCGGCCGCGCGCCGGGCGAACTCAGCCGCCGCCTCCCGCACCTCCTGAGCCGTCCACTCCAGGGCCCGGGTGTCCAGCGAGACCTCCGTGGTCGACACCCCGGGCACGCCGCTGTCCCGCGACCACGCGGTGAACAGCGCGGTCCCGGTGTCCTCGGCCTGGCTCACGGCCGCCTCCGTCAGCGTCTCCGCCTCGAAGGGGAGCCACACGCGGAACTCCTGCGTGTGGGGTGGCTCCGGGTGGACACGGAACCACGGGACGCCGGGCGCCGCCGTGAACGCCTCCGCGATCCCGGAGGCCACCACGCGCGCCTGCGCCACACAGGCCGGGAGCCGCGGCAGTACGTGTGCGAGCCCGGCCAGGGCGGAAAGCGCCGCGGGGAACTGCTGGTAGAGGTTGCCGCCGTAGCGGTGGCGCCAGGAGCGCGCCTCCGCGATGACGTCCTCGGGTCCGGCGAGGGCGGCACCCGACAGTCCCTGCAGGGATTTGTAGAACGACACGTAGACGCTGTCCGCGAGACCCGCGATCTCTGTAAGAGGGCGGCCGAAATGGGTGGTGGACTCCCACAGGCGGGCGCCGTCGAAGTGCACCACCGCGTCCCGCTCGCGCGCCGCCGCCACGACGTCGGTCAGCTCCTCGAAGGTCGGCAGGACGAAACCGGCGTCGCGCAACGGCAGTTCGAGCATCAGCGTCCCGAACGGTTCGCCGAAGGCCCGCACCTCTTCCGCGGTCGGCTGCCGGGGCTCTGTGGTGGGGTGGACCGGGCGCAGACCGCTCACCGCCGACAGGGCGCCCTCCTCGTGCACCTCGGGGTGCGCGAGCGGGTGCAGGGCGACGACGGGGTTGCCGGTACGGCCCGCCCAGCAGCGCAGGGCCGCCTGCTGCGCCATCGTTCCGGTGGGGAAGAACGCGGCGGCCGGGAAGCCGAGCAGCTCCGCCACGCGGGACTCCAGCGCGGCGACGACGCCGCCCCCGTAGGCGTCGACGGCATCGTCCAGATCGTAGACAGCCTCCGAGGCACCACCGGTCCCGGCGGCGTCGGCCGTACCCGCGCCCCCGCCGGTCCCGGCCAGTTCCGCCAGCTCGGCCATCCGTTCGCGCAGCGTGGTGCCGTATCCGCCGCGCAGGGTCCGACCCGCCCCCCGGAAGGCGGCCCGCCTGCGCTTCTTGAACTCCTCCTCGTGCTCAGGTCCCGGAGTCCCCGCATCCGTGCCGGAAGGGCCCTCTGCCTGCTCGTTCTCGTCTGCCATGCAGCGCATCATCGCCCGCAGGCCGAGCCCTGGCCAAGGCTTTTCCAGAGCCTGTGGACAACCGGGAACGGCCCGTGCCGCTGGCGTAGCATGGCCGGAAAACGTCCGGTACCCGCCGCGGACTGGAACGGAAGGCCCCTACCCGTGAATCCCACAGCACCGAAGGAACCCCTCGACCCCAGGGACCGCCCCGCCCGCCTGACGGTGGGCGTCGTCGGCGCCGGCCGGGTGGGCCCAGCGCTCGCCGCGTCCCTCGCGCTCGCCGGGCACCGGCCCGTCGCCGTGTCCGCTGTGTCCGACGCCTCCCGGCGGCGTGCGGCCGAACTGCTGCCGGACGTACCGGTCGTGACGCCCGCCGACGTGCTCGCTCGCGCCGAGCTGGTCCTGCTGACCGTGCCGGACGACGCGCTGCCGGGTCTCGTCGAGGGCCTGGCCCAGACCGGTGCCGTACGTCCGGGGCAGCTGCTGGTGCACACGTCGGGGCGGTACGGCGCGCGGGTGCTGGACCCGGCGCTGCGCGCGGGCGCGCTGCCGCTCGCGCTGCACCCCGCGATGACGTTCACGGGCACGTCGGTGGATGTGCAGCGGCTGGCGGGCTGCTCGTTCGGGGTGACGGCCCCCGAGGAGCTGCGGCTCGCGGCCCAGGCGCTCGTGATCGAGATGGGCGGCGAGCCCGAGTGGATCGCGGAGGAGTCCCGCCCGCTATATCACGCGGCGCTCGCCATCGGCTCGAACTACCTGGTCACGCTGGTCGCCCAGGCGATGGAGCTGCTGCGTACGGCCGGGGTCGAGGCACCGGACAAGATGCTCGGCCCGCTGCTGGGCGCGGCCCTGGACAACGCCCTGCGGTCGGGGGACGCGGCGCTGACGGGCCCGGTCGCGCGCGGTGACGCGGGGACGGTCGCGGCGCATGTGGCGGAGTTGCGCAGGCATGCGCCGGGCGCGGTCGCGGGCTACCTCGCCATGGCCCGTACGACGGCGGACCGCGCGCTCGCGAACGGCCTGCTGAAGGCGGAGCTCGCGGAGGACCTCCTCGGCGTCCTCGCCGAATCGGGCGTGCCCCGGGTCGGCCCCGGCCGCCGGGAGCCGGACGCGGGCCAGGGCGAAGGGGACGGCGGCAGCGGCAGCGGTCCGGCGCAGGCGGACGCGGACGGGGACAGCGGCAGCGGCAGTGGTCCCGCACACGGACACGGGAATGGCGACGGGGACAGGGACGGCGAAACCGGCCCCGACCCCGGACACGGCGACGGCGGAACCGGCCCCGGAACCGGTCCCGGTCCCGGACACGGGGACGGAAAAGAGAACGGGAGCGGTGGGAGCGGTGGCTCTGGGGACGGGAGCGCGTCATGAGCGCTGACACTGACGGTGGCCCGACGGCGCGCGGCACGCTGGACCCCGCCGCGGGCGGACCCGGCGACCCGGTGGCCGACGGCCGGCCGGGCGGCCCGCGCCCCTTCGAGCTCGCCCCCGCCAAGGACGACCTGGACCGGCTGCTGAAGCGGCGGAGCCCGGGCGCCCGCGTGGCGGTCGTCATGACGATGGGCGCGCTGCACGAGGGGCACGCGACCCTGATACGCGCGGCCCGCGCCCATGTCGGCGGGGACGGCTTCGTCATCACGACGGTCTTCGTCAACCCGCTTCAGTTCGGCGCGGGCGAGGACCTGGACCGCTATCCGCGCACCCTCGAAGCCGACCTGCGTACGGCGCGCGCCGCCGGCGCCGACACGGTCTTCGCGCCGTCCGCCGACGAGGTCTACCCGGGCGGCGACCCACAGGTCACGATCGCGGCCGGGCCGATGGGCGGCCGGTACGAGGGGGCCGTACGCCCCGGGCACTTCGACGGGATGCTCACCGTCGTCGCCAAGCTGCTGCACCTCACGCGCCCCGACGCCGCGTTCTTCGGGCAGAAGGACGCCCAGCAGCTCGCGCTGGTGCGCCGGATGGTGCGCGATCTGAACTTCCCGGTGGAGATCGTCGGCGTGCCGACCGTACGCGAGGACGACGGGCTGGCGCTCTCCAGCCGCAACCGCTATCTCTCGGCGGCCGACCGGCGCACCGCGCTGCTGCTCTCCCGTGCGCTGTTCGCGGCGCGCGACCGGCTCGGCGCGCAGCACGCGCTGCGCGCGCGGGCCGAGTCCGCCCCGGCGTCCGAGGCGCGCGCGGCCGGCCTCTCCGCGCTCGGTGAGCCGCGGCTGGCGGCCGACGCGCACGCGCTCGCGTGCGCCTCGGGCCCTGCCGGGGCCGACGCCGTACGGGCCGCGGCGCTGGACGTGCTGGAGGTCGGCGACCGTACGGACCCGCCGCTCGCGCTCGACTACCTGGCGCTGGTCGATCCGGCGGACTTCACCGAGGTGCCCGACGGCTTCACGGGCGACGCGGTGCTCGCGGTGGCGGCGCGGGTCGGCACGACGCGCCTGATCGACAACATCCATCTGACTTTCGGAGCGACGAGCGGATGAGCACCGGCAGCGGTACGGGCGGCGGAGCCGGCGAGGGCTCGGGCGGCACAGGCGGCGGCGCGCCCGGCGGCAGCGCCGACGCAGGCCCCGGCGGTATACGGCTCGCGGCGCCCGCGCCCGGCTGGTCGATCGACGCGGACGTCGTCGTGGTGGGCTCGGGCGTCGCGGGCCCCACGGCCGCGCTCCGGGCCAGTGCCGCGGGGCTGCGCACGGTCGTGGTCACGAAGGCGCTGCTCGACGACGGCTCCACACGCTGGGCGCAGGGCGGCATCGCCGCGGCGCTCGGTGAGGGCGACACCCCCGCGCAGCACTTGGACGACACCCTGGTCGCGGGCGCGGGCCTGTGCGACGAGGAGGCCGTGCGGGCGCTGGTGACGGAGGGCGCGGCGGCGGTGCGGCGGCTGATCGCCGCGGGCGCGGAGTTCGACCGCGGCGCCGACGGCGGGCTCCAGCTCACCCGCGAGGGCGGCCACCACAGGCGCCGTATCGCGCACGCGGGCGGCGACGCGACGGGCGCCGAGGTGGCGCGCGCGCTCGGCGCCGCCGTACGGGAGACGGCGGTGCGGACCATCGAGCACGCGCTCGTGCTGGACCTGCTGAAGGACGGTGACGGCCGCACGGCGGGCGTCACCCTGCATGTGATGGGCGAGGGCAGGCACGACGGCGTGGGCGCGGTCCGCGCGCCCGCCGTGGTGCTGGCCACCGGCGGCATGGGCCAGGTGTTCTCCGCCACGACGAACCCGCCGGTGTCCACCGGCGACGGCGTGGCCCTCGCGCTGCGCGCGGGCGCGGAGGTCTCCGACGTCGAGTTCGTCCAGTTCCATCCGACGGTGCTGTTCCTCGGCGCGGACTCGGAGGGCCAGCAGCCGCTGGTGTCCGAGGCGGTACGGGGCGAGGGCGCGCACCTCGTCGACGCCGACGGCGTCCGCTTCATGCTCGGTCAGCACGAGCTGGCGGAGCTGGCGCCCCGCGACATCGTCGCCAAGGCGATCATGCGGCGGATGCGGGAGCAGGGCGCCGAGCACATGTATCTGGACGCACGCCACTTCGGCCGGGAGATGTGGGAGACCCGCTTCCCGACGATCCTCGCGGCGTGCCGCGCGCACGGCATCGACCCGGTGACCGAGCCGGTCCCGGTGGCGCCCGCCGCGCACTACGCGTCGGGCGGCGTGCGGACCGACCGGCGCGGCCGGACGAACGTGCCGGGCCTGTACGCGTGCGGCGAGGTCGCCTGCACGGGCGTGCACGGCGCGAACCGCCTGGCGTCGAACTCGCTGCTCGAGGGCCTGGTCTTCGCGGAACGGATCGCGGCGGACATCGCGGCCGCCCGCGCCGCCGGGGAACCCGGCGCCATGCCCGGGGGCGCCGCCCCCGCCCGCGCGGCGGCGCCGGCCGGTACGACGGTGCTCGGCCTCATCGACCCGGCAGCCCGTACCCGCATCCAGCGGACCATGTCCGCGGGCGCCGGTGTCCTCAGGTCCGCAGAGAGCCTGCGTACCGCCGCCGCCGAGCTGGACGCCGTACGGCCCCGGGAGAAGGCGGCGGAGCCCGGTGTCGAGGCGTGGGAGACGACGAACCTGCTCGTCGTCGCCCGTGCGCTCGTCGCCGCCGCGCGACGGCGCGAGGAGACCCGCGGCTGCCACTGGCGCGAGGACTTCCCGGACCGCGACGACGCCCACTGGCGCCGCCACCTCGTCCTCGGCCTCGCCCCCGGCCTGTCCTTCGCGGTGTCCGCCACCGCGGGCGCGGACCTCCACTCCGAGCTCCACACAGACCTCCGTACGGACCACACGACCGAGTCAGCACGTCCCCAGGGAGCAGCAACGTGAGCACGCCAGAAGACAGCCCGCTTCCCGAACCGGTGGCCGTGCCGCTGATTCACATCGGCGCGCCCGCCGCCGACAGCTGCGGTCCCGGCGGCTGCGACTGCGCCGCGCCGGAGGACCTGGAGTGCGGCCTCGACCCCGAACTCGCCGCGCTCCTCGCGGACCTGGGCCTCGACCCCGTACAGGTCGAGGACGTCGCGCATGTCGCGGTGGGGGAGGACCTGGACGGCGGGATCGACGTGACGACGGCCGCGACCGTGCCCGAACAGGCCGTGGCGACCGGTGACTTCACCGCGCGCGAGGACGGCGTCGTGTCCGGCCTGCACGTCGCGGAGGCGGTGCTCTCCGTGGTGAGCACCGACGACTTCGAGGTGGAGCGGCATGTGGCGGACGGCGAGCGGGTGGTGGCCGGGCAGAAGCTGCTCAGCGTCACCGGGCGCACCCGCGACCTGCTGACCGCGGAGCGCAGCGCGCTGAACATCCTGTGCAGGCTCTCGGGCATCGCGACGGCCACCCGTGCGTGGGCCGACGCGCTCGACGGCACGAAGGCCCAGGTGCGCGACACCCGCAAGACGACACCGGGGCTGCGGGCGCTGGAGAAGTACGCGGTGCGCTGCGGCGGCGGCGTCAACCACCGCATGTCGCTGTCGGACGCGGCGCTGGTCAAGGACAACCACGTGGTCGCGGCGGGCGGTGTCGCCGAGGCGTTCGCCGCCGTGCGGGAGCGGTTCCCCGACCTGGCGATCGAGGTGGAGGTCGACACGCTGCACCAGCTCCGCGAGGTCCTGGACGCGGGCGCGGACCTGATCCTGCTCGACAACTTCACGCCGGGCGAGACGTCGGAGGCCGTGGGGATCGTGGGCGGGCGGGCGCTGGTGGAGTCGTCGGGCCGCCTCACGCTCGACAACGACCTGGCGTACGCGGAGACCGGTGTCGACTTCCTCGCGGTGGGCGCGCTGACGCACTCGTCGCGCATCCTCGACATCGGCCTCGACCTGCGCGAGGCGGGCGGGCCGGAGGCGGACGCCTGATGCTGCTGACCATCGACGTCGGCAACACCCACACGGTGCTCGGCCTCTTCGACGGCGAGGAGATCATCGAGCACTGGCGGATCTCGACGGACGCGCGCCGCACGGCGGACGAGCTGGCGGTGCTGCTCCAGGGGCTGATGGGCATGCACCCGCTGCTCGGCATGGAGCTGGGCGAGGGGATCGAGGGCATCTCGATCTGCTCGACGGTGCCCTCGGTCCTGCACGAGCTGCGCGAGGTGACGCGGCGCTACTACGGCGACGTGCCCGCCGTGCTCGTGGAGCCCGGCGTCAAGACGGGGGTGCCGGTCCTGGTCGACAACCCGAAGGAGGTCGGCGCGGACCGCATCATCAACGCGGCGGCGGCCGTCGAGCTCTACGGCGGCCCCGCGGTCGTCGTGGACTTCGGTACGGCGACGACGTTCGACGCGGTCACCGCGCGCGGCGAGTACGCGGGCGGGGTGATCGCGCCGGGCATCGAGATCTCCGTGGACGCGCTCGGCGTGAAGGGCGCCCAGCTGCGGAAGATCGAACTGGCCCGGCCCAGGAGCGTGATCGGCAAGAACACGGTCGAGGCGATGCAGGCCGGCATCGTGTACGGCTTCGCGGGCCAGGTGGACGGCGTGGTCGCCCGCATGGCCCGCGAGCTGGCGGCGGACCCGGAGGACGTGACCGTGATCGCGACGGGCGGCCTGGCGCCGATGGTGCTGGGCGAGGCCGCGGTGATCGACGAGCACGAACCGTGGCTGACCCTGATCGGCCTCCGCCTGGTCTACGAGCGCAACGCGCCCCGGGCGTAGCCGCGCGTACGGCGTCCTGCCGCCGGGCGCCCTGCCACCCGGAGGCCCGCGTGCGGGGCGCGCCCTGCCTGTCCCTGCCCGTCGGGCACGCCCCGCCACCAGGGGCCCGCGTGCGGGGCGCGTTCACGTACGCGAGAGGGCGTGCGCGTGGCCGCTGCGCCACCCCCGACGCGAGGCTATTTCGCGTAATTTGTCCGTCTTGGCGCGTAAGGTCGGGCCATGCCCACGCCATACGGACCCCGAGGCGGCATGGCATTCGGCGCTGACGAGCTGCGTGTGCTCCGACGCGCCCTGGCCGCCGTGCTGCACCCCGCCCAGATCTCGGACGAGGACGTCCGGGCCGCTCTAGCGCTGGCCGAGTCCGTGGACGAGGCCGTGATGGAGGCCCGTCGGCTGCGCGACTTCCTGATCGCCGACCTCGCCCGCTACCGCTCGGCGCTGCCCGGCTCCCTCGCCGGCTACCTGGAACTCCTCCAGGACGCCGTCTCCGCCGGCTATGTGCCGGCCCCCGACGACCTGGCCGCGCTGCGCGCCCTGCGGGGCAACGCCGTCGCCGCCGCGCTGCTCGAACGCTGCGGGCGGATCGCCGAACGGTCCGTACGGGAGCGGCTCGCGGCGCGTACCGCGGTGGCGGCGCCGCCCCCGGCCCAGCGCACCCGCCTGCTGACGCTCGTCGCGGCGGGCGGCAAGGACGAGCCGCGCCCGGCCAAGCCGGAGCCCGCGCCCGCGAGGCCGCCGGGGGAGCGGCCCGTACCCAAGCCGTCCGAGGTCTTCCCGCCCCGCAGGAAACCGTCGCCCGCCACTCCGCCCCCGCCGCGGGAGCGGGCGGCGGGGTAGCTAATGTGGTCGTCATGGACTACGTATCCGCGCTTGTGCCCCCCGTGGTGATGGCGGCCTTCTTCGTCTTTCTCGTGCGGCTGATCATCAAGACCCAGGGCGGAACCAACAAGGGCAAGGAAGACGCGGCCGTCGACGCCGCGATCGCGCGCGCGGAGGCCGCCGCGGCCTCCCAGGGCTCCGCGCCCAAGACGCACGGCGCCTGACGCGGGAGGGCCCGTACCGCCGGGTCCCGCGGCCACAACGCCGCACACGCGCCGCAGGGGGGGGCCGCCCGTTTGGGGGGGGGCCGGGTTGTGGGGGGTATTAACCGCCCCAAGGGGCGTGAAGGCAGTGGGGGGGGGCGGGGCGCCGCGATTTTGGGGGCGCGCGA
>NZ_JAIUKE010000142.1 GCF_020176795.1 Streptomyces sp. 8L
CCCACAACCCCCCGGGGCGCCTTCGGGGGGGGGCCCCCCCCGGCGGGCCCCCGCCCCAACACCCCCCAACCGCCGCCGGGGGCCCCACGGCCCTTATGGCCGTGCGCCCTTTTCGTTGCGTAAATAACCGGCCTATCGGGCATTACGGACTAGGCTGCTGAGCGTGCCCCGTCAATTGGGAGACCTCGAAGACGCCGTGATGACGCGCGTCTGGCAATGGAACCGTCCGGTGACCGTCAGGGAAGTCCTCGAAGACCTCCAGCGAGAACGCTCCATCGCCTACACGACCGTCATGACGGTAATGGACAATCTCCATCAGAAGGGCTGGGTGCGCCGAGAAGTCGAGGGCCGCGCCTATCGATATAGAGCGGTGTCGACCAGGGCCGCCTACGCCGCGGCTCTCATGAACGACGCGTGGTCCAAGAGTGACAACCAGGCCGCGGCACTCGTCGCCTTCTTCGGGATGATGTCGCCCGGTCAACGCGAGTCGTTGGAAGACGCCGTACGTATCGTTCAGGGCCGTACCGACGCGGCGGACGACGAAACATCCGCGCGGCAAGCCGCGGCCGCCCCGCCCGCGCCGCCGGCACCGCCCGGAGAAGGCGGCGCACGCAAAGGGACCGCGCGGGAACAGACCGCGCGCGAAGAACCCGGGGAGAGTGGAGAACCGGGGGCGGGCGGAGAAGACGGAGCGCCCGCGGAACCCGGGCACGCGGACAATCGGTGAGGCGGTGAGGCAGATCCGGAGAAGGCCCCGCGTCTCCGCTCCCGCCTCCCGCCGCGCACCCGCCCCCGGCGACTCCCGGGGCACTGGCGCCACTTCGGAGCCGGCCGATAGCGTCTCTTCGTGGCCGGGGCGATAGCGCCTCTTCGGAGGCGGGGCGATAGCGTCCCGCTCATGTCTTCCGCCGAGCCCCTTCCCCATGACGAACCCGATGGCCGAAACGGCGTCACCGTCCGGCGCGCCAGGACGCGCGACGTCGCGGTGCTGCGCCGCCTGGTGGGGAGTTACGCGGGTGCGGGCATCCTCCTCGACAAAGCGCCGGTGACGCTTTACGAGGACATCCAGGAGTTCTGGGTCGCGCAGCGCGAGTCCGACGGCGCGGTCATCGGCTGCGGCGCTCTGCACCCGATGTGGGAAGACCTCGCCGAAGTGCGCACACTCGCCGTCGATCCCTCCACGAAGGGCTCCGGGGTCGGGCACAAGCTGCTCGCCAAGCTCCTGGACGCGGCGCGTGAGCTCGGGGTGAGCCGGGTATTCTGCCTGACCTTCGAAGTCGACTTCTTCACCAAGCACGGGTTCGTGGAGATCGATGGGACGCCTGTCGACGGAGATGTGTACAGAGAGCTGCTGCGTTCCTATGACGAGGGCGTTGCCGAGTTCCTCGGTCTCGAACGGGTGAAGCCGAACACCCTGGGCAACAGCCGGATGCTTCTGCACCTGTGACGCGCGGGAAGATGTCCGAATCGCGTGCGTTTCCCGTTTGTTGAGCCACTGAACCTCTGCCAGGGGTTTGTGTTTTCCCGGGAAAAGGGGTTTCCTTTCCGCGTACTGCATTTTCGATGAAAGGAAATCCGGTGGCGCAGAAGGTTCAGGTCCTTCTTGTCGACGACCTCGACGGCGGCGAGGCGGACGAGACCGTCACGTTCGCGCTGGACGGCAAGACGTACGAGATCGACCTCACGACCGCCAATGCCGACAAGCTCCGCGGTCTCCTCGACCCCTACGCCAAGAACGGGCGCCGTACCGGCGGCCGTGGTGCGGCCGGTCGCGGCAAGGGCCGTGCCGTCGCGGGCGGCAACAAGGACACCGCGGAAATCCGCAAGTGGGCCAAGGACAACGGCTACAACGTGAACGACCGCGGCCGCGTTCCGGCCGAGATCCGTGAGGCCTACGAGAAGGCCAACGGCTGACGATTCGCACCAGCGGCAATTCCGCGCGCGAGTCCCCGGGCCAGACGGACCCGGTGGCACTCCGCGGCTGCCGCGTCCACGAGCCGTACGAGATCGGGGGCACCCCCACCGCTGCCCCCGGTGCCGATTCCAGCAGCGCCGACCTCCCCGGCCACGCCGCACAGGCGCAGCGCCGGCAGGCCTGCCGGCGCCGATCGTGCCGGACGGGCCGGACCGCCACCGGGCGCCGCGTCGGGGCGCCCGGCGTGCGCGGGCCCGGGGGGCCGCAGCCACACGGCGGCCCCCTGCGCGGCGAGGACGGGCCACCGGGGCGGTATGGGGGCGGGGATGGCGCGCCCCGCGCCCAGGGCGTCGAGATCCAGGGCGATGCCGCCCCACTCCAGCCAGTCGAGCAGCCCCGGCACCTCCTCCGCGCTGCCCGGCGCGAGCAGCAGCCACATCCGCGACCGGTCCGCGCTCAGCGCCACCGGCCCGGTCACCGGCTCGTGGGGCCCGGCGGGGCGGTCGGCGCGGTCGAGGCGGTCGGCCACCGCGCGCCCCGCCCGCGCGGGCAGTTCCAGGGCGTCGAAGGCCAACCCGGTCGCCAGCACCGGCTCTCCCCCCGCCCCCTCCCGCAGCACGGTCCAGCCGAGCGTCTCCTCGTAGAAGCGGGCGATCCGCTCCTGCGTGGACCCGGGCGCGG
>NZ_JAIUKE010000143.1 GCF_020176795.1 Streptomyces sp. 8L
CCCCCCCGTCAGCCCCATCATCCCCAGCACCTCATTCCGTTCATTCAGCCATTCAGCCATTCAGCCATCTGTCTAATCATCCATTCATCCACCGAACGACGACGATCGGGAGAATCCCCATGTCACTCAAGCAGCGACGGCAGCGAAGGTACGTGCAACTGGGCGCGAGCGTGGCGGCGGCCACCCTTCTCGCGGGATGCGCGGGCGCGGGCGGCGGTGACGACAACTCCTCCGGCGGGGGCGGCGGCAAGACGCTCAACGTCCTCATGGTCAACAACCCGCAGATGACCGAGTTGCAGAAGCTCACGGCCGCCGACTTCACCAAGAAGACCGGTATCCAGGTGCACTACACCGTGCTGCCGGAGAACGACGCCCGCGACAAGTTCACCCAGGACTTCTCCAACCAGGCCGGCCAGTACGACATCGCCACCATCAGCAACTTCGAGGTGCCCTTCTACGCCAAGAACGGCTGGCTGGCCCCGCTCGACAGCTACGCCAAGAAGGACAAGGCGTTCGACCAGGCCGACATCCTCAAGCCCATGCAGGAGTCGCTGACCGGCACCGACGGGAAGCTCTACGCCGAACCCTTCTACGGCGAGTCGTCGTTCCTGATGTACCGCAAGGACCTCTTCGCGAAGAAGCACCTGACGATGCCGGCCCACCCGACCTGGCAGCAGGTGGCCGACCTGGCCGCCAAGGCGGACGGCGCGGCGCCCGGTGTGAAGGGCATCTGCCTGCGCGGCCTGCCGGGCTGGGGCGAGATGATCGCGCCGCTGACCACCGTCGTCAACACGATGGGCGGCACCTGGTACGACAAGGACTGGAACGCCCAACTCACCTCGCCGGCCTTCGAGAAGGCCACGAAGTTCTACGTCGACCTCATCCGCGCCCACGGTGAGGCGGGCGCCGCGCAGTCCGGCTACGCCGAGTGCCTCAACAACATGACACAGGGCAAGACGGCCATGTGGTACGACTCCACCGCGGGCGCCGGCTCGCTGGAGGCGTCGAACTCCCCGGTCAAGGGCAAGATCGGTTACGTACCCGCCCCCGTCGACAAGACCAAGACCTCCGGCTGGCTCTACACCTGGGCCTGGGGCGTGCAGAAGGCGTCCAAGAACCAGGACGCCGCCTGGAAGTTCATCTCCTGGGCCTCGGGCAAGGGCTACGAGCAGGAGGTCGGCGCGAAGATCGGCTGGCCGAACGTGCCCGCGGGCAAGCGCGCCTCCACCTACTCCAACCCGGACTACCTGAAGGACGCGTCCGCGTTCGCCGACATCACCAAGTCGTCCATCGCGGGCGTCGACCCGAAGAACCCCGGCGTCCAGCAGCGGCCCACTCCGGGCATCCAGTTCGTGGACTTCCCTGACTTCACCGACCTCGGCACCAAGGTCTCCCAGGAGATCAGCTCCGCGATCGCGGGCAAGCAGTCCGTGGCCGCCGCGCTGAAGACCTCCCAGGCCCTCGCCGAGAAGGCCGGCAAGGAGCAGCGTTGACCACCTCCGTCACCACCCCGGCGCCGTCCCCGGCCGGCCCGGCGCGCACCGCGCGCCCGGGCCGCCGGGCCCCCGGCGGCAGGGCGCGCGCCTGGGCCACCCGCGCGCCGCTCATGCCCGCCCTGATCTTCCTCGTCGCTGTCACCCAACTGCCCTTCGTGGCAACGCTGGTGATATCCCTCTTCGACTGGAACTCGCTCTCACCCGACCAGCGCCACTTCCACGGCCTGTCGAACTACGCCACCGTCTTCACCGACCCGGACATGCGGGACTCGGTGTTCACCACCATCCTGCTCACCGTGGCCGTCGTCGTCGCGAGCGTCGTCATCGGGCTGCTCCTCGCGCTGCTGCTCGACCGGAAGTTCTTCGGCCGGGGCCTCGTGCGCACCCTGCTGATCACACCGTTCCTGCTGGTGCCCGTCTCCGCCGCGCTGCTGTGGAAGCACGTGCTCTACAACCCCGAGTACGGCCTGCTCAACGGCGCGTGGGCGTGGGTCGCGAGCCTGTTCGGCGACCACCACGCGGCCCAGCCGGACTGGATCTCTGACATGCCGCTGACCGCGGTGGAGATCGCGCTCGTGTGGCAGTGGACGCCGTTCATGATGCTGATCCTGCTCGCCGGGCTCCAGAGCAGGCCCGCCGAGACCCTGGAGGCGGCGCGCCTCGACGGCGCGAGCGCCTGGCAGATGTTCCGCTACCTGACCCTGCCGCACCTGCGCCGCTACCTCGAACTCGGCATCCTGCTGGGCTCGATCAACATCGTGCAGAACTTCGACGCGGTGTTCACCATCACGGCGGGCGGCCTGGGCACCGCCAACCTCCCGTACACCATCTACCAGACCTTCTACCAGGCCCATGAGTACGGACTCGCCTCGGCGGCGGGCGTCGTCGTGGTGATCGGCACGATCATCATCGCGACCTTCGCGCTGCGGGTCGTCTCGTCCCTGTTCACCCAGGAGGAGGGCCGCGCATGACCACCACCCTGACCCCCCCGGGGGCGCCCCCCCCGGCCCGTTCCACCGCGGTCAAGCACGCGCCCCAGACCCGCAAAGCGCGCCGCAGGTCCGCCGGGCTCGGGCTGCTGGCCTGGGTCGTCGGCATCGTCTTCTGCCTGCCGGCCCTGTGGATGCTGCTGACGTCGTTCCACTCGGAGCCCGACGCGGCCACCAACCCGCCCTCCATCGGCGCACCGCTCACCCTGTCCGCGTACAAGGTGTTCTTCGGGGCCGGGGGCGGTGCCAGCCCCTGGCCGCCGCTGATCAACTCGGCCACCGCGTCGCTGCTGTCGACCGCGCTCGTGCTGGTGCTGGCCCTGCCGGCGGCCTACGCGCTGTCCATCAAGCGCGTCGAGAAGTGGACCGACGTGATGTTCTTCTTCCTGTCCACCAAGATGCTCCCCGTCGTCGCGGGCCTGCTGCCGGTGTACCTGTTCGCGAAGAACACCGGGCTGCTCGACAACGTGTGGCTGCTCGTCATCCTGTACACCTCGATGAACCTCCCCATCGCGGTGTGGATGATGCAGTCGTTCCTGGCCGACGTGCCGGTCTCGATCATCGAGGCGGCCCAGGTCGACGGCGCGCGGCTGCCCACCGTGCTGGTGCGGGTGGTGGCCCCGGTGGCCGCGCCCGGCATCGCCGCGACCTCGCTGATCTGCTTCATCTTCAGCTGGAACGAGCTGTTGTTCGCACGGGTGCTCACGGGCGTGCGCGCCGAGACCGCGCCCGTGTTCCTGACCGGATTCGTCACCAGCCAGGGCCTGTTCCTCGCCCAGCTGTGCGCCGCGTCCGTCGTCGTGTCCCTGCCGGTTCTCGCCGCCGGCTTCGCCGCCCAGGACAAACTCGTCCAGGGCCTGTCACTTGGAGCAGTCAAATGAGGGCAGCGATCATCGAGGCGCCCGGCAAGGTGTCCGTCGAAACGGTCCCCGACCCGTCGCCCGGCCCCCGGGACGTACTCGTCAAGGTCGCCGCGTGCGGCCTGTGCGGCACCGATCTGCACATCCTCCAGGGCGAGTTCGCGCCGACCCTGCCGATCGTGCCGGGACACGAGTTCGCCGGTGAGATCGTCGCGCTCGGCACCGACGTCACCGAACTCGCCGTCGGCGACAAGGTCGCGGTCGACCCCTCGCTGCACTGCCACGAATGCCACTACTGCCGTATCGGCCGGGGCAACCTGTGCGAGCGGTGGAACGCCATCGGCGTCAGCAAGCCGGGCGGAGCCGCCGAGTTCGCGGTCGCCCCGGTCGCCAACTGCGTCAAGCTGCCCGAGCACATCGACGTCCACGACGCCGCGCTGATCGAGCCGCTGTCCTGCGCCGTGCGCGGCTACGACGTGCTCAGCTCCACGCTCGGCGCGCAGGTGCTGATCTACGGCTCGGGCACCATGGGCCTGATGATGCTGGAGCTCGCCAAGCGCACCGGCGCCGCCTCCGTCGACATGCTCGACGTCAACCCCGAGCGCCTGACCACCGCCGTCAAGCTCGGCTGCTCCCGCTCCGCGTCGAACGCCGACGAGCTGGAGACCGTACGCGGCTGGGACGTCGTCGTGGACGCCACCGGCAACGCGCGCGCCATCCAGGACGGCCTCGGCCGGGTCGCCAAGGGCGGCACGTTCCTCCAGTTCGGGGTCGCCGACTACGCGACGACCGCCGTCATCGAGCCGTACAAGATCTACAACCAGGAGATCACGATCACCGGCTCCATGGCGGTCCTGCACAGCTACGAGCGGGCCGCCGCCCTGTTCGCGTCCGGTGTGCTCGACCCGGCCGTCTTCATCAGCGACCGGCTGCCGCTCGAGGAGTACCCGCGCGCGCTCGACCGCTTCAAGGCGGGCATCGGTCGCAAGATCGTGATCGAGCCGTGAACCAGGCGCCGCCGCCCGGCGCCGTCCTCGTCCTCGGGGAGGCGCTGATCGACCTCGTACCGTACGAGGACGGGCCGGGCACGGCGCGCCGGTACGCGGCGGAGCCCGGCGGCGCGCCCGTCAACGTCGCCGTCGGCCTCGCGCGCCTCGCCACGCCCAGCTGGTTCGCCGGGGCCCTCGGCGGCGACGCCTTCGCCGCCGATCTGGAGCGGACGCTCACCGCGGCGGGCGTCGACCTCTCGCTGACCGCGCGCTCCGGGCTGCCCACCACGCTCGCGGTCACCGACCCGCGCAGCGACGGCACCGGCTACCACTTCCACCTGGCCGGCACGGCGACGTTCCAGATCACGGAACTCGCCGACCGGGCGGGGGAGTTCGCCGCGGTGTACGCGGGCGGGCTGGCCGCGGTCGTGGGGGCGGCGGCCGCCGCGGGGGCCGCCGCCGCCCGGTCGGCGGCCCGAACCTCGGTGCTGATGGTCGACCCGAACGTGCGCACCGACCGGTCACTGGACCCGGCGGCGAGCGCCGAGCGGCTGCGCGAGCTGTGCCGGTGCGCGCATGTCGTCAAGGTGAGCGACGAGGACCTCGCGGCCCTGTGGCCGGACCGCACGGCCGAGGACGCCTGCGCCGATCTCGCCGCCGGTGGCAGGCTCACCCTGCTCACCCGCGGTGCGGACGGCAGTGTGGCCTTCACCCCGGACGGCGAGCGGGTCGCCGTGCCCGCCACCCCCGTTACCGTCGTCAACACGATCGGCGCGGGCGACGCCTTCGCGGCCGGTGTCCTGCACCGGATCACCGCGCTGGCACCGCCGCCGGGCGGACCCGTCCGGGTGACCCGCGAGCAGGCCGCGGACATCCTGGCCTTCGCGGGCCGGGCCGCGGCCTCGGTGGTGGCGAGCTCCGGCACCGCGCTGAGCGCGCCGGTGCCCATGCCGCGCTGACGCGCGGGAGCGGACAGCGACAGGGGCCGCCGCCCCTCCCCGAGGGAGAGGGCGGCGGCCCCTTGCCGTGCCGGGCCCCGGGGACGCCCCGGAGCCGCTCAGCCGGCCTGTGCCGCGCGCTCGCGCGCCGCCCGGATGATCTCGGCGTAGCGCCGGCCACTGCTCTTGACCGTGCGCACCTGCGTGTCGTAGTCGACGTGCACCAGGCCGAACCGCTTGTCGTAGCCGTACGCCCACTCGAAGTTGTCCAGCAGCGACCACGCGAAGTAGCCCGCGACCGGGGCGCCCTTGGCGGCGGCGCGGGCGACGGCCGCGAGGTGGTCCTCCAGGTAGCGGGTGCGCTCCGGGTCGTCGACCGTGCCGTCGGCCCGTACGACGTCCTGGTAGGCGGAGCCGTTCTCCGTGACGTAGATGCGCCGGGCGCCGTACTCGTCGGCCACCCGCACCAGCAGTTCCTCCAGGCCGTCCGCGTACACCTCCCAGTCCATGTACGTGTGCGGGCGGTCCGCGACCGGCCCGTCCACCATCTTCGCGAACGGCGCGGGACCGCTCGGATCGTCCTGGACGAACTGCCGGAAGTAGTAGTTCAGTCCGAGCCAGTCCAGCGGCGCGGCGATGGTCTCCAGATCGCCGTCGCGCACCGGCAGCTCGACCCCGTAGACGTCGAGCATGTCCTGCGGGTAGCCGCGGCCGTGGATCGGGTCGAGCCACCAGCGGTTGGTGTGCCCGTCGGCCCGCACCGCGGCGGCCCGGTCGGCGTCGCTGTCCGAGGCGGGCAGGATCGGGCTCAGGTTGTTCACGATGCCGACGCGGGCGTCGGAGGACGCGGCGCGGATCGCCTGCACCGCGAGCCCGTGGCCCAGATGCAGATGGAACGAGGTGCGCACGGCGGCCGTCAGGTCGCGCACGCCCGGCGCCATGGTGCCCTCCAGATGGCCGATCCACGACGAGCACAGCGGCTCGTTGAGGGTCGCCCAGTCCTTCACCCGGTCGCCGAGGCGCTCCACCACGATGCCCGCGTAGCGGGCGAAGTGCTCGGCCGTCGCCCGCTCGGGCCAGCCGCCCCGGTCCTGGGACGCCTGCGGAAGGTCCCAGTGGTACAGCGTCGCGAAGGGGGAGACGCCCGCCTCGAGGAGCTGGTCCACGAGCCGGTCGTAGAAGTCCAGGCCCGCCTTGTTCACCGGGCCGTCGCCGTCCGGCACGATGCGCGGCCACGCCAGCGAGAAGCGGTACGCGCCGACTCCGAGGCCCTTCATCAGGGCGATGTCCTCGGGCACCCGGTGGTAGTGGTCGCAGGCCACGTCGCCGTTGTCGCCGTTCGCGATCGTGCCGGGGGTGTGCGAGAACGTGTCCCAGATCGAGGGGGAGCGGCCGTCCTCCGCGACGGCCCCCTCGATCTGGTACGACGCGGTGGCCACGCCCCAGGTGAATTCCGCCGGAAGGGCGTCGAGCTCGTTCACGAACTGCCTTTCTGGATCTGTCACTTGACCGCACCCGCGGTGAGGCCGGTGACCAGGTAGCGCTGAAGCAGGAGGAACCCGACGACGACGGGCACACTGACGACCAGCGAGGCCGCCATGATCTGGTTCCAGTAGACGTTGTTCTCGGTCGAATAGCTCTGCAGCCCGATGGCGAGGGTCTTGGTGTTGTCGTTGGTCATGACGGAGGCGAACAGCACCTCTCCCCACGCCGTCATGAACGCGTACACGGCGACCGCCACGATGCCGGGCACAGCGGCCGGTACGACCACCCGGAACAGCGCGCCGAAGGGGCCACAGCCGTCGACCATGGCCGCCTCGTCCAGGTCCTTCGGAACCGAGTCGAAGTAGCCGATGAGCATCCAGATCGCGAACGGCAGCGAGAACGTCAGATACGTGATGATCAGGCCGCCGCGTGAGCCGTACAGGTCGATGCCGGTGCTCTTGCCGATGTTCACGAAGATCAGGTACAGCGGCAGCAGGAACAGGATGCCAGGGAACATCTGCGTCGACAGCACCGTCACCGTGAAGAGCCGCTTGCCGCGGAACCGGTAGCGGCTCACGCCGTACGCCGCGAACACCGCGATGACCACCGAGCAGGCGGTCGCCGAGACGGACACGATCGCCGAGTTCAGGAAGAACTTGGCGAGCGGCACCGTCGACCAGATGTCGATGTACGGGCGGATCGTGAGGTGCGAGGGAATCCAGGTGAACTTGCCCTGCACGTCCTCCAGCGGCTTCAGCGAGCTGGAGACCATCACATAGACCGGCAGCAGGGTGAACAGTGTCAGGATCGTCAGCAGCACACCGCGGCTCCACAGGAAGGACAGCGGTGGCGCCATGGCCGGCCTTCGGGAGGCCTTGACGGGCTCCGCGGCCGGACGGGCGACGGGCGCCTCAGCCGGACGGACCTCCGGTGCCTCGGCCGTACGGACCCCCGGCGCTTCGGCCCCCTCTCCGGCCTGTTGCTCCGTGCGCTCCTCGGCCTGCTCCCCGGCCTTGGCGGGCTCGGGCTCCGTCACGGCGGGCGGCACGTCGGGCGCCCCGTCGCGAACGGGCGCAGCCCCGGCGGCCCGCTCCGGGACGGACGGCGCCCCGGCGAGCGCGGCCCCGGCCCCCTGGGCGCCGGAGAACTCCGCGACCGGTGCGGCGGCGGCCTCCGAGGTGCTCCGGCGCGCCGTGGCGGCCTTCCTGCTCTTCTCGCGCTGCGTGGTGAGCACCAGGTAGGCACCCGTGACGATCAGCAGGAACAGCAGCAGCAGGACCGACATGGCCGAGCCGGAGCCGAAGTTCCAGGAGGAGAACGACGACTGGTAGATGTGGAACGAGATCAGGTCCGCGCTGCTCGGCGCGTTGCCGTTCTTGCCGAACAGCACGAAGGGCGTGTTGAAGTCGTTGAACGTCCACAGGAACAGCACCAGCACGAGCACCTGGTTGACCGAGCGCAGCGAGGGCAGTGTGATCTTCCGGATCTGCTGCCAGATGCCCGCGCCGTCGATCGAGGCCGCCTCGTACAGCTCGGACGGGATGTTCTGGAGGCCCGCCATCACGATCAGGAAGGCGAACGGCCAGCCCTTCCACAGCGACACGATGAGCAGCGTGTAGAAGCTGTTGTTGCCGATCAGCCAGAACGACGCGCTGTCGGTGAGGTGCAGCTGGTCGTGCAGCAGGTGGTTCACCATGCCGTTGTCGTGCTGGAACATGAACGCCCAGGTGATGACAGCGGCGTAGACGGGCAGCGCGTACGGGACGAGGAAGATCGTCCGCAGCGTGCCGCGCCCCCGGAACTTGTCCTGGAGCAGGATCGCGGCGGACGTGCCGAACAGCCAGCACAGGCCGACCGACAGCACGGTGAACAGCAGGGTGATGAAGAAGGAGTGGAGCAGCGACTTGCCGACGGCGCTGTTGAAGTCGAGGGCGACCTTGAAGTTCTGGATTCCCGACCAGGGCGCGGCGCCCCAGTTGTGGATGAAGAACAGTGTCAGCTGGCGGAAGCTGATCACAACGCCGACGACCATCGGGACGACGTGGACGAGCAGTTCGAACAGGATCGCGGGCAGGAGCAGGACGTAGGGGACGGCTGTCCGGCGCAGCCGGCCGGGGATGCGCGGCCTCTTGCGCGCACCCCCGGCCCCCGAGGTCCCCCTGCCGCCCGCGTCACGTGCGTTGGGCGAGGTCACGGTGGCGGTCATGGAGCGGGCCTCACTGAGTCATCTGCTGCTGGGCCTTGGACAGTTCGCTCTTGACCGTGTCCTTGGTGACGGTCTTGCCGGCCGCCACGTCGGCCCACAGGTTCTTGATCGCGGTGCCGACCTGCGTCTCGTACTGCGACTCGGAGGGCACCTGCGGCAGCGGTGTCGCGCTCGTCTGGAGCGTCTTCGCCATGACCTGGATGTCGCTCTGCTGGAAGGCGGGGTTGCTGTCCGCGCTCTTCACCGGCGGGACGGAGCCGTAGGCCTTGTTCAGGATGACCTGCTCGGCGTCGCTCGTCATGAACTTCACGAACTTCTTCGCGCCGTCCACGTTCTTGGTGCTGTTGAAGATCGCCATGTTGATGCCGGCGACCATCGAGTTGACCTGCTGGCCCTGGCCCGGCGCGCCGGACTGCACCGGCATCGGCACGGCGCCCCAGTCGCTGGTCGACATGTGCTGGGAGGCGAAGTTGCTGGCCGCGGCCTGCCACAGGACCATGGCCGTCTTGCCCTTGCCGAAGTCCTGGAGGGACTGGTTCTGGGCGTACTCCGCGTTGCCCGGGTTGATGATCTTGTCCTTCTGCATCAGGTCGATGTACTGCATGACCGAGTCGACCGCGCCGGGGGACGTGAAGGTGGGCTTGCCGGACTTGTCGAAGAAGTCGGCGCCGTGCTGCTTGGCCAGGATGTAGGACGTGTGGATGTTCTCCTGGAGGTTGCTGCCCTCCAGACCGAGGCCCCACTTGCCCGACGTGCCGTTCTTCGAGATCTTCTGGCCGTCCTTGATCACGTCCGACCAGGTGGCGGGCGGGGTCGAGATCCCGGCGTCCTTGAACATCTTCTTGTTGTAGTAGAGCGCGTACGCAAGGGAGTACAGCGGGACCGCCGCCGGGTCCTTGCCCGAGGCGCCGGCCGCGGCCACCGCGGAGGCGTTGAAGCGGTCCTGGCCGCCGATCGCGTCGAAGTTCGCCTTGTTCCAGGGCAGGAGGGCACCGCTCGCCTGGAGCGACGCGGACCACGTGTTGCCTATGTTGAGGACGTCCGGGCCCTGACCCGACGTGGTCGCCGCGAGAATCCTGTTGAGCAGGTCCGACCACGGGATGACTTCCAGCTTGACCTTGATGCCGGTCTGCTTCTGGAACTTGGCGAGCTCCGGGCCGAGCGTCTTCTTGTCGTAGGCGACGTTGGGGCCCTGGTTCGACGCCCAGTACGTGAGCGTCTTCGGCGAATCGTTGCTTCCTCCACCGTCGGTCGAGGAACCCCCGCCGCAGGCGGCGAGGAGGCTGCCCATGACGGAGACGACGGTGACGACTGCTGCGGCTCTGGTCTTGCGCATGTGAGGTGGCCCCTTTCCGGGGGTGGCAGCGTTCGAGAGTCGAACGGCCTCCATGACTTAATTTATGCCGTGATTTAAGAGGTGAGAGAAGGTCGCGTCAAGGTCTGTGGCAGGGGTATGTTGCGTTCCGGGAAGGAGCCACATGGCTGAGCGCGGCAGACGAACAGTGCGTGACCTGCGGCGGGGCAACCGCGCGCGGGTAGTGCAACGGTTGTATTTCGACGGCCCCTTGAGCCGCCAGGAGCTCGGCGCGGGCACCGGGCTGAGTTCAGGTTCCATCAGCAACGTCGTCGCCGAACTGGCCGCGGAAGGAGTGCTGGAGGAGGCCGGAGTCGTCGATTCCGACGGCGGCAGGCCCCGCACCCTGCTGCGGGTCGCCCCGGCCGGCGGACTGCTCGTCGGCATCGACCTCGGCGAGACCCGGGTCAGGGTCGAGCTCTTCGACCTGTCCCTGACGGAACTCGCCCGCACCGATCGGCTGCTGGAGCAGCACGGCTACGACGTCGACCTGGTCGTCTCCCATGTACGCGACGGCATCGCCGACGTACTCCAGGCGGCGGGAGCCGAGCCGGGACAGCTCCTCGGGATCGGCATCGGAACCCCCGGCATCATCGAGAGCGGGGGCCAGGACGGCGCCGTGGTACACGGCCCCACCATCGGCTGGAGCGCGGTGCCGTTCGAGAAGCTGCTCCGCGAGGCGGTCGAAGTGCCCGCGGAGATCCCCCTGTTCATCGACAACGGGGCCAAGACGCTCGGCCAGGCGGAGATGTGGTTCGGCGGCGGCAGAGGCGCGGACACCGCCGCCATCGCCCTCATCGGCTCCGGGGTGGGCGCCAGTGTGATCCATGGGGGCGCACCGGTGGAGGAGAGCCGCCGCAGGACCGCCTTCGAGTGGGGACACACCACCGTCCACATGGGCGGGCGGCGCTGCCGGTGCGGCTCCATCGGCTGCCTGGAGGCGTACGCGGGCGCGGAGGCGATGCGCGAACGGTGGCACGAGGCGGGCGGACCGCTGCCCGACGGCGCCGACGACGAGACCGCCCTCGCGGCGCTCCTCGAGGCGGCGTTCCCGGCCGCCGGTACGAGCCCCGACCCGGTCGCCGTCTCGCTGCTGGACGAGACCGCCGAATGCCTCGGTGCCGCCCTCGCCGACGTCATCAACGTCTTCCTGCCCGACCGGGTGCTCCTCGGCGGCTGGGCGGGCCTGCTGCTCGGGCCCCACCTGCTGCCCGCCATCCGCCGCCACGCCGAGCGCTACTCCCTGGGGCACGCGGCGGCGCGCACCACCATAGAGATGGGCCAACTCGGCCCGGACGCCGTGACGGTGGGCGCGGCGACGCTGCCGCTCGCGGCCTTCCTCGCCCGTGGCGGCAGCCGGCTCCCCACCCCCGCGGGCCCGCCGGACGGCTCGCTCGAGGCGTCCACCCTGCGGTGGCGGCGCACCCCGGCGACCGGTGCCGCCGCCGGGGCCTCGCGCACCGGGACGGCGGCCCCTCCTGCTGCTGCGGCCGAGACCCAGGGCTGATCCCACCGGTGTGAGGGCCCGGTGCGTCGTCACCCGGAGCGCCGGGAGCGCCGGGAGTGCGGGGGAGTGGGGACCGGGGAAGCGGCCGCGCCCGACCCGCGTACCGTGCGTGACCCTGGCAGCTCAACGCCCGCTGGACTGGCGGGAAATGGACAGCCCTGCCGAGTCCCCTTGTCACAGTGCGTACCGGAGCCGTAACTTGGCGAACCGCGACACGTCCTGCCTCTCAAGGGGGAGTTGACCCATGGCCGTAACCGGTCGCCACCGCCGCTACCAGCCGAGCCGTATCAACCGTGCGTCGCTCACCGTCACGGCCGGTGGAGCGGGCCTCGCACTGCCCCTCCTGGGCGCGGGCACCGCGCACGGCGCGTCGGTGGGGGAGTGGGACAAGGTCGCCTCCTGCGAGTCGACCGGCAACTGGCAGATCAACACGGGCAACGGCTACTACGGCGGGCTCCAGTTCACCCAGTCCACCTGGGCGGCCTACGGGGGCACGGAGTACGCGCCGCGCGCCGACCTGGCCACCAAGGACCAGCAGATCGCCGTCGCGGAAAAGGTCCTCGGCAGCCAGGGACCGGGCGCCTGGCCGGTCTGCTCGGGGCACGCCGGGCTGACCCGGGGCGGGGACACCCCGCACCTGACGACCGTCGCCGACACCGTACGGCACACCACCGCGGCGAAGGCCCCGGCCACGCACACCGACACGGTCGCGACGAGACCCGTGTCGACCACCGCGGCGCACACCGACTCGGCGCAGGCCGAGCCGAGGACGGCGGCCAAGAAGGCTGCTCCGACCGATGTGCCGACCCGGCGCGAGGGCTACACCGTGACCCGCGGCGACTCGCTCTCGCAGATCACCGTCGACCACCGCCTCGCGGGCACCTGGCAGAAGGTCTACGACGACAACAAGAAGGTCGTCGGCGACGACCCGGACCTGATCTTCCCCGGCCAGCGGCTGGTGCTGCATGTCCCGTCGGGCAGCTCGTCCGGTACCGCCTCGCCGCGGTCCACCGCGAAGAAGCCCGCGGCCAAGCCGACGCACACTGCGGCGACGCCGGCCACGTCAGCGCCCGCGCCGAAGCCCACGCACTCGCACACCCCGGCGCCGACCCACACCGCCAAGCCCACCCACACCGCCAAACCGACGCACACGGCCGAGCCGACCCACAAGCCCGCGGCCAAGCCGACGCACACCGCCAAGCCCGCGCACCCGGCGAAGGCCGCCACCCACCACCCGGCCAAGGCCGCCGCACCCGGTGTCGAGGCACCCGTCCACGCCGCGATCGGCACCCCCTACCACGCCACCGGCTCGTCCTGGTCGAGCGGTTACCACACGGGCGTCGACTTCCTCGTGTCGACCGGCACCTCCGTCAAGGCGATCGAGAAGGGCACCGTCGTCACGGCGGGCTGGGGCGGATCGTACGGCTACCAGGTCGTCATCAAGCACCCCGACGGCAAGTACAGCCAGTACGGGCACCTCTCCGCGATCAACGTACGAGTGGGCCAGAAGGTCAGTGAGGGGCAGCGCATCGCACGCTCAGGAGCCACCGGCAACGTAACGGGCCCGCATCTCCACTTCGAGATGCGTACGGGGCCCGCGTACGGGAGCGACATCGACCCGCTCGCCTACCTGAGGGCGCACGGCGTGCGGATCTGACCTGCCGGGGGCCGGCCGGGCGGCGGGCGCGCCGCCGTCCGAAGGGCCCCCGGCCCGGGGGCCGTCCGCCGGACGGGCCCGGGTGAGCAGGACGAGCCCGGCGGTCGACACCGCACCGAAGGCGAGCGCCACGAACCCCCCTGCCGCGCCGTAGCGGAAGCCTTCGCCGAACAGCGTCAGCCCGACGGCCGTCGCGACCACCGGGTTGACCACCGTCACCACCGCGAGCGGCGCCGCGAGACCCGCGCCCCGGTACGCCGCCTGCGACAGCAGCAGACCCGCCACCGCGAGCACCGCGACCGCCGCCAGGCTCGCCGCCTGGACCACGGGCCCCACCGCGGACCAGCCCGCCGTCACCGTCTTGATGAACACCGACGAGACGCCGAACGCCACACCGCTCGCCGCCGCAAGCAGCACACTGCGCGTCGCACGCCCCCGCACCATCGACGCGGCCACGCACAGCACACCGACAAGACCCAGCGTCAGCAGCCCCAGCAGCAGCCGGTACGAGCCGTCCAGCGTCCGCGCGTCGGAGCCCTGCGTCAGCGCGAGCAGCCCGGCGAGACCCACCGTCGCGATCAGGGCGCCGCGCCGCGCCGCCCGCCCCGCAGGACGACCGGCCCCGCGGCCGGGCAGGCGCCGCGCGACGAGCGCCGCCATCGGCAGCGCGAAGACGATGGTGAGCGCGCCCAGCGGCTGGACCAGGCTCAGCGGCCCGTACGCGAGCGCCGCCACATGGAGCAGGCCGCCCGCCCCGTTCAGCAGGACCGCACCCCACCAGGCGCCGTCGCGCAACGGGCCGCGGGAAGCGTCCCGGTCGCCGGCGGCCACCCGCTCCTGGACGATCGCGCCGGCCGCGTACGCGACCGCGGAGACCAGGGAGAGGAGGACGGCGAAGACGAAGCTGCTCATGGTCCAACGATCTCCCCGCGAGGGCGTCCCCGTCGTCGTCCCCAGGAGCCCTCTTTCACGTACTCCACCCGGAGTACGCGGCTTCGCGCGGCCTCCACCCCGAGAGGGGCGACCGCCTCCCGCAGGGCCCCACTTGGCACCGCGCCCCTCCGCGGTCTTCCGCACCGGGCGATTCCGGGTGACCATGACAGGGCTGCGTCCGGCCGACGACGGGGGATTGGCGTGAAAGTAGGGCTGCTCACCCGGGAGTACCCGCCGGACGTGTACGGCGGCGCGGGCGTCCACGTGGAGTTCCTCGCACGCGAGTTGCGCGCCCTCACCGACCTGCGGGTGCACTGCTGGGGATCGGGCCGGGAGACCGCGCCGGCCACCGGGTCCGATGTCGTGCGCCACCTCGCCGACGCCGGTCTCGACGGCGCCAACGACGCACTGCGCACGTTCTCCGTCGACCTCGCCATGACGGCCGCCCTCGCCGACCGGGACCTCGTCCACTCGCACACCTGGTACGCGAACCTCGCAGGCCACCTCGCGAAGCTGCTCTACGGTGTCCCGCACGTGATGACCGCCCACTCCCTGGAGCCGCTGCGGCCCTGGAAGGCCGAGCAACTCGGCGGCGGGTACGCCCTGTCGAGCTGGGCGGAGCGCACCGCCGCCGAATCCGCCGACGCCGTCGTGGCCGTCTCGCACGGCATGCGCGACGACGTCATCGCCGGCTATCCGTCCCTCGACCCGGAGCGCGTCCACGTCATCCACAACGGCATCGACACGGCCCTGTACCAGCCGGACCCGGGCACGGCGGCGCTCACCCGCGCCGGCGTCGACCCCGACCGCCCCTACGTGCTGTTCGTCGGCCGCATCACCCGGCAGAAGGGCGTACCGCACCTGCTGCGCGCGGCCCGCGCCCTCGACCCCTCCGTGCAGGTCGTGCTCTGCGCCGGGGCGCCCGACACCCCCGAGATCGACCGCGAGTTCCGCTCGCTCGTCGCCGAGTTGAGCGCGGGCCGGGACGGTGTGGTGTGGATCTCGCGGATGCTGCCGCGCCCCGAGGTCGTCCAACTGCTGACCCACGCGGCCGTGTTCGTCTGCCCGTCGGTGTACGAGCCGCTCGGCATCGTCAATCTGGAGGCGATGGCCTGCGGTACCGCCGTCGTGGCGTCCGCGGTCGGCGGGATACCCGAGGTCGTCGACGACGGCCGCACGGGACTGCTGGTGCCCTACGACGCGAACACTCCCGAGGCCTTCGAGTCGGCACTGACCGAAGCGCTGAACCGGGTGGTCGACGATCCGGCCGCGGCCGCCCGGATGGGCGCGGCGGGACGGGAGCGCGCGGTGCGCGAGTTCGGCTGGGACCGGGTGGCCCGCCGCACGGTCGACGTCTACGAGAAGCTGCTGGGCTGACGGGTAGGGGGCAGGGATGCGCGGTGGACCTTCGGTGCTCGGGATCGTCCTGGCGGGCGGGGAGGGCAAACGCCTGATGCCGCTCACGGCGGACCGGGCCAAGCCCGCGGTGACATTCGGAGGCACGTACCGGCTGGTGGACTTCGTCCTGTCCAGCCTGGTCAACGCGGACATCCTGCGCGTCTGCGTGCTCACGCAGTACAAGTCGCACTCGCTGGACCGGCACGTCTCCACGACCTGGCGGATGTCGAGCCTGCTCGGCAACTACGTCACACCGGTGCCCGCGCAGCAGCGGCTGGGCCCGCGCTGGTACCTCGGCAGCGCGGACGCCATCCTCCAGTCCCTCAACCTCGTGCACGACGAACGGCCCGACTTCATCGCGGTGTTCGGCGCCGACCACGTCTACCGGATGGACCCGCGGCAGATGCTGGCGCAGCACATTGAGGGCGGCGCCGGTGTCACCGTGGCCGGCATCAGGGTGCCGCGCGCCGGGGCGTCCTCGTTCGGTGTGATCACCCCGGGCTCCGACGGAACGCAGGTGGAGGGCTTCCTGGAGAAGCCGGCCGACCCGCCAGGTCTGCGGGACGCCCCCGACCAGGTCTTCGCCTCCATGGGCAACTACATCTTCACGACGAAGGTCCTGGTCGACGCCCTGCGGCAGGACGCCGAAGACCCGCACTCGGTACACGACATGGGCGGCTCCATCCTGCCCATGCTGACCGAGCGCGGGACGGCCCAGGTCTACGACTTCCACGACAACCACGTACCGGGTGAGACACCGCGCGAACACGGCTACTGGCGCGACGTGGGCACCCTCGACTCGTACTACGACGCGCACATGGACCTGGTCTCGCCGCAGCCCGCCTTCAACCTCGACAACCGCCGCTGGCCCCTGTACACCAACGCCCACCAACTGCCGCCCGCGCGTTTCGCCGCCGGGGGGATCGCGAGCGAGTCCGTCGTCGGCCCCGGCTGTGTGATCCGCGGCCAGGTGACCCGCTCTGTCCTCTCGCCGGGAGTGGTGGTGGCCGAGGGCGCGGTCGTCCAGGGCTCCGTGCTGCACGACAACGTGACGGTGGGCCGCGGAGCCGTGGTGCGCGGCGCGATCCTTGACAAGAACGTCGATGTGCCGCCGGGCGCGGCCATCGGTGTCAACGCGGAGCGCGATGCCGAGCTCTACACGCTCTCAGCGAAGGGTGTGATCGCGCTCGGCAAGGGACAGGTCGTGGGCTGACTCGGGGTTCGAGTGACCACCGGTGCGGGGGTCTGGGCCCCGGTGGCGCCCTGACTCTCCCGCCGGGGCCCGACTGCCGGGACCGTCCCGGCCGTTCTCCGCGGCAGGCCGTCCCGGCCGGCCCACGGAGCGGCCCGTGCCGGGCGCCTGCCGGACTGTACGGGGGCCGAGACCGCCCCGTGCCGTGCGCCTGCCGGACCGGACAGGGGCCGATCCCGGCCCGTGCCGGGGCATCTGCCGGACCGGACAGGAACCGACCCCGGCCCGTGCCGGTACCAGCGGGGCGTCCGGCGTCCCCGGCTGTCCCGGGCCTTGACGCCCGTGGAGCGCGGTGCGAAGAATGGCCAGGCCTTGACAACGTTGTCCACATCCGAGTCTGGAGGCGCGTCCGCGTGCACCGTCAACCGGCCGAGCTGAGCCGCCGTCGCTTCGCCCAACTGGCAGGACTCGCAGCCGCGGTGGCTGCCGCCCCGGTCACGCTGGCGACCGCGGGCCCCGCCTCCGCCGCCGCGTCCGCCCGTACCCCCGGCACCTCCGCCGCCCCCGGCGCCGCGCCCGACGACATCGCGGCCGTCTACCACAAGGTCCTGCTGACGCACACCCGGTGGACCGAGACGCAGTGGGACGCCGCCAAGGGCCACTACACCGCGACCGACTTCGGCTTCGCCGTCGTGCTCGGCCACGCCCTCCTGCTGACCCGCGGCGGTTACGACGCCGACCTGGCCGGCATCGACGAGGACACCCTGCGCTCCCGCACCCTCGCCACCCTCACCCACTTCGCCGCCTCCAACCGCCTGACCGGCGGCACCGAGTGGGGCAAGACCCTGTTCTTCGACACCACGTTCCAGCTGTACTTCGTCCTCGCCGCCCGGCTGCTGTGGGACCAGCTGGACGACGCGACGAGGAAGAACGTCGACACCCTCGTCCGCGAGCAGGCCGCGTACACCACCTCGCTCGGCACCGGCGACGACCCGCTGTCCGCCCCCGCCGGCTGGACCCCGCACGGGCTCACCGGCGGCTTCGTCGGGGACACCAAGCTGGAGGAGATGGGCGTCTACGCCCAGTCCCTGGCGCCCGGCCTCGCCTGGGCGTCCGACGACTCCCGCCACGGCGCCTGGAACACCGCGTACGGCCGCTGGAGCAGGAACGAGACGGGCCTGCCCGCGGCCGACCGCGCCAACCCGGCCGTGGTCGACGGCGTCCCGGTCAGCGACAACACCGCGCAGAACCTGTACGACACCTTCATCGTGGAGAACCACGGCTCCTTCGGCCCGCACTATCAGTGCGAGCTGTGGCGCACCTCCGGCCGCAACACCATCCACTTCCTCACGGCGGACCGGCCGCTGCCCGAGGTGCTGACCGCGCAGCCCAACGGCGACGAGCTGTGGGAGAGCCTGCTCATGGTGATGAGTGACGCGGGCGAACCCCTGATGCCGATGGTCAACGACCGCGAGCACCTGTACGGCCGCGACGTCATCCCGGTCGCCTTCCTCGCCCAGGTGCTCGGCGACCGGGCCGCCGCCCGCGCGGAGGCCGCGCTCGCCGAGCGGCTGACGGCGTACCAGGCGTACCCGCCGGTCAACAGGATCACCAAGTTCTCCGGCGAGCCGAAGTACGAGCCCGAGGCCCGCGCCGAGGTCGCGATCAGCTATCTGCTGCACGAGTGGCGCGCCAAGCAGGGCAGCGCCGTCCGCGCGCTCACGGAACGGGAGATGTTCGCCCTGGCCAGCGGCGTACGGGACTTCGGCACCGGCCCCGGCCTGGTCGCGCACCAGTCACCGAAGGCGTGGGCCGCGGCGGTGAGCAAGCCGGGCTTCGTGAAGTTCGCCTGGCAACCCGGGCACGACGACTGGCTGTTCACGCTCAGCGGCGCCACGCCGATGTTCCTGCCGGCGTCCTCGACCACGGTCACCGGCCGCTCGGTCGCCACGTACACCGACGTACGGGACGGCCTGGACGCCACGGCCACCGTGCTCTCCTTCGCCTCGGGACGTGCCGGATTCACCACCCTGCCGGGCGGCGAGGTCGTCTACGCCACCACCGGCACGGCGGCCGGCGAAGGACACCTCGAAGTCTTCAACCTGACCATGCCCGGCATCGCGGGCCTCGACGGCAGCCGTACCTACACGACGGCCGAGGGCAGCACCACCGTCAAGGCGGCCGACGCGGGCGGCACCTCGGGCACCGCCTCGGGGCCGCGCACCGACACCCTCACCTTCCCGGCCGCGACCTGCCGGTACGTCCGCATGCAGGGGGTCACGGGACAGTCCCCGTACGGCTATTCGCTGTACGCCTTCGAGGTGCGCGACGGCGCGTCGGGCTCCGACCTCGCGCGGGGCGCCACCGCCACCGCCTCGTCCTCCGACACCGGCAAGGGCGCGGCGCTCGCCGTCGACGGCGACCCGGCGACCCGCTGGGCGGTCGCCGTCGCGGACCGCGCGAAGGGCGACAGCTGGCTCGCCGTCGATCTGGGCGCCGCGCACGAGATCGACCGCGCCACGCTCAGCTGGGAGACCGCCGCGGGCCGCGCGTACCGCGTCCAGGGTTCCGCCGACGGCACCACCTGGAAGGACCTGGCCACGTACCCGCACGCCGACACGACCAGCACCGGCGGCTGGCTCTCGGTCGACGGCCGGGCCGGCCTCGTCGTACGCGGCGCCACCAACCCGCTCGCGGTGTACGGCGACACGCTGGTGCTCTCCGACGGGCCCGCCGAGGCGGTCGTCGTGGAGGGCGTGGTCGACGGGGACCCCGCCGCGGTCCGCGCGGCGGCCGGCCGTCCCGCGCCGAGCGTCGCCGACGCCGCCGTCACCGCCTCCGTGGCGGGCGGCCACCTCAGCGTGTTCAACCTGTCGGACGGGCAGGTGGACACGGTCGTGTCCGTCCCGCAGGACACCCGCGAGGTCACCCTGTTCGCGGGCACCGCGGCCGTCACCGCCACCGGCGTGGACCACGACGTGCGGATCGCGGCGGCGAGCGCGGCCGTCGTACCCGCCCGCGTCACGCTGCGCGGCGCCACCGGGGGCCGGGTCCCCGCGGGCCTGCGGGCGAAGGTCGTCGACGCGGCCACGGTGGAACTCTCGGGTCCCGCCTGCCGCCTCCTCGTCGCGGCGCCGGGCGGTCCCGCTGTACGGGTCACCCTGCCGCGCGGCAGGACACGGCGGATCTCCCTGCGGGGCGTGACACCGTATCCGCTCGCGGACGCGGCCCTCGGCCGCCCGACCTTCCCCACGTCGCCGCTGCCGAAGGGGATGTCCGACCCGGCGGCGGCGGTCGACGGCGACGCCCGTACGTCCTGGGACCCGGGCACCGACGGCCGGATGGTCGTCGACCTCGGAGCCGCGCTGCCCGTCGCCGAGGTGGGTGCCGTGTGGACCGGCGGCCGGGTGCCCGCGGCCGGGCTCGCGTACAGCACGGACGGTGTGACCTACACCACGGTCGGCCGCCTGCCGGTGCGCGGGCGCGAGGGCTCCCTGCGGGCGAAGGGCACCGCGCGCTACATCGCACTGACCGTCAGGGACCGCCGCCCGCACGACGCGCGCCTGGTCACGCTGTCCGTGCGCACCTCCTGAGGCGGCAGGCCGCCCGCCACCGGCCCGGGGGGGGGGGGGGGGGGGGGCCCCCCGGGGGGGGGCGGGGCCGCCGCGGGGGGGGGGGGGCGGGGGCGGGGGGGGGGGCCGCGCCGGCCCCCCCCCCCGCGGCGGCCCGCCCCCCCCCCCCCCCGGCGCCGCCGGCCCCGCCGCCCCCCCCCCCGGCGGGCCCCCCCCCCCCCCCCCCACGCCGCGGACCTTGACCAGAGGGCGGGCGGTGCGAGGGGCACCGTCCTCGACGAGTCGAGGAGACACATTGACCACGGCAGCGGTCCACCCGCTCGACAACCCGGCCAGGGCCGCGCTGACCGGGCCCCACGCGCACTTCGCCGAGCGCCAGGGGGAGCTGCTGCGCTACCCCGTCGACGTGTCGCCCTGGCTGGCCCTGCCCGACGAGCCGGAGAGCTGGAGCTGGGACGCCGTCGCCGCCTTCGTCGGCGCGGGCGGGACGTTCTCGGTCGCCAGGTCCGACGTGGTGCCGCCCGCCGACTGGGACATCGTCTTCCACGCGGAGGGCGTGCAGATGGACGGCTCAGGCGTGCGCGGCGAGGCCGACGCGGAGGCCGTACGGCTCGGCTCCGACGACGTGCCCGAGATGCTGGACCTGGTGGAGCGCACCCGCCCAGGACCCTTCCTGCCGCGTACGGGGGAGATGGGGACGTACCTCGGCATCCGCAGGGACGGCCGGCTCGTGTGCATGGCGGGAGAGCGCATGCGCCCGCCGGGCTGGACGGAGATCAGCGCGGTCTGCACCGATTCCGGCCACCGCGGCCAGGGCCTGGCGGGCCGGCTGATCAGGGCGCTGGCGGCTGAGATCCAGGCCCGCGGCGAGCGGCCGTTCCTGCACGCCGCGGCCTCCAACACGGGCGCGGTGCGGCTCTACGAGTCGCTCGGCTTCGAGCTGCGCCGGAAGATCAACTTCACCGGGGTGCGCGTTCCCGGGGCCTGAGGGCGAAACCGTACGGCGGCGGACAGGAACGCGTGGATCGCGTACGAAAGCCGTCGGGCGCGTCGAGCGGCGCGTACGGGAGCCGCCGGCCCGTCGAGCGGCGCGTACGGGCCGCACAGCGGGCGCCCGGCCCTCCGGGGCCTTCTGCCGGGGGGGCGTGCGAGGGCGGCTGCTTCCGGGAAATGTGGTGCGGCGGCTTCCGGAAGGGTCTGCGCGGCCGGCTCCGGGCGCGGCCCCCCGGCTGCGGCGAAGGGCTGGCGGGGGTTCCCGTAAGACCTCGGCTCGCGCGATCCCCGTCGTCGTGCCGGGCGCGGTCCCGCCGGCCGGGCCCCGGGGCGCCGTCGGCGGTCCCGGCGGGCGCGTTAACCGGGTCGCGAGGGGGCCGCATCGGATTTTGCCGGGGTGCGGCCCGTCGGTATGCTCCTGACCTGCGGCGATAGTCGCAATACCGGATAAATGACCGCAATAAAGACTCTTGCGGAACCGGCGAGCATCAGTGAGCACCAGTTGAGCGAGGAACGGCAGCGACGATGACGGTGACCCAGGACACCTCCGCGTACGGCGACAGCACCGTGCCCGAGGCGGAAACCGTGCCACCGGGCGAACGGACTCCGTCCACCGCCGCGTCCGCCGACGCCCACGTCCCGGCCCAGCAGGGCGCCGCCGGTCCCGTCGCCCCGGAAGACGGCGCCGAAACCGGTGCCGAAGACGGGCCGGAAGGCGGCGCTGCCCCGGAGTTCGGCCCCGGTATCGGCGCCGAGCGGCTCGCCGTGTGTCTCGCCGTACTCGCCGAACTGGACACGCTGGAGGTCGACCACCCCGACGCGGTCGCCGTCCGCAGGGCCACCGCGGGTGTCTACCGCACCGTGAAGCACCGCAGGCGCCAGGAGCGCCGCGCCGCCAAGACCGCCCACGACAAGGCGGTCACCGAGGCCACCGCCACCGGCTCCGCCGAGCGCATCGACGACGAGACGCAGGGCCTGCTGCCGTCGTCCTCCACGGCCGGCACCATCGCGGGCGTCCTCAAGCGCCCGCGCTCCTGCTACATCTGCAAGACGCGCTACACCGAGGTGGACGCCTTCTACCACCAGCTCTGCCAGGCGTGCGCGGCCGAGAACAGGGCCCGCCGCGACGCCCGCACCGACCTGACGGGCAAGCGCGCGCTGCTCACCGGCGGCCGGGCCAAGATCGGCATGTACATCGCGCTGCGGCTGCTGCGCGACGGCGCGCACACCACGATCACGACCCGCTTCCCCAACGACGCGATCCGCCGCTTCAAAGCGATGGAGGACAGCGCCGACTGGCTCCACCGGCTCAAGATCGTCGGCATCGACCTCCGCGACCCCGCCCAGGTCGTGGCGCTGGCCGACTCCGTCGCCGCCGAAGGCCCGCTCGACATCCTGATCAACAACGCCGCGCAGACCGTGCGCCGCTCGCCCGGCGCGTACAGCGAGCTGGTCTCCGCGGAGTCCGCGCCGCTGCCCGCGGGTGAGCTCCCGGCCGCCGAGGTCATCGGCGCGTTCGGCAGCGGTGCCCAGGCCGCCCTGCCGTCGGGGCGCGAGTCGCTCACCGCCGCCGACGTGACGGGGCTCGCGCTCGTCGGCGGGTCCGCGACGCTCGCGCGGATCGAGGCCGGCACCGCGATCGACGCCGGCGGCCTCGTCCCCGACCTGCACGACTCCAACAGCTGGGTGCAGACCGTGTCCGACGTGGACCCCGTCGAGCTGCTCGAAGTCCAACTGTGCAACTCCACTGCGCCGTTCATCCTGATCAGCCGGCTGCGTACGGCCATGGCGCGGGCCGCGGGCCGTGCGTACGTCGTCAACGTCTCCGCGATGGAAGGCGTCTTCTCGCGCGGTTACAAGGGCGCGGGCCACCCCCACACCAACATGGCGAAGGCCGCGCTCAACATGCTCACCCGCACGAGCGCGCAGGAGATGTTCGAGAGCGACCGCATCCTGATGACGGCCGTCGACACCGGCTGGATCACGGACGAGCGGCCGCACCCGGACAAGGTCCGCCTCGCCGAGGAGGGCTTCCACGCTCCGCTCGACCTCGTGGACGGCGCCGCGCGTGTCTACGACCCGATCGTCCGCGGCGAGCAGGGCGAAGATCTGTACGGCTGCTTCCTCAAGGACTACTCCCGCGCCAACTGGTAGGGGCCGACTGACCGAAAACGTCCCCCGAAAGTGAGCTCCGCGGAGCGCGAAGGCGCTCATCTGGTTAATCTGGTGTGGTCGGACGGCGAACCGGGGATCATCCATCCCCCGAGCCGCCCGCTGGGACAGGCCATGCACCCGGCCGCGCTCCCGTTCCGAGTAACGGCGCCACCGCGACGGAACTGCCCCTGCCCCAGAGGTACGCGACACGGAGGAGTCTCGCGGTGACACCAGAGAAGACGCAAGCGGAAGACGTTCCGCCGGAAGGCCCCGAGCGGCGCACGCGCAAGCCGGAGACGGTCAGCAGCCTGGAGGTGTGGGCCAGGTCAGCGCCCATCCGTCTCGCCGGATACGAGGACGACCTCGCCGAGCCGCACATCCTCCCGGGCGTCGACTGACGGCACCGCCCTCGGGCGCCCTTTCCGCCCTTCGCGCTCATACGGACGCCGGGCGCCGCGCGTGCGAACGAGCGGCGCCCGGCGCCGGGTGCGCGCCCCCAGGACCGTGGCGGGCGCCGGGCGGGCGGCTTTCCGGGGATCGCGGTGTTCGCCGCGCCCCACGTCCGTGGCGGGCATCGGCCGCGCCGCCACCGCGTCCGGTCGGGGCGCCGCCCCGGGCCCGGAGCGCCGGGGCCCCGGCGTCACGGGACGTCAGGACACTCGAACTTTGGCGGAACTTCACCGAATGATCCCCGGCGCCGGCGGTTCGTGGAACTAACATCCGGTTCCGTGCCGATACGCAACAACATCCAGGATGCCTCGTCCCCGGCCGCGCCGGACGAGCCGGCCCCTGACGGAAGACCCGTACGGCGGGTTCGCCGGGGGTGGGTACTGCTCGCCGCCTGCGTGGTGGTGGCCGCCGCGGGCGGCGGCCTCGCCGTCGCCCTGACCTCGGGGGGCGCGGAGCCCGCCGCCGCGTCCGCCGGCCCCGCCGACGGCCTGCACCACACGGCCGTGGAGGCGTCCTCGTCGTCCGACCAGTGCGGCAAGGGCTGGACCGACCCGAAGGCGGGCCTCCAGGTCTTCGACGTGCACAACGTCGCCACCGACGCGGCCGAGGTCTACCTCACGGACTCCTCGGGCGCGCTGCTCGGCGAGATCGACGGCCTCGGACCCGGCACGACCCGCCCCATCCAGGTCCAACTGGGGCGCGGCAGCTACACGTTCCGCTGCCTGGTGGAGGACACCGACGCGGTGAACGGCCCCGTCGTCAAGGTCGCCACGGGACCCGCGAAGGGCGGCCCCGCGGTCAGGCCCGTGAACCAGCACGACGTGATCCCGCCGACCCTCACCTACCAGAAGTGGGTGGCGCGGGGCTTCAAGGGCGTCATCTCCAAGGTCCACACGCTCCAGTCGGCCGTCGACGCCGGCGACCTCGGCGCCGCCCGCAAGGCCTGGCTGCCCGCCCACCTCGCGTACACGCGGCTCGGCGGTGCCTACGGCGCCTTCGGCGACCTCGGCGGCGCGGTCGACGGGACCGACGCGGGCCTGCCCGGCGGCGTGCACGACAAGGACTTCAGCGGCTTCCACCGGGTCGAGTACGGCCTGTGGCACGGCGAGTCGGCCACGAGCCTGAAGGCACCCACCGACCAGCTCGCCAAGGACCTGAAGGACCTCAGCGACCAGTGGGCCGGCACCCGGATGGACCCGCTGGACACCGGACTGCGGGCGCACGAGATCACCGAGGACAGCATCCAGCTCGACCTGACGGGCCGCTCCGACTTCGGCAGCGGCACCTCGCTCGCCACCGCGCGCGCGGGCCTGGACGGGACCGTGGAACTCCTCGACGTCCTGCACCCGTTGCTCGCCCCGAGGGACGCGCGGCTGCCCCAGCTCGAAGCCGCCCTCAAGACCGCGGGCGACGACCTGGACGCGACCCGAAAGAGCGGTGACTGGAGAGCGCCGGACACGCTGTCACGGGCCCAGCGGGAGAGAGTGAACGCGGACTTCGGCGACCTCGCCGAGCAACTCGCCCCGGTCGCGGTCATCTTCGACATCCGGAGGACCTCATGACCGCGCGGCGGACCTCGGACGACGGCACCCACGGCACGGCACAGGAAGGCGACGCGATGACCGGCCACGACCCCACGACCGGCCACGACCGCAGGTCCGGCGCGGAGCGTCCCGCGACCGGCCACGGCCCGGCCGGGGACGCCGGGGCGGCCCCGCATCCGGCGGACGCGGACGGCTGCCCGATGGGCCACGGCGTGGGCAGGCGGTCCTTCCTGCACCGTGCCGTCGCGGCGGGAGCGGCGGGTGCCGCCCTCTCGGCGGGCGGCACCGGCACCGTGGCATGGGCGGCCGGCGGCGGCGCGAGCCCGAGCGCGGACGCGGGACCGGCCGACGGCGACCGGGTCGTCGCCTTCCACGGCGCCCACCAGGCCGGCATCCTCACCCCGCTCCAGCGCAGCGCCGTCTTCACGTCCTTCGACGTCACCGCGCGCGACCGCGCCGAACTGGCCGACCTGTTCAAGACCGTGACCGAGCGGCTGCGCTTCCTCACCAGGGGCGGCGTGCCCGACCCGCTCGGCATCTCCGCGCCGCTCCCGGACTCCGGCGTCCTCGGGCCCGTGGTGCCCGCCGACGGGCTGACCGGCACGCTCGGCGTGGGCTCCACCCTCTTCGACGGCCGCTTCGGGCTCGCCGGGCGAAAGCCCCGCAGGCTGCGCCCGATGGACACCTTCCCGGACGACGACCTCGACCCCGCCTGGTGCCACGGCGACCTGATGCTCCAGCTGTGCGCCGACCACCCCGACACCGTCACCCACGCGCTGCGCGACATCGCCCGCCACACCCGGGGCGCCCTCCAGATCCGCTGGCGTCTTGAGGGGTTCGTGTCGCCGCCCAGGCCGTCCGGCACACCCCGCAACCTGCTGGGCTTCAAGGACGGCACGGCCAACCCGTCCGCCACCGACCGGCGCATGATGGACCAGCTGGTGTGGGTGGGGAAGAACGCGGGCGAGCCGGACTGGACGGCGGGCGGCAGCTACCAGGTGGTCCGCGTCATCCGCATGCTGGTCGAGTTCTGGGACCGGGTCTCGATCCGAGAGCAGGAGCGGATGATGGGCCGCGCCAGGGACACCGGGGCGCCCCTCGACGGCCGCGCGGAGATGGACCAGCCGCAGTTCGCCAAGGACCCGCAGGGCAACATCATCCCGCTCGACTCGCACATCCGGCTGGCGAACCCCCGTACGACGGCGACGGCGGACAGCCGGATGATCCGGCGCGGCTACAACTACGACCGGGGCGTGCGCGACAACGGCGACCTGGACACCGGGCTGATCTTCTGCTGCTACCAGCAGGACATCGACCGCCAGTTCGCCGCCGTGCAGAAGCGCCTGGCGGGCGAGCCGCTGGTGGACTACATCAAGCCCTACGGCGGCGGGTACTTCTACGCGCTGCCCGGTGTGCGGGACGCCGAGGACTGGCTCGGCCGGACCCTGCTGGCCTGACCCCGCGGGCGGGGGAGCGGGCACCCGACGAGGACCCGCTCCCGGTACGCCGGACCGCCCTCCCAGGCCGAGCCACTCCCCGGTACGCCGGACCGCCTCCGTACGCCGGGCCGCTGTCCGCTACGCCGGGCCGCCCCGTACGCCGAGCCACTCCAGGTACGCGGCGTCAGGCGGTGGCGAGCCGCCGGAGCGTGCGGCCGAGCCGCCGCGCGTACCCCCGCTGGAGCAGCCGTACGAAGGGGCCGCCGGCGCGCGTGTACCAGCGGCCGTGGCGGCTGAAGGCCATGACGGTGAACCACACGGAGCCGTCGTCGCGCAGGTCGACCACGAAGGACTCCTCGCCCCTCTCCGGATGCCCCGTCAGGGTGCCGTAACCGAAGCCCGTGCGGTTTCGCTCGTACGCCGTCCAGACCACCTCGCAGCGCCCCGCGACCCGCACGGGCCCCCGGCCCAGGGAGAGTTCGACCGTGGCGCCCGGCCTCGCCCAGGCCGAGTCGGCGCGCACCCGGGCGCCGGTGGCCCGGTGCATGCGCCAGGTGGTCACCGCCGTCCCCGCGGCGTCGAAGACCGCCCTGCCCCGGCCGATCACCGTGCGGTGGTGCAGGTGGTGGTAGCCCTCCGGCAGCGGCCCGAGCCGGGTCGCGCCCACCTGCGGATAGGTGAAGGACCCGGCTGTGCGGGTCACTTCGGGTGTACTCATGCCGCATCGCCTCTCTCGCCCGGCGGCGCCCTCCGCGGTGTCGCCGCGGCCTCGGGGCGCCGTGCCGGTGCGCCACCGGCGGCGTAGCGCGGGCGCCTCGGATCGCGACGAGGACCCGCGCCGGATGCCGCGGGCCGCGGGGAGCGGGCCGCAACGGCCTCCCTGGCCGGAACACTCGGGCCTGACCTGTGACGACATGCCATCGGTTCATGGTTCCGATGTTTTTTTGAACGTGTTCAACTCCGCGTCGAGCCTATGCCAAGGCCGGGAAGCCGGGCAAGGGGCCCTCGGAAGGGGACCCGGTCGCGGGACGGCCCGCTTGCGGGTTCGATCATGAGCGGGCAGATATATAAGGACAAAGCTGGCAGGCATAGAACGACAAAGCTGGCAGACGTAGAAGGACAAACGGCAGGAACAGGCGGGAGAACCCTGGTGCGCTCACCCATCCGACGCCGGGCCGCGGCACTCGCCGCGCTGTCCGCGGGAGTTCTGTTCACCACGGGCTGCGGCGGAGGGGCGGGCGCCCAGGAGGCCGCCGACGCCCGGCAGCTCTTCTTCCAGTCCGCGGCGGCGCGCGGCCC